>NZ_JBHUIP010000001.1:0-319043 GCF_042683105.1 Lacibacterium aquatile
GTCTGCTCTCTCAGAAACAGACCGCAACAGATAAGGATGACGCGAGAGGTAGATGTAGCGGCCCGGCCACACAAGATCCCGGATCAGGTCCGGGATGACGGATCTTCCTGGGATACGCCCCTGATCCCCCACCGCTTCAGATAGTCCTGCAATGCCCGGCAAGCCGACTCGCTCTGGCCCAGAGTGGCGAAGCCGATATAGCCGTCGGGACGCACCAGATAAATCGCATCCCGGGCAAAGCCCGCCGCCCCCAGGGCATCACTCCAGGCAAAGGCGTGGATCGGCAGATCGCCTGCCGCCGCCCCAAGCGGCTCCCCCGCCTCGCCATAGACATGGATCTGCCAGTCCCGCGCGGTCAGTGGCGCATCATTGGCCGCGCTCTCGACCCAAGGCAGCCGGTCGCCCGCCTTCACCTGCCCGGCCCCACCGCTCGACAGTTTGCTATCCCGATACTCGATGGCGGTCTGGGAGACCGTGCGGAAAGCGAAACGCAGGACAGGCTTCAGGCGGGTCAGCACAGCCGCCAGATAGGGAACCACAAGCGTGCGCCAGAGAGATCCCCACCAGGCGCGCGTGGCAACGAAGCGGAAAGCCCGATCTGTGGTCGCGATCAGCACCTGGGCAAAAGCCATGCGCTCCTGGACATAGGTATCGAGGATTTCCGACTTCGCCTGCCCTTTGACCACCGCCGACAGCTTCCAGGCGAGGTTCATGGCGTCCCCGATGCCGGTATTCATGCCCTGCCCGCCTGCCGGGCTGTGGATATGTCCCGCGTCCCCCGCCAGGAACACCCGGCCCACGCGGAAGCTTTCCGCCACCCGGTGATGCACATGGTAGGTCGAAAACCAATGAAGCTTGCCGATGGTCAGCCCCGTATCGCGGGCGGCCTCAAGAGCCACATCCTCGAAGGTGAAGCTCTCCTGCTTCTCCCTGGCCTGGGGCACCATGCCGATTACCCGCTGGGCACCCGTCTGGCGCACGGGCAGCACCAGGCAGAAGCCTTCGCTATTGAGGCTGACGGTCAGAGCGTTGTCGGGCAGATCGCCCTCTGCATCCACATCGGCGACAAAAAACACCTGATCATAGGTTCCGCCCGGAAACCCGATGCCAAGCTGATGGCGCACGGCGCTGCTGGCACCATCGCACCCCGCCACATACTCAACCTCCAGAGTCTCCTCGCCTGCCGGGCCATGGAGGGTGGCACGCACGCCCGTCGCCAGCTGCGTGAAACCGGTCAGCGCTGTGCGGCGTTCGACGGTGATACCCAGGCTGGCCAGGGTCTCGATCAGGATCTGCTCATGCACATCCTGCGGCAGACCCAGGATAAAGGGATAGGGGCTGATGCCCTGCCCCATGGCGCCCAGCGGCGCCATGGCGACCTTCCGCCCTTTGACGCGCAGATCGAAGTGATCGAGCAGGATCCCCGCCTCGACAATCCGGTCCGCGATGCCAAGCTGGCGATAGAATTCCAGCGTCCGCGCATGGACGGCCAGCGCCCGTGAGGTCGCGCCCGGCCCCTCGCCCTTGTCGACGATACGGAACGCCACGCCCTGGCGCGCGAGATTGAGCGCCAGAACGAGGCCGGAGGGGCCTGCGCCCACGATGAGGATCTGGGGTGTCATGGCCCGATCATACCGCAGAATGAAAAAGGGCGGGAGATCGCTCTCCCGCCCAAGCCGTTAAAGCCAACAAGCCTACTTGCGGACCTTGGCGATTTCGGCATCCAGTTCGGCGATGGTCGCGGCACCGATGTCGGCCTTCACCTTGTCGAGGATCGGCTTCACCGCCGCACGCATGCGGTCGGTTTCAGCGGCCGAAACTTCGTTGATCTGCATGCCCTTGGACTTCAGGAACACCATCGACTTCTCGGTGGATTCACGGCTGTCCTTACGCTCGAACTCGCGGCTCGAAACAGCGGCCTTCATGATGGCAGCCTTTTCGTCGGCATCCAGCTTGTCCCAGAAGGTCTTCGACGCCATCATGATCCACGGGCTGTAGACGTGCTTGGTGAGCGACAGATACTTCTGCACTTCGTAGAACTTGGAGCTTTCGATGGTCGTGACCGGGTTTTCCTGCCCATCGACCGCCTTGGTTTCCAGTGCCGAGAAGAGTTCCGAGAAGGCCAGCGGCACGGCATTGGCGCCAACGCCATTGAAGACATCCAGGAACACCGGGTTCTGCATGACGCGCAGCTTGATGCCCTTCAAGTCTTCGACCGAATTGATCGGCCGCTTGGTGTTGGTCATGTTGCGGAAGCCGTTTTCCCAATAGACCAGACCGATCAGGTCCTTTTCCGCCAGCTTATCCAGCAGCTTCTGACCGAAGGGACCGTCGAGAACGGCGTCGGCTTCCTTTTCATTGTTGAACAGGAACGGCAGATCCCAGACGCCGAATTCCTTGACGAGGCCGACCAGGGTGGCGGTCGAGCCGACCATCATTTCCTGGGCGCCGCCCGCCAGGGCGTTCTGCATCTGCATGTCCGAGCCCAGCGTGGCGGCGCCGAAGGTGCGCACCTTATGCTTGTCGCCGGTTGCCTTCGCCAGTTCTTCGGCGAAGTGACGGGCGCCGCGGCCCTGCAGGCTGTCTTCATTCAGGCCATAGCCAAAGCGGATGATGCGCGGCTTGATTTCGGCGGCTGCCGGTAGCGCTGCCATCAGGGCGACGGCGGCAACACCCAGGCTAATGATCGTACGCTTCATGGTAGTTCCCTCCTGTTGGTCTTTTGGATAGCCCGCTTTTTGGGGTCTAGAGCATCCACCGCAGCGGTACGGTGACGATCTCCGGCACAAAGACGAAGAAGAACATGATGATCGTGTAGGCCAGTAGGAACGGCCACACGCCCGTCGTTGCTCGGTCCATGCCGATCTTGGTAACCGCCCCTACGACCGACAGCACCGTGCCGACCGGGGGCGTGATGAGGCCGATGGCCCCGTTGAGGATGAACATCAGCCCGAAATAGACCGGATCGATGCCTGCTTTGACCGCGACCGGCGCCAGCACCGGGCCAAGGATCAGGATCGTCGGCGTCAGGTCCATCGCCGTGCCGACCGCGAACAGCAGCACCATCATCGCCAGCATCAGCAGCTTGGGATCATCCATGATCGGCTCGAGCATCTTGATGATGTCGGCAGGCACATCGGCCAGGGTGATCATGTAGGACGATACGGTCGCCGCCGCGCAGAGGAACATGATGGTCGCGGTCGAGCGCGCGGCATGGGTCATCACCTCCACCAGCTTGCCCCAGGGCAGCTCGCGATAGACGAAGGTGCCGACGAACAGCGCATAGACCGCTGCCACCACTGCTGCCTCGGTCGGGGTAAAAATGCCGAACCGCAGGCCGCCGATGATGATGCCCGGCAGGGCCAGCGCCCACAGGCTGTCTTTCAGCGCCTTGCCGCGTTCGGCCCAGGAAGCCCTTGGCGGCTGCGGCAGGTCGACCCCACGGATCGAGAGCTTCCAGGCAACCACCAGACCCGCACCCATGATCAGACCCGGCACGATACCGGAGATGAAGAGCGCGCTGATCGAGGTATTGGTCGCGACGCCATAGATGATGAAAGGCATCGAGGGCGGAATGATCGGCGCGATGATACCGCCCGAGGCGAGCAGACCCGCCGAACGGTTCACCGGATAGCCATTGTCGCGCATCATCGGCATCAGCAAGGTCGCCAGCGCCGCCGTATCGGCAATCGCTGACCCCGAGAGCGAGGCCAGGATGATCGCCGCCACGATGGCGACATAGCCGAGACCGCCGCGGATATGGCCGACGCAGGTGACCGACAGATGCACGATCCGGCGCGACATGCCGCCCGCGTTCATTGCCTCGCCCGCCAGCATGAAGAAAGGCACGGCCATCAGCGGGAAGCTGTCGGCGCCATTCAGCAGATTCTGGGCGACGAGCTGGGCATCGAAGAAGTCGAGGTAAACCATCAGCGCGACGCCGGTCAGCATCAGCGAATAGGCGATCGGCATGCCCATGGCCATTAGGCCGCACAGTGCCACCAGGAAAATAACGATGGTCATGGATCAAGTTTCCTGGAAGAGGTCTTCTTCGCCCTCACCCGGCACATAGGCTTTCGGGCTGGCGATGAAGATGCGGACGAGATTGAGGATCACGAGCAGGAACAGCACGATGGCGCACACGAAACCCGCCAAGGGCATCAGGGCCATGGAATAGCCGGTGACCGGGGCGATCTGCTTGGCGCCGACCTTGATCTGGGTCCAGGAACCCGAGGCGAAGAGCCAGATGCCATAGAGCATCGCGACATGGCAGATGACGGCGCAGACGCGGCGCAGCATCGGCGACAGCTTCTTCTGGACCATCGTCATGCCCAGATGCTCGTTCCGCTTATGGGCAATCACGGTGCCCAGGAAGATCAGCCAGACGAACGCCAGACGGCTGATTTCCTCCGCCCCGGCATAGCCGGAGTTGAAGACATAGCGCAGCACGACGTTGGCGAACGTCAGCACCACCATCACGGCCAGGGAAAGCGCCATCAGGCGCTCCACCCAGCGGGTTACTCCATCGGCGATGCCTGTCATCGCTGTTCCCCCCTTAGTTTGCCTTAAGCGGTCTTTATCGCCGCCTCGTTATCTCCACCAAAGCGAGCCACCAGACCCGCCACAGCAATCTCCACCGGATCTTCGACCCGGACAATCACATGCGCCTCGTCCGCTTGGAGAGGCTCCAGGGCAGCCAGTTGCGAGTCCAGCAGCGATGGCGCCATGAAATGCCCCTGACGCGACCCGAGACGCTCGGCGATCACCGCCCGCGCGCCATCCAGGTGGACGAAGACTGCCTGTCCCGCGCCGCTCCGCAGACGATCGCGATAGCGGCGCTTCAGGGACGAGCAGGCCAGCACCGCCCCCTGCCCGGCTTCGACCGCCGACGCAAGCTCGCCCGCCAGCCGGTCAAGCCAGGGCCAGCGATCCTCATCATCCAGCGGCTGGCCCGCTGCCATCTTGGCGCGGTTGGCCGCAGGGTGGAAATCATCCCCTTCGATGAAGCGGACGCCCAGCTTCGCCGCCAGATCGCCACCGACCCGGCTTTTGCCGCATCCGCACACACCCATGATGATGAGTATGCCCTTGAATTCTTTTTCTGTTAGCGCTATCATTCTTTATATTCTTGTGGCGCGTTTTCGCGTTTCTTCCCGACAGGAAGTTAGCGCTCACATTTAAGGTCTTGTCAAGAAGGAGGTAACGCCATGGCGCCAGCTACATCTTCCCTGCCCCGACGCAGGCGCGGTGCGGGCCGGGTCACGCTGGCCGATGTGGCTTCGGCTGCAGGCGTCTCCAGCATTACCGTCAGCCGTGTGCTGAACGATCCCGGCAAGGTTTCCGCCGATCTGCGCGACCGGATCGTCGCCGCGATTGCCGAGCTTGGTTATGTGCCGAATGGCGCGGCGCGTGCGCTGGCCTCTGCCCGCCCCCTGCTGGTAGCGGTCCTGGTCCCCTCCCTCACCAACGAAGTGTTCGTGGAGACCCTACGCGGCATCCGCGAGGTTCTGCAGCCCAAGGGCTATCAGATCCTGATCGGCGACACCGGCTATGATGCCGATGATGAAGCGCGGATGCTCGATACCTACCTCGCCTTCGGACCGGGTGGCCTGCTGCTGACGGGCCTGCAGCAGACCGAAGCCGTGAAGCTGCGCCTGGAAACCCTGCGCCTGCCGCGCGTGCATATGATGGAGCTACCGGCGCCGAACCAGCCCGCCCCGCCCACCGTCGGTTTTTCCCAGACGGCGGCGGCCACGGCGATGGCGGATTATCTGATCGGCCGCAACTATCGCCGCATCGGCTTCCTCGCCACCCAGCTCGACCATCGCACGCTGCTCCGCCGGGACGGCTGGCGCGCCTCGATGCAGGCCCATGGTCTCTATAACACGGATCTGGAGATCACAGATCCGGGCCGCTCCTCGGTCGGGCGCGGCGGCGAGCTTCTGACCCAGATCCTGGCCAGCGGCATGAAGCTGGACGCGCTCTTCTGCAACAATGACGACGTGGCGCAGGGGGTGGTTTTCGAGGCGCAGCGGCGCGGCATGGATGTGCCGAAGGATCTTGCCGTTGTGGGCTTCAACGATCTCGCTGCCTCCGCCTGGATCAACCCCGGCCTCACCACCATTGCCACCCCGCGCTATGAGGTTGGGCGCGAAGCGGCGCTGCGCCTGCTTGAGCTGATGGGCGGCGGTTCCGCACCGGCGCCGCTCGACCTCGGGTTCCGGCTGGTGACACGGGGCAGCGCCTAGGCTAAAGGATGCCGACTTCGTTTAATCTTGAGGGGCAGAAGATGGCCGTCGTGCAGCTGAAACGTTGGAATATCGCGCTGGGATCCGGCCAGCCGCTGGCGGTGATTGCCGGGATCAACGTGCTGGAGAATCTCGATCTCGCCCTGACGGTCGGCCGCCAACTGCAGGATATCACCCGCGATCTCGGCCTGCCGTTCATGTTCAAGGCCAGCTTCGACAAGGCCAACCGCTCCTCCATCACCAGCTATCGCGGCCCTGGGTTGGAAGACGGCCTTGCAATGCTGGCCGAAGTGAAGCGCCAGTTGAACGTTCCTATCGCAACCGACATCCACGAGCCTTACCAGGCCGAAGCCGTGGCCGCCGTTGCCGATATCGTGCAGATCCCGGCGTTCCTGTGCCGCCAGACGGACCTTGTGGTAGCAGCCGCTCGCGCGACCAAGGCCGCCGGTGGCTGGCTGCACGTCAAGAAGGCGCAGTTCCTGGCCCCCTGGGACTGCAAGAACATCATCACTAAGGCCCGCGAAGCCGCCCCCGACCTCGACATCATCCTGTGCGAGCGCGGCAGCTCCTTCGGTTTCAATAATCTGATCGTCGATATGCTGGGCATCGGCGAGATGCAGCGCCTGGGGGTGCCGGTCACGATCGACGCGACCCACGCGGTGCAGCTTCCTGGCGCAGATCCGCGCACGGCCGGTGCGTCGACGGGCGGGCGGCGCGAGGGCGTATCAATCATCGCCAAGGCGGCTGTGGCTTCGGGCGCCGATGGCGTCTTCCTGGAGTTTCACCCCGACCCCGACAAGGCACTCTGCGACGGCCCCAGCTGCCTGCCGCTGGACAGCGCCGCCGGACTGCTGAAGACCCTCAAGACGGTGCATGAGGCCGTGCGGGGATAGTTATAAAACGTCGTCATCCCGGTGCTCGACACCGGGATCTCTTAGCAACGCCTCAAACAAGAACCGTCATCCCGCACTTGATGCGGGATGACAAGGTTTGTTGGGACGGGCTCCCTGTGGAGATCCCGGGATCAAGTCCCGGGATGACAACCGTTCATTTTGCGGCCCTCAAGCTGCCACCACCGTCAGCCCGGTATCGCGGTAAGGCTGCAACCGGCCTTCGGGCACTTTAGCCTCCGTGATCAGCGTCGAAACGGCACCGATCCGGTCCACGTGATAGGGACCGGCGGCGCCGAGCTTATCGATGGTCGCCAACGCCACAGCCTCACCCGACGCCGCGATAGCTGCGCGTTTCAGGGCCGACCCCTCGTAGGTCGTGCCGGTCAGGCCCAGCTCGATATCGATCCCGCAGACCCCCAGGAACGCCATATCGCAGCGGATACCGCGCAAGGCCTCCAGCGCGACCGCCCCGCCGGTATCGAGATCGGTTTTGTCCAGCCGCCCGCCGATGATGATCACCTCGGCCTGGGGATGATCGGCAGCGGCAATGGCGACCGGCGCACTGGGCGTTACCACGGTCACCCGGATCAGGGGCGGAATACTCCGCGCCAGCAGCTCTAGCGTTGTGCCGCCCGACAGGAAAACGATCTGCCGGTCCCGGATCATGCTGGCGGCTGCCTGAGCAATCGCCCGCTTGGCATCTCCGCCCCGCCGCCGCCGGATAAGATAAGGATCAAGGCCGGTCGAAGCCGGAACCGCCCCGCCGTGAACCCGCTGCACCACCCCTGCTTCAGCCAGTTGCGCAAGATCGCGTCGGATGGTGTCTTCAGAGACATCAAAATCGACGGCAAGAGAAGCGGCCTGCAAGCGACCCTCCCGCTCCAGCAGGTCCATCATCATACGGCGGCGTTCTTCGGGGGATCTGATCATGATGCCGGACTTTACCGATATCGGCAGAAACCCGCAATGCATGGCAGCCATCCAAAGCCACCCAAGCTAGCGTCGAAAATAAGGGCTAGCTTAGGCCCCTTGCGATACAGAAGGCGCCCATGATCTCCGCACAAGAAGCAGAAAACCGCCGCAAGGGATTGATTCTCCTATCGATGGTCACCCTCATCTGGGGGTGCAACTGGCCGATCATGAAGACGGCCCTGACCGAAATCCCGCCTTTCTGGTTCGTGGTCTATCGTTTTGTTCTGGGCGGCGCCTGCATCACCTTGCTGGTTGCTCTGCGGGGAAACCTGAAGCTCCCCCATCGTCAGGACTGGCCGCTGGTCGGGGGATCGGCCCTGATGCAGATGGCCGCCTATTCGATCTTCATCGTGCTTGGTCTGAAGGATCTGCCCGCCGGTCGCGCGGCCCTGCTCGCCTATACCACGCCGATCTGGGTCATTCCGCTGGCGCGCCTCTATCTGAAGGAGGAGATCACGCTCAAGCGAGCGCTGGCGGTGGTGCTGGGCGTCGGCGGGATTCTGGTGCTGATCTGGCCGCAGTCCATCAGCAATATCGATATGGTCCAGCTTGGCGCCTATGGGTTGATGGCACTATCGGCCCTGGCCTGGGCGATCTCTATCGTGCAGGTGCGTGGGCACAAGTTCGTCGGCACCGCCCTGGACCTCGCTCCCTGGCAGATGCTGATCGCCTTGATGGTTTTGATCCCGCTCGCCTTTGTGATGGATGGTCCGCCGCAGTTCGCGTTCAGCGGAACCGCTTATGCGGCAATGGCTTACATCGGTCCGCTCGCAACCGCTTTTGCCTTCTGGGCCATCGTGGCGGGCGGAAGGCTCGTTCCTGCCAATGTTATGTCCATCGCTATGCTTGCGGCCCCTCTCATCGGGCTTACTCTTTCTGTAAGTTTTATGGGCGAACAGATCACTCTACCCCTGGTTGTCGGTATTCTTATGATCGGTATGAGTCTGCTGTTGAACCTCAAGCGTTAAGCGTTGACGCAGCCAGCATTTTAATCCCACCGTTAAGGAAATCATCGGCTTCTCCGCGCTAGGATTGAGCCGTGGGAGTACTTTGGGGGTTTGGTTAAAATGCATCTTGGAATTCGCGGCCAGTTGATGATCGCGTTTGGCGCGGTGGTCTCCACGACGTTGGTCGCTGCCGGTGTCGGCCTCTGGGCGACCCGATCGGTGTCACAGCAGACCAGTTTCGTCACCGAGCATCAGATGCCCGCCCTTGTCCTGGTGGCAAACCTCCAGCAACGCGCCACCGAAGCGGCTTCTGCCGCTGGCGACCTTAGCCGCGTAACCTCGTCCGAGGAATTCAGCAAGGTCTCCAACCGTCAGCTCAACGCCATGGACGCCCTGAAAGCGGCGCTGGGTGAGCTTTCGACCAAGAACGGCATGGACGTCGCCGCATCGGCTGCCGAATTCGAGCGCCTGAATGCCGCAGCCGGGAAACTGGGCGGCCTGGTTCAGCAGCGCCTGCAGATCGTAGCCGAGGGCGAAAGCCGCATGGGTTACGTCAATTCCTCACGCGATGCCTTCACCCGGGCGATCAAAGAGCCCAGCGAAGAGGCGATTGCGACCCTGGCGAAGTCGGCCAAGGAACTTCCCGAAAGCACGACCCAGCAGATCAACGAAGTGGTTAACGGCCTCGTCCAGACGCTGATCCCCCTCTTCCAGACAGGTCAGATCCTGAGCGACCTTCATTCCTCGCTCCAGGTCGGGCAGACGGCCAAGGATATCGATGCGGTGGAGACGGCCTGGGAGGACTACTACACCCCCCAGATGCAGATGTCGCAATCGATCCAGCGCCTGGATTCCAGCGGTGACAGCATCGGCAAGGAATTCGCAGCCTCCCTTGGCGAACTCGACACGCTGATCAGCGAGCCGATGGATATCTTCGACGCCCTGCGCGCCAAATACGATACGTCTGCCACAGCCCAAGCACGGGCTGAAGCCGCCAAGGATACCGACGCCCGCGTCGCGACCATCCTCTCCAAGATCCTCTCGATTCAAGAAGCGATCTTCCCGGCGGTTGAAGGACTGCGCGCCTCCTCGCAGGTGCGCGGGCGCAATCTGTCAACGGCGATCACCTCGGCCATGCGGGATTTCGTTGACCGTGATATCGCGGAATATCAACGGCTTCTGCAACTTTCCTCGAACGGCAACTATCTGGTGAGCATGCTGGCGGAAAGCGCCAATGCGCCCACGACCGCCCGTCTCGATACGCTCGAAAATCAGATCAAGGGCGTCGTCCAGAGCATCGAAGCCAGCGTCAAGGAGTTCGACGCCAATAAGCACAAGGACATCATTGCTTCGACCGAGTTGCTGCTCGGCTTTGCTTCCGGTTCCGGCGGCGTGCCGTCGCTGCGGCGCGAGCAGATCACCATCGAGAACAACTCCCTGGCCGTGGTGACCGAAACCACCGAACGTGCGTCGCGTATGGTCGCCTCAGCCGAGGCCCTGTCCGCCTCAGCTCGCAGCCAGGCCGATGCCGCCGGTGCAGCCGTCAAAGCGGCGGCAGCCAATGCCGAAAACCTGCTGTGGGTGATCGTCGCAGGCGCGCTGGTGCTGGCGGTGCTGATCGTCTGGCTCTATGTCGGCCGCCGGATCGTGGCGCGCCTCACCCTGCTGGCCGATGCCATGCGCAAGATCGCCGGTGGCGATCTGAATGTGGCGACCAACGTGTCCGGCGAAGATGAAGTGGGCGAGATGGCCCGCGCGCTGGAAATCTTCCGGGCCAATGCGTCGGAAATCGCAACCGCCCAGGCCGAAGCCCAGGCAGCGCGTGAGCGCTCCATCGCCGAGCGTCGTCAGGCCCGCCTGGAAATGGCCGATGGGTTCGAAGCCAGCGTCAAACAGGTGGTCGACCGGGTTACCTCCGCCGTTCAGGGTCTGCGCCATACGGCGGAAACCATGGGGCAGTCGGCGGGCGATACCATGCGTGAAGCCTCTGCTGCCGCCGAAAGCTCGCAGCGGGCAACCCATTCCGTCCATACCGTCGCCGCCGCTGCCGAAGAACTCCTGGCCTCGATCCGTGAAATCGGCCAGCAGGTGCAGCGCTCCAGCAACGCTACCCAGAAGGCGGTCACCGACGCTCAGGATACGCAGAACACCGTTACCGAGCTCTCGCAGTCGGCGCAGCGGATCGATGAAGTCGTTAAGCTGATCAATGGCATCGCCGCCCAGACGAACCTCCTGGCGCTGAATGCCACCATCGAAGCTGCCCGTGCTGGTGATGCGGGCAAGGGCTTTGCCGTCGTCGCGGGCGAAGTGAAGAACCTCGCCAACCAGACCGCCCAGGCGACCGAAGAAATCTCCCAGCAGATCGCAGCGGTGCAGTCCTCGACGGGCGCCGTGGTCGGTGCGATTTCGCAGATCGCCAAGACCGTCACCGAACTGAACGAGATTTCCTCCGTCATCGCCGCTGCCGTCGAACAGCAGGGCGCGGCGACCCAGGAAATCGCCCGCTCCGTCGATGAGGCGGCAGGCAATACCGGCGACGCGCTGGGCCGTATCGATATCGTGCGCGGCGCAGCAGAGACGGCTGGCCAGTCGGCCACCGACCTCAATACCGCCGCCCGCTCGATGGCCCAGGATGCCGATGCCCTCAATCACGAGGTCGACGGCTTCCTGAAGCAGATCCGCGCTTAAGGGCGCTTGTCGGGAGGAGCCATCTGCGTCGTTGCCTGAGATACTCGGATCCTCACGTACAGACGTACGCTCCGGTCCTGCGTTCTCAAGCGCCTAGCATCTGGCCCCTCCGGCCTTCGCTTCTAAAGCGGGCAAAAGAGAAGCTGTCATACCGACCGCCCTTGTGACACTTCTGCGGTTAGAGTTCTGCAACAGCTGGTGGACGGATCCCGGGTCAAGCCCGGGATGACAGCCTTTGTTCAGCGACTCATGAGTCAAATAGATCAATCGCTTGCAAATGATCCATCTGACTCATGAGTCGCCCCCACCCCTTTCAGTCGCCTTCCTCTCATTTAGTTGACTAGGAAACATTATTCATATAGTTTCCTAGTCAACAATGAGGTTCACCATGCAACGCCCGACCCCGCTTCCGCCTCTCACCTCCCATCTTGGGTACTGGATGCGGTATGTCTCCAATCATGTCTCCCAGGCCTTCGCCCGCAAGCTGGACGGTGCGGGCGTGACGGTCGCTGAGTGGGTGCTGCTGCGCGAGCTTTATGGCGAGGACGCCCTACCACCGAGCCGGCTGGCAGAGCGCCTGGGGCTGACACGCGGCGCGATCAGCAAACTCGCCGACCGGCTTCTGGCCAAGGGCCTGCTCGTGCGGGAGGAAAACCTAACCGACGGGCGGGCGCATCAACTGGCGCTGAGCCGAGCCGGTGAAGACCTCGTGCCCCGTCTTGTGGAACTGGCAGACCGGAATGATGCCGAATTCTTCGATCATCTGAGCCCCGAGGAACGCCAGACGATCGAACGGATCCTGAGACAGATCGTCGAGCGGCGCGGCCTGAAAGACATCCCGGTCGACTGACCGTACCCAAGCCCAACAGTTTTAGAAGAGGAGATGCGCATGGACGCGCAGTTGATCGTGCTTGCCCGAAAATGCCTGGAGGGATCGGAAAACAACAGCATGACCTTCCCGCAAATCATCGCAGACCTGATGACGGCGGGTTTCGAGAGCTACTGGATCGATTTCCGCAAAGCTACGGCAACTTACTATTTGCCGAACGGCCAGAGTGTCGACCTGCCCACCCACGGTTCGGAAAGCCCCATCGCCCCTGCCCTGGATGCGTCAGCCCTGGAAAGGGCGATCGGGGAAGCCCAGCGCCTCGTCCCCGGCTATACCTACAAAGGTTTCTGCGTGAAAGCGAAAGCCGCCGGATGCGCGGGCTATCTGGTCAGCTTTTCCGGCCGCCGCGCGGTCTATTTCGGCCGGGACGGCGTGGTCCATACCGAGCTTTTCCCCAGCGCCAGCTAAGCAGGCAGCTACTTCGTCGTCGCGACGTCGGTATGGCCGGACTGGGGCAGCAGAGCGGTGATCGGCACCAGTACGAAGCCTTTGCCCGGCAGGGTCGGCAGCCATTCGGCCAGCGCTGTGATGGTATCGTCCTTGGGGTGGCCAATGGCGATGCCATGGCCGTGCTTGCGGGCGACGGTTTCCAGGGTCGCCAATTGTTTGCGCACCGCCGCCAGCTTGGGATCGTCATCCAGGAAGACATCGCGTGAGAGCGTCGGAATGCCCTTGGCCTTCGCCAGCGGCACCCCGACCGTGCGCGGAGTCGTGCGGCTATCGAGCCACAAGACACCCGCCGCCTGAAGTTCCTGCATGACGATGCTCATGCCCGGCGTATCGGCGGTGAAGCGGCTGCCCATATGGTTATTGACGCCGACAAAGCCGTTGAAGGAACTCAAGCCCGCCCGTACCCGGCGGCGGATCTCCTCTGGCCCCAAGCCGACGAGCAGAGGATTGGGGCCGGGATCCACATGGCTGGTCTCCGCCTGCATCGGCATATGCAGCATCAACTCGTGCCCCGTGGCGAAGGCCGCCGCCGCCTGGGCGCTCAAGTCACGGGCATAGGGCAGATAGGAGAGCGTCAGCGGTCCCGGCAGCATGGTGGTACGCTGGGAGCGCTTATGATCAACCCCCATGTCGTCGATCACCACGGTGATGGGGATGCGACCGCTCAAGGCCGGGGGCTTCTGGGCGAATCTCTGCCAGGCGGGACCGATGGTGGGCGCGGGCGCCGGTGGCGGAGCCAGCACAGCCGGGACGGGCTCTGGAATAACCTCGGGCGGCTGGGACGCCGGAACTGGCGCTGGCAAAGAGAAAGGCAGCGGCGCAAGCGCCGTTTCGAACGGCTTCTCCACTGGCTCTTTTTCGGGAATCTGGGTGCCGATCACCAGGCCGCAGCCGAAACCGCCCATCGCCAGAGCACCAATGGTAAGCCAGAGGCCGGGCTGCAGACGACGCGCCTTGGTCTTCTTGCCCCTGCTTCCCTTTGCCGCCACTTCCATCCGCCTCTTGCTGAACCAAGCGCGCGCACTATACCGTCAGCCTATGAGCGAATTCACCCATTTCGATTCCGCCGGGCGTGCCCGGATGGTTGATGTCACCGAAAAATCCGTAACAGACCGTAGCGCGACCGCGCGCGGCCGTGTCTTTGCCGCGCCCGAAACCATCGCCAAGATCAAGGCGGGCGGTTTCGGCAAGGGCGATGTGCTGGCCGTGGCGCGTCTTGCCGGGATCATGGGGGCGAAGAAGACCCCGGATCTGATCCCGCTCTGCCATCCCCTGAGCCTGACCAAGGTCGCGGTCGACCTGACCCTGGACGAAGCCGCCTCGACGGTGGAGATCGAAGCGACCTGCCGCCTTGCTGGGCGTACCGGTGTGGAGATGGAAGCCCTGACCGCCGTCACCGTCGCCGCCCTGACCGTCTACGACATGTGCAAAGCGGTCGATAAAGCCATGCGGATCGGCGATGTGCGGCTGGTCGAAAAGACCGGCGGCAAATCCGGCGACTTCAAACAGGACTAAAAAGCCCATGCTGCCCGTTGCCGATGCCCAGAGCCAATTGCTGGCCCGGATCGCCCGCCAATCTCCACTGGCCGCAGAAGACATTGCCCTGACCGAGGCCGCGGGCCGCGTCCTTGCTGAGGATCTGCTGGCCAGGGTTTCCCAGCCGCCCGCCGATGTCTCGGCCATGGATGGCTGGGCGTTGCGCGGTGACGATATTGCCAGCCTGCCCGCCCGTCTGAAGCCTGTGGCGGCGGTGGCGGCGGGTCATCCGGTGGATACCGAGATCACCCCCGGCACCTGCGCCCGCATCTTCACCGGCGCCCCCCTGCCCCCCGGCGCGGATACGGTGGTGTTGCAGGAGGATTGTACGATTCTCGAAGATGGGTCTGTCGAGATCACCGACGGTCGACCGGGTCGGCATGTCCGGAAGTTCGGCCTCGATTTCCAGGCTGGGGGCACCGTGCTCCAGGCGGGCCGGACCTTGACGGCGCGTGACGTCGGTCTGGCTGCAGCCTCCGGCCATCCCTGGTTGCGGGTCCATCGCCGCCCGCGTGTTGCCCTGCTGGCGACGGGGGACGAGGTAGTGCGCCCGGGGGACCCACTGGCGCCCGGACAGATCGTCAGTGCCAATTCCTACATGCTGGCAGCCCTCGTGCGCGCGGCAGGCGGCGATCCGATCATTCTGGGTATCGCCCGGGACGAGGATGCCGATGTCCGGCGGCTGGCAGCGGCTGCCAAGGGCTGCGATATCCTGGTCACCACCGGCGGCGCCTCGGTCGGCGAACACGACCGCGTGCAGGCAGCCTTGGGCGAGATCGGGCTGACGCTCGACTTCTGGAAGATCGCGATGCGTCCGGGCAAACCGCTGATGATCGGCGGTCTAGGCGATATGGTCTTGATCGGCCTGCCGGGTAATCCGGTTTCCGCCTATGTCTGCGGCCTGTTGTTCCTGGCCCCTGCCATCCGCGCGCTCCAGGGCGATCCTGCGCCCCTGCCGCTGCTGACGGAAGCAGAGCTGGCCGTGGATCTGGGCGCCAACGACCATCGCCAGGACTATGTCAGATCGCGCCTCACCCTCCGTAACGGCGCCCTGCCTCTGGTCGAACCGGCTCGGCCACAGGATAGTTCAATGATGAGCATCCTGGCAGAGAGCGGCGCTCTGCTGGTCCGCCCCCCCCATGACCCCGCCCGAAAAGCGGGCGACCGGGTCACTATTCTTGGCGGATTGATTTGATCTATGACGCTTGACGCTTGACGCTTGACGCTTGACGCTGAAGCGGAACTTAACTAGAACAATTGAGGGGCGTTTAGGCTTCGTTCCAATTATGATCTTATATTAACGAATGGCGAGGGACAGACATGCTCACGCGCAAGCAGCACGAACTGCTGCTCTTCATCCATCAGCGCCTGTCTGATGGCGGCATTTCTCCCTCCTTCGACGAGATGCGCGATGCGCTGGATCTCAAATCCAAATCGGGCATCCATCGTCTGATCACCGGGCTTGAAGAACGCGGGTTCATCCGCCGCCTGCCCCATCGGGCGCGCGCCCTGGAAGTGCTGCGCCTGCCGGATGAAGTGACCCCGAAGCGTACCCGTCGCGGGCCGGAGATCGTTGCCTCCTCCCCGCCCGTACCCTTCCACAAGCCTGCGACCTCGGCTGTGGAGATACCGGTTTCGGCCAATGACTCGGTCTCACTGCCGCTCTATGGCCGGATTGCTGCTGGTACGGCGATCGAGGCGTTGCGCGATCCCAGTTCCTATTACGACGTCCCTGCTGCCCTGCTGGGCAAGGGTGATCATTACGCCCTGGAAGTCGCTGGCGATTCGATGGTCGAAGCCGGGATCCAGGATGGCGATATCGTCCTGATCCGCCGGGATGATTCCGCCGATACCGGCAGCATCGTGGTGGCGCTGGTGGATGATGCCGAAGTGACCCTGAAGCGTTTCCGCCGCAAGGGCGCGTCGATTGCCCTGGAGCCCGCCAACCGGGCTTATGAAACCCAGATCTTCGGCGCCGACCGCGTAAAGATCCAGGGACGCCTCGTCGGCCTTATGCGCCGCTACTAGGCTTCGCTGAGTTAGAGAGACGGCCGGTTCAGCGATGGACCGGCCGTTTTGTTTTTGGGCTTGCTGGCTGCCTCAAAAGACATTGTCATCCCGGACGTGATCCGGGATCTCGTGTAGACGAACCGCGTCGAGAAGCTGCAACGGGTTCTGCCACTCAAGATCCCGGATCGGGTCCGGGATGACAGCTCCTGTTTGAAGCATTGCGGAGAAGCCTGGGAATCAGCGCGTGCCTTGGACTGGCGGGGTTATCCTAAGCCCACATGGCGGCAGATGACCTCCGCTGCCCGTTCGCTCGGCGGCGCCAGATCCAGTTCCATCGCATCGGCAAGCCGCTGATAGCCTTCCAGCATTCCCCCCCGTACCGGTGTGTCCAGCATCAGCGGGGCGAGCGCTTTGGCAATGGCGGCCGGGTTGCAGTCCTCCTGCAGAAGCTCCGGCATCAGAGGCTCATCCAGGATCAGATTCGGCAGCGCGGCGTAGCGGATGGTCAGCAGGCGGCGCAGCATCCAGGCCGTGAAGGGATTGACCTTATAGGCGATCACCGCTGGCAGCTTTGCCAAAGCCAGTTCCAGCGCCACGGTGCCTGACGCGGCCAGGGCCGCGCGGGAAGCCGCAAAGGCGTCAAACTTGACCACGCTATCCGTGACCAGCAGCGGATCGCCCGGCCAGGATCGGATCGCCTCCGCCACCCGATCCGCCACCTGGGGTACCGTCGGCACCACCAGCTGCAATCCCGGAACCTGTTCGGCCAGGAGTTCCACCGTCGCAGCAAAAACGGGCAGCAGGCGCGTCACCTCGCCCTGGCGGCTACCGGGCAGAACGGTCAGAAGGGGCTTGGAGGCCGGGATACCGTATCTCTCCCGGAAACGATCACCATCACCCGACAGTGCGCCGCCCTCCACCACGGGATGCCCGACATAATCGGTGGGCAGCCCATGTTTGGTGAACCAAGGCGGCTCGAACGGGAACAGGGCCAGAAGGCGGTCGATCTTGCGCGCGATCTTCGGCGCCCGCCCTGCCCGCCAGGCCCAGACCTGTGGCGCGACATAGTGAATACGGGGAATCCCCGCGTCGCCCAGGCTCTTTGCCAGACGCAGGGTGAAGGATGGCGCGTCGATCGTGATGAGCGCGGTTGGCCGCTCCGCCCGCACAGCGGCCTCGGTCTGCGACAGGCGCTTCAGCAGGGCTGGAATATGGGGCAGCACTTCCGCCAGCCCCATGAGCGACAATTCCTGCATCGGGAAAAGGCTTTCCAGTCCCTCGGCCGTCATCGCAGGACCACCGACGCCGGAAAACCGTACATCCGGCCCCAGGCGTTTCTTTAAGGACGCCATCAGGCGCCCACCGATCAGGTCGCCGGAAATCTCACCGGCTACCAGGAAGAAATGCGGGGGCGTCGCGCTCACACACCCACCAGAAAAATACCGGCGGCATCAGCCGCCGCGATGGTGGCATCACGATCCACCAGAATCGCCCGGTTGCCATCGATGGCGATCCCGGCAAAACCGGCACTCGCCACCTTGCGCACTGTATCAGCGCCGATCACAGGCAGATCCAGGCGGTCATCCTGCTGAACCTTGGCAAGCTTCACCAGAACACCGCGCTCGCCGCCGCGCTGCAGCAGGGCCGCCCGTTCCACCATGGCATCTGTCCCCTCGGCCGCCTCGACCGCCAGGACCGTGCCTTGCTGGACAACGCAGGCCTGACCAACATCGACCGGCGCCAGGGCATGGAGGACGGCCATGCCACGCTCGATATCGTAATCGTCCTTTTCGTTAGGCGCATGCTGCCCCAAAGGGCCTTTGCCGATGCTCTGATTACCCAGCACATCAGCGACTGAAACGACGCGGAACCCCTCGCTTTCGAGTTCCGCAGTCAGCAGCTTCAACATGCCGTCGTCGCCCAGCGCCCGGAAGCCGATACGTGCCAGCAACGCCGCTCCCCGGGCATCGGGGGCCAGCGAAAAGAGCGACGGGCGCACAAACTTGCCCGCCATCACCAAGTCGCGCACGCCCGCCTTGTGCAAAGCGTCGAACATTGCGCCAACGGCACCGATGCGGAACCAGCCATGGGCGCATCCGTCCACCGTCTCGCGGTCGGTCTGCCCGTCGACAGCCAGGATGAAGACATCCCTTTGACGCCCCCGGCTCGCGGCGATGAGACGCCGCGGCAGGTCACCACTGCCCGCAAGGATGCCAAGCGGACCTGTCACCTCACACCCGTGGCTGGCAGATCGGGCGGGCACTGTCGGCGCGCACGAACTCGACGATATCCATCACGACCTGATTGTCCTGGAACAACTCCAGCACGTCGTCCAAGCGTTCGGCCATTGTGCCTTCGGCCGCGAACATCAGGCGATAGGCCTTGCGCAGCAGATGGATCGCATCCCGGTCAAAGCCGCGACGCTTCAGACCGACCACATTCAGCCCGGCAAGCCGTGCACGATCACCCATGACCGAGCCATAGGGAATGACGTCATTCTCCACGCCCGACATGCCGCCGATCATGGCGTATTTACCGATGCGCACGAACTGATGGACGGCGCACATGCCACCAAACGTCACGAAATCGCCGACCTTGACGTGGCCGCCGATCACCGCGCCGTTCGCCATCACGACGTTATTACCGACCACGCAGTCATGGGCGATATGTGTGGCAACCATCAGCAGGCAATTATCGCCAACGACGGTGCGGCCTTCATCGAACGTCGTTCCCGGATGCAGGGTCGCCTGTTCGCGGATCACGCAGTTTTTGCCGATGATCAGTTCAGTCGGCTCGTTCTTGTAACCGCGATGCTGGGGAGGCAGACCCGCTGCGGAAAAGGGATAAAGCTCGGTCCCTTCGCCGATCGTTGTGTGCCCGGCAACGACCACATGACTGACTAAGCGGACTCGATCACCCAGCTTCACATGCGGGCCGACATGACAGAAGGGACCGATTTCAACCCCTTCGCCCAGTTCCGCCCCGGCTTCGACAAGAGAACTCGGGTGAATGGTCACCATCGGCTCAGCGCTCGTCCAGAATCATGGCCGCAAAGGTCGCTTCGGCCACGATCTGACCATCCACATGCGCCTCGCCCACGAACTTCCAGACCGGACCGCGATGACGATCCTTCTTCACTGTGATGCGCATCTGATCACCCGGCACCACCGGCTTGCGGAAACGGGCGCCATCGACGCTCATGAAATAGACCAGCTTGCCTTCGCTCTCCGGCCCAAGCGTATGAACCACCAGAACGGCGGCGGTCTGTGCCATCGCCTCGACGATCAGAACACCCGGGAACACCGGCTTGGTCGGGAAATGGCCCGCGAAGAAATGCTCGTTGATCGACACGTTCTTGATGCCGACGCAGGAGACATTCGGCTCCATATCGACAACCCGGTCGATCAGCAGCATCGGATAGCGATGCGGAATCATCGCCATAATGCGCTGAACGTCGATCAGAGGTAGCCTTTCGGCCTGGAAGCCAGCAGTTTCACTCATCGTCTCAAGATCCTTTCTTCTTCGTCATGCGCTCCAAGGCCGCCGTCTGGCGATGCCATTGCAGCACAGGGACCGCAGGCGATCCCCCAACTTTTGCACCCGGTGCCAAATCCCGCATCACACCGGACTGGGCAGCCACCTGGGCGCCCCGGCCGATCCGAAGATGACCACTAACACCGACCTGTCCCGCCAGAATGGCGTAATCCTCAATAATCGTGCTGCCGGATATGCCCACCTGGGCAACAATGATGCAACCACGACCGATAATAACGTTGTGCGCGATCTGAACGAGATTGTCGATCATCGTGCCAGCGCCGATTCGGGTATCATCAAGAGCGCCGCGATCGATGGTCGAGTTCGCCCCAACCTCCACGTCATCATCGATAATCACACGACCGAGCTGCGGTATCTTCACCACGCCCTGGGGTGTCGGCACGAAGCCAAACCCCGCCTCCCCGATCCGGACGCCTGCAAGCAGGACCACACGCTTGCCAAGCATTGCGTGGGTCACGGTTGCGCCGCGCCCGATCCGGCACCCCTCGCCCAGCACCACACCGGGCCCGATCTGCGCACCAGCTTCGATGACACAGGACGCATCGATCTCCGCGTGCGCTTCCACGACCACCATCGGTCCGACATGCGCCGACGGGTCCACCTTTGCAGAGGGATCCACACTCGCCGACGGATGAATGCCAGATGGCGGGGACGGCAAGGGAAACAACATCCGCCCGGCCTTGGCAAAAGCAACGGCCGGGGTTGGATGGATCAGGACCGTGACAGTCGCCGGAGCTATATCCGCCAGCGCTTCAGGCACCAGCACAGCCCCCGCAGCCGTTCGACTTAAGGGATCCGCATGCTTCCGGTCGACACAATAACTCAGCGCATCGCCGCCAGCCGTTTCCAGCGCTGCCACATCGCTGATCAGCCGCTCCGGTCCCCGCAGAATCTGCGCACCCAGCCGGGCTGCAAGTTCAGGGGTCGACAGCGCCCCTTCACGCCGGAAAAAGCGCGTGTCGACCATCGGCTCAGTTCGTCTTGAGCGCCGGCAGCTTCAGAGTTGCCTTGGGCATTTTCTGATTGAGACGGGTCACCAAGGTGGTCGTCAGATCAAGATCGTTCGAATTCAGCATGACTGCCTGACGATGCAGGATCAGGTTGATGCCCTTTTCGGTCGCGACCTGCGGGAGAATTTCTTCGATGGTCTTTTGAACCGGCTGCATGCTCTGGGACTCGCCCTCAGCCAACTGGCGGCGACGGGCGGCAACCTGGCGCTGGAACTCAACGAACTTCGCCTGCAGTGCACGGCCCTTTTCGTTGAACTGCTCCTGGCTTAGCGAAGCCCGCTGACCATTCAGGGCCTGCTCTTCCTTACGCAGATCGTCTTCTTTTTTCTTGAATTCGGCCTGAGCTGCCTGAGCCTGCTTTTCCATCTGCTCGCGCAGGGACTTAACAGCCGTCGACTTGCCCAGGACTTCGCCAAGATCGACAACGCCGATGCTGACATTCGCAGCCCCTGCGCCCGCAACGGCGGGACGGGCTCCTGCCGCTGCGGGCGGGCGGGCGGGAATCTGAACCGGGTTGATCTGCGGCGTCACCGGAGCTGGCTGAGCTTGTGGCATAGCTGCCGGAGCCGATTGCTCCCCAGGTGCAGCTGGCGGCGGTGTCAGCGTGAAGCCAGTAGGCGCTTGGGCAAAAGCCGGGGTCGACAACGCAACTGCGATGAGGGCCACACCGGTAGTTAGGGTACGGATGTTCATGTCTCTACTTCCCAGAGGGGGTCAGAATTTGGTGCCGAAGCTGAAGCGGAAGAATTCCGTATCGTCGAACTCATCCTTCAAATAGGGATAGCCGACGTCGACACGGATGGGGCCGAATGGCGACTGCCACTTAAAGCCCACGCCCGCCGAAGCACGCAGTTTCGTGCTGTCACGGATATCAGGGCCCGAATCCTCGGCTCCCCAGGCAGTTCCGATGTCATGGAACACAAGCATGCTGATGCCCAAATCCTTGGGCAGGCCCGAGGGGAACGCCAGCTCAACTGAATTCACCGCGTAATTCTTGGCGCCCAAAGCATCATCAGACTTGGTATCGCGCGGCCCAACACCGCCTTGCGAGAAGCCACGGAAAGTATCGCCACCCACGAAGAAGCGGTCATTAATGCGCAGCCGTTCACCACCAAAGCCCGTAATATTCGCGACATCACCTGCCAGGGAGAGAACCACCTCATCCGCCAGCGGAAGATGGTATTCGCCCCGCAATTTACTCCGAATATATTTTGCAGTACCGCCAAGACCTGCAACATCGTGGGTCACGCGCACCATATAGCCTTCGGTCGGGCTAATTCGGCTGTCACGACGGTCATAGGCAAGCTCGTGCGTCACATAGGAGGAAATCGTCTTGCCTTCCTGATCCTTGATGTAGATCGACGCATCGCTGTCAACATCGGTCACCACGTCGCGGCGCAGGGTATAGCCCAGGCGCTGGCGCCAATACTCCGTGATGAAATAATTGAAGGAGAAGGAGCCACCCGTCGACTGCCAATTATAAGAACTAAAGTCTGTCAGATCGCGGCGGGTATGGAATAGATCGGTCGTGAAAGCGACGGGCCGATCAAGGAAATAAGGTTCGGTGAAGCTGATATCGAATTGAGTACGGCGCGCCGCCAGCGTCGTCGAAACCGACAGATCCTGACCCCGGCCCATCAGATTACGCTCGCGAACCTGCACCAAGCCCAAAGGACCGTCAGCGGTCGACACACCGCCGCCGACCGACAGTTCACCCGTCGACTGCTCTTCGACCTTGGCCTTGAGGACAACCTTGTCCGCAGCGGATCCGGGCTCCTGGGTCACCTGCACCGACTTGAAAAAGGTCAGATCCTTGATCCGGCGTTCGGAGCGGCGCAGCTTATCGGAATTAAACGCATCGCCTTCAACCAAACGGAACTCCCGGCGGACAACCTTGTCCAAGGTCCGGACGTTACCGACGATATCGATACGCTCGACGTAAACCTTTGGACCTTCCGAGATAACATAGGTGATGTCGATCGTCTGATCTTCGGCATTGCGCTTGATCTGCGGATCGACCTCGACGAAGGCATAGCCGAGATTACCCGTCCGCTGGCTCAGTTGGGAAACCGTCGCTTCGCTATCACTCAAAGAATACCAATCGCCTTCCTTGACGCGGATGTATTCTTTCACGAGCGCGGGATCGAACTCTTTGAGCTGAGAAACGACCTCAACCTTACCGATTTTATAGCGGTTACCTTCTTCAATCACATGGGTAATGAAGAAGTTCTTCCGGTCCGGACCCAATTCGGCGGCAGAAGAAACGACGCGGAAGTCTGCATAGCCTTCACTTTGATAGAAGCGGCGTAACAGCTCGCGGTCATAAGCAACACGGTCTGGATCATAGGAATCATCGCTTGCCCAGAAGCGATACCAGCGCGACTCTGCCGTGACCAATTCAGTGCGCAACGTGCTGTCGGAGAACTCTTTATTACCGATGAAAGTAATCTTGCTAACGGTAGTCGCTTCGCCTTCATTGATTTCGAAGACGAGATCGACGCGGTTCTGATCGAGTTCAATAATCTTCGGCTCGATCGTGGCCGCGAATCGCCCATTTCGGCGATAGACATCCAGCAGACGCGACACATCCTGCTGCACTTTAGTGCGCGTATAGACGACACGCGGGCGCAACTGGATTTCCGGCAACAACTCTTTTTCGGTCAGCTTCTTGCCGCCTTCGAAGGCAATGCGGTTGATAATGGGATTTTCAACCACCCGCACAACCAGTGTGCTGCTGCCGTCCACACCGACAGACACATCGGCAAAAAGGCCGGTCGCGAACAGCCCCTTCAAGGACTTGTCGATTTCACCCGGTGACAGGGGATCACCCACCTTGATCGTAAGATAGGAGCGCACGGTGTCGGGCTCGATACGCTGGGTGCCCTCTACACGGATCTGACTGGCAGGAGGATAGGCCGTCGAGGATATAGATTGCGACTGCACGGGCGCACGCGGCGCAGCCGCAGGCGGGGGAGCAGAGGCGTTTGGAGCGGCAGGCGCCTGCGCCAGGGTTGAACCTGGAGGGGGCAAAGCCGCCTTGGAGGTCGGTCCGGCGGCGCTAACCTCGACGGCCCCAAGAACGAGACCGGACAGCAGCGTCACTGCCAGCACGCTTCCAAGCTTCTTGCCCAAGACGCTTCCCTTTATCTTCTGTTCAGCCAATTAGGCCCGACACCCACGACACGATCCGCAGTTTTACCAAATCGTTCCAAGTTGCAAAGAGCATTAAGGAGACGATTGCCGCAAAACCGGCCATAGCCCCAGCTTCTTGCAGTCGCTTGGGCAGCGGGCGCCTATATATAGCCTCCCCGGCGTAGAACAGCAAATGCCCACCGTCGAGCACAGGTATGGGCAGCAGATTGATGAAACCGAGGTTGATCGACAGCATCGCAAGGAAGCTCAGGAACTGCACAAACCCGTCCTGGGCGACCTCCCCCGACATCTTCCCGATCGACAGGATACCGCCAATCTGACTGGTATCGCGCCGACCGGAGATCATCTCGCCAAGGCCGCGGAAAGTTTCGGAAATCATCACGCCGGTTTCTTCGACCGCCCGGACGACCGCCGTCACCGGATCCATGGTGACTGTCCGCTGCCCGCCATTCCCGATACCGAGCTGGCCGATCTGCTGAACATTCCCGAAGCGATCCGTCAGAACGGTCTGGCCGGTCACCGCCTTCAGGACCAGGACCGAACCGCCGCGCTCCACGCCGATATCCACCGCCTGGGCCGGGCGCGAATAGACATAGCGCTGGATCTGATCGAAGCGTTCGATCTGATCGCCATCCAGAGAAACGATCCTGTCGCCAGATTGAATACCGGCTTTTTCGGCAGCGCTGCCTGCGATGACAGATCCGACCAGCGGTTCCGTCACGGACTGGCCCGCAACCATGAAAAGCCCCGCCAGGATCGCAATCGCAAAAAGAAAATTCGCGATCGGTCCCGCGGCGACGATCGCCGCCCGGCGCGGCAAGGATTTATGTTGAAAAGCGACCTTCCGCTCTTCGGGGGTCAAATCGTCGCGGGCCCCGACACTCGCCGGGTTCATATCGCCGAACATCTTGACATAGCCACCAAGCGGGATGGCCGAAAAGCGCCAGCGCGTGCCCGATTTCGCCGTCCAGCCGAAAAGCTCGGGCCCGAAGCCGATGGAAAAAACCTCGACCCGGACACCGGCCCGGCGCGCGACCCAGTAATGGCCGAACTCATGCACAAAGACGAGAACGGTCAGCGCCACCAGGAACGGCAGGATATAGCTGATCATCTAGAAAACCTTTCCATCGACACGCGCTAGCGCCTGACGGCGCGCTTCGCCATCGATGTATGCGATATCATCGAGTGACCCGGCTTTTGCACCTGTCATAGTCCCCATCACGGCCTCGTCGATGGCGGCGATATCCAGAAAACCGATCCTGCCCTCCAGGAATGCCGCAACCGCGATCTCGTTTGCCGCATTCAAGACAGTGGTCATTGCACCGCCCGCGCTCAAGGCCTCTCGCGTCAGGCGAAGAGCCGGAAAGCGCACAGGATCCGGAGCTTCGAAAGTCAGTTGGGCCACTTCATAGAGATTAAGCTTCTTCACCGGCGCCGAAATCCGCTCCGGCCAACCGAGGGCATAGGCAATCGGCGTGCGCATATCGGGCGAGCCCAACTGCGCCAGAACGGATCCGTCCTTATAGCCGACGAGGCTGTGAATAACCGACTGCGGATGCACAAGAACTTCTATCTGGTCGGCAGGCATGGCGAAAAGATGGCAAGCCTCGATCAGTTCCAGGCCCTTGTTCATCATTGTCGCGCTATCGACGGAAATCTTCGCGCCCATCGACCAGTTCGGATGAGCGACAGCCTGCGCCGGGGTTACCGGCTTCATGGCTTCAAGCGTCCAGGTACGGAAAGGACCGCCGGATGCCGTCAAGATCAGCCGGTCGATGGCATCGCGCTGGCTTTCCTCGAAGACCTGGAAGATGGCGTTATGTTCGCTGTCGACCGGCAGCAGCTTGGCGCCATGCTCCCGCGCGGCGGCCATGACCAGTTCGCCGGCGCAGACCAGCACCTCCTTATTGGCGACCGCAACCGTGGTGCCGTGCCGGATCGCGGCGAGCGTCGGGGCAAGCCCGGCAGCGCCGACAATCGCCGCCATTAGCAGATCGCAGGGGCGTGAAGCGGCATCGATCAAAGCCTGCGGACCCGCCGCAGCTTCGATACCGCTACCGCTCAAGGCCTCCTTCAAAGCCCCATAGGCGGACTCTTCCGAAACCACGGCCAGCTTGGCGCCAAAGGCCTTCGCGTCGGCAGCCAGGCGCTCAACATTGCGGGCGGCCGTCAGTGCCTCGACCTGGAAGCGGTCCGGATGGGCTTTGATGACATCGAGAGTGCTCTGCCCGACCGAGCCAGTCGCGCCGAGAATTGTGATCCGACGCATCCGCGTCACCACTCCATAATGCTGCGGCCGGTCACCAGGATCAGCAGGGCCAGAAGCGGTGCCACCGGCATCAGACCGTCTACACGGTCGAGAACGCCGCCATGGCCGGGAATAATCTTGCCACTATCCTTCACACCAAAGCGGCGTTTCAGAGCCGATTCTCCCAGATCGCCGCCCTGGCTGACGACGGCGAGAACCACGGCAACGGGCGCGAGGATATAGGGCGAACCGCCACAGGCCGCCGCCACCCCTGCCCCGACCAGACCGGCGGACAACATGCCGCCCAGAAGGCCGGCCCAGGTTTTGTTGGGTGACAGCTTGGGCGCGAGTTTGGGGCCGCCGATGGTACGACCAAAAAAGAAGGCACCTGTATCCGTGGCCCAGACCACGCTCATCAGCCACAGCACGGTTTCGACGCCCTGCTCCTGGTTGGCACGCAGCCAGACGAACGCCGCGCAGGGCAGCACCACGGCGGGCAGACCAAACGCCAGCAGCTTGGGCGTCTGCGCACCCGACAGCCTGGCCAGACCATAGAGCAGCACCGTTCCGCCCAGGATCGCGGCCAGCAGCACACGGCCATCCACCTCGAACGGCAAGGACAGTACGAGCAGCAGGCTCACACCCGCCAGCAGATAGGTTGCGCCTTTGACCCCGGCGCCGGTCATGCGCGCCCATTCGCGGGCCATCAGGAAGGCCGTGAGCGCCAGCAACCCGTCGAACCAGGGGCGTCCATAGGCAACGGCCGCAATCGCCACCGGCAGCATGACGGCAGCCGAAGCGATCCGCAGAACGAGCGAGCGACCCGGACGCGGAAATCGATAGGGTTCACCGCCCGCCATAACGCCGCTCCCGCTTACGATAGTCGCTCACCACCCGCTCCATGTCCGCTTCCCCGAAATCGGGCCACAGAGTATCGATGAACATCAGTTCCGAATAGGCCGACTGCCACAGCAGGAAGTTTGACAAGCGCTGTTCGCCGCTAGTGCGCAGGATCAGGTCGGGATCGGGGATATCGGTCGTAAAGAGACGACGGCTGATCGCGGCTTCATCGATGCTCGCAGGATCCAGCCCCGCCGCCAGCATATCCTTGACGGCCAGAACGATCTCTTCACGCGCGCCATAACTCAACGCGATCACCACGGTCAGGCCGGGGTTCCCGGCCGTCATCTTCTCTGCGTCTTGAATCAGCGTCTGGATATCGGGCGCCAGTCGGGCGCGGTTGCCGATGATGCGGACCCGCACGCCGTTCTGGTGCAGCTCCTTTATCTCCCGCTTGAGATAAAGCCGGAGCAGCCCCATGAGGTCATCGACCTCGTCGGCGGGCCGCTTCCAGTTCTCGGACGAGAAGCTGTAGAGCGTCAGATAGCGGATGCCGAGCTTCTCGGCAGCCCGAATGGCAGCGCGAACTGCTTCGGCTCCCTTACGGTGCCCGGCAACGCGCGGCAGGCCGCGTGCGCTCGCCCACCGCCCGTTACCATCCATGATAATGGCAAGATGGTTCGGTGGCGGGAGCAACTCGCCTCCAGCGGCGGCGATCATGACGCGCTCCCCTCCCCGATCATCATGTGCAAGGCGATCCGTTGCCGGATCAAACCTGCATGATTTCCTTTTCCTTGGCCGCCAGCGACTCATCGATCTTCTTGATGTGGCTGTCGGTCAGGTTCTGGACCTCGGTCTGCCAGCGGGTCAGTTCGTCCTCGCTGATATCGCCGTCCTTTTCCATCTTCTTCAGCATGTCCATGCCGTCGCGGCGGACGTTACGGACCGAGACGCGGGCCTGTTCGCCGTACTTGCTGGCAACCTTCGAAAGCTCCTTGCGGCGCTCCTGGTTCAGCTCGGGCAGCGGCACGCGGACGGTCTGACCATCGGCCGACGGGTTCAGGCCCAGACCGGCATCGCGGATGGCCTTTTCAACGGCCTTCACCATGCCCTTGTCCCAGACAGTGACATTGATCATGCGCGGCTCGGGAACCGAAACCGTGCCGACCTGGGTCAGCGGCATGGAGGAGCCATAAGCATCGACCATCACGGGGTCGAGTAGGTTCGGCGAGGCGCGACCGGTGCGCAGACCGGCGAATTCCTTACGGAGCGTCTCGAGGGCGCCATCCATGCGGCGCTTCACATCGGAGAGATCGGGCGTAGCCATCGGAATACCTCAACATCTGTCGGTTCGGCCGAAGCCGATACAAAAGCCCTGGGTGTATAGAATAAAAAAGGCGCGCGAGGAAAGCCCCGCGCGCCCTTTTTTAGCAGGATTGCTGCTTATTAACGCAGACCAGCTTGCGCTGCCACTTCGGCGGCGAAGTCGGACTGGGCCTTTTCGATGCCTTCGCCCAGCTGGAAGCGGGCAAAACCAGTCAGCTCGACCGGAGCGCCGATGTCCTTGGCGGCCTTGGCAACGACGTCTTTGATCTTGGTTTCGGCATCGATGACGAAGACCTGCTCCAGGAGCACGACTTCTTCATAGAACTTGCGGATGCGGCCTTCGACCATCTTCTCGATGATGTTGTCCGGCTTGCCCGAAGCGCGGCTCTGCTCGACCAGGATCGCCTTTTCGCGTTCCAGAGCGGCCGGATCGACCGAAGCGATGTTCAGCGACATCGGGTTGGCAGCGGCGATATGCATCGCGATCTGCTTGCCGAGCGCCTGCAGCTTCGCGTTGTCGCCGGTCGACTCGAGCGCGACCAGCACGCCGATCTTGCCGAGGTTCGGAACGACAGCCGAGTGGATGTAGGTGGCAACGACGCCATCGTTGACCGACAGAACGGCAGCGCGACGCAGCGACATGTTCTCGCCGATGGTGGCGATGTGATCGGTCAGCTGTTCGGCGACGGTCTTGCCAGCGCCCGGATAGGCTGCGGTCTTGACGGCTTCGATGTCGGCACCGGCGGTCAGGACGACCTTGGCCGAATCGGCGACGAAGCTCTGGAAGGTTTCGTTGCGGGCAACGAAATCGGTTTCCGAGTTCACTTCGATCAGCGCGCCCTTGGTGCCTTCAGCAGCGGCGCCAACGAGGCCTTCAGCAGCAACGCGGCCGGCCTTCTTGGCAGCAGCAGCGAGGCCCTTCGTACGCAGCCAGTCAATGGCGGCTTCGATGTCGCCATTGTTCTCGGTCAGCGCCTTCTTGCAGTCCATCATGCCCGCGCCAGTCTTTTCGCGCAGTTCCTTGACGAGAGCGGCAGTAATCTCGGCCATAGCCCGATCCTTTGAGTTTTTCGTGACAGTTTGCCGACAGTGGTCGGCCCTTAACGAAAAGGCGGCGCCTGAAGCGCCGCCTTCTGGCTTTTCCCCGAAGGAGACTTAGGCCGAGGCCTGCTCTTCCGGAACGGTCTCTTCGACCTTTTCAGCCGAACCGATATCGATACCGGCGGCAGTCGCTTCCTGCTGCAGACCGGCCAGCACCGAACCGGCGATCAGTTCGCAGTAGGTGTCGATGGCGCGCAGGGCGTCGTCGTTACCGGGGATCGGGAAAGCAATGCCTTCGGGATCCGAGTTCGAGTCGAGAACGGCGATGACCGGAATGCCAAGACGGTTGGCTTCCTGGACGGCGATCGCTTCCTTGTTGGTGTCGATGATGAAGATGATGTCCGGAAGGCCACCCATCTCCTTGATGCCGCCAAGAGCACGGTCCAGCTTTTCCAGATCACGGCTCTGGTTCAGCAGTTCCTTCTTGGTGTAACCGCCCTTGTCGCCCGCAGCCTGCTCTTCAAGCTCGCGCAGCTTCTTGATCGACAGCGAAATGGTCTTGAAGTTGGTCAGCATGCCGCCGAGCCAACGATGGTTGATGTAGTACTGGCCGCAACGCTTTGCAGCTTCAGCAACCTTTTCCTGAGCCTGGCGCTTGGTACCGACGAACAGCACGCGACCGCCACCGGCAACGGTGTCACGGACGGCGTTCATGGCGCGGTACAGCATCGGAACGGTCTGTTCCAGATCGATGATATGCACGCCGTTGCGAACACCGAAGAGGTACGGAGCCATCTTCGGATTCCAGCGACGGGTGTTATGACCGAAATGCACACCAGCTTCGAGCAGCTGACGCATGGTAAAAGTCGGAACGCTCATCTCTAAATCCTTTCCCGGTTTTGCCGCCGCGGGGAGGAGTCAGGCGAGATTGCCGACACCGGAATGGGCGGATAGCCCTACCCCCGCGTGAGAGATGCGGGGCCTATAGCCCAATCACGGGGGAGATGCAAGGAGGAAAGGCGTTTTCACTTTATACTCTGCCGTCATCCCGGGACTTGATCCCGGGATCTCCTCCGAAGGCTTGTCCAACAGACCTTGAGACAGAATGGAAACGCTCTCGGAGGAGATCCCGTGGTCGAGCCACGGGATGACGAAGTCTATTGAGGAGTCATCGAGCGCTCCCCCTAAACCTCCTCGACCTCCACAATCCCCGGCAGGCTCTTCACCATCGCCCGCAGTTGCGGCGTCACCGCGAAGCCACCGCGCAAGGGGATTTCCACTTCGCAGTTCTCGGCATCGAACAGCACCGACACCCTGCCCCTGCCCCGGTTCTCGGGCTTGTCCACCAGCAGGCTCTTCAAGGTCGCGAGCGGCTTTTCATCCGCAAGCATGATCCGCATGCCGGCAACCGTGGTCGCGGCGGCATCCTCAAGGCTGCGCAACTCCTGCGCCGTCATCTTCAGCTGCTCGCCTTCCGCCCGGGCATCGCAGGTGATCAGCAACGGCTTGCCGCTATCCAGCAGCTCGCGGCTGACCGCCAGGATCTCGGAAAAGAAGACCACTTCGAACACGCCGGTCGCATCGGAGAACTGCACAAAGGCATAGCGGCTGCCGCGCTGAGACATGCCCTCGCGCTTGCTCAGCATGATCCCCGCAAGACGCACCCGCTGCGGCTCCCCTGCCCCCACCTTCTGCAACAGCTCGGCCTGGGTCGACGCGCCGAGGCGCTTAAGCGTCTTGCCATAGACGTCGAGCGGATGGGCCGAGAGATAAAAGCCGATGGCGTCGAACTCGCGCTGCAACCGCTCGTTCGGCATCCAGTCAGCCATCTGCGGCAGCTGGATCGTCGGGGCCGACACAGCCTCGGCGGAGGGGCCGCCGAAGAGGTTCGTCTGATTGCTGGCCTTCTCCTCCGCCACCGACCCGGCATGGCGAATGATCGCCTCCACACCCTGGAACACACGCTGACGGTTGGGCTCCAACCCATCGAAAGCCCCGGCAAGCGCCAGATTTTCCAGCTGGCGCTTGTTCACCTGCTTGTTGTCGAGGCGGGCTGCCAGATCGTCGAGATTCTTAAAGGGACCGTTCGCCTCGCGCTCTGCCACCACCGACTGCATGGCCTGGGCACCGACGTTCTTGACCGCAGCCAGGGCATAGCGCACGCCGTACTTGCCCGGCTCATATTCCTCGACACCGAAATCGGGCAGCGAGTGATTGATGTCCGGCCCCAGCAGCGGAACCTTCAGCTTGCGCAGCTCCTGCCGGAAGACATTGAGCTTATCGGTATTGCCCATATCGTAGGTCATCGAGGCGGCGAAGAACTCCACTGGGAAATTCGCCTTCAGATAGGCCGTCTGATAGGACACGATGGCATAGGCAGCCGCGTGGCTCTTGTTGAAGCCATAACCCGCGAACTTCTGCACCTGATCGAAGATATTCGACGCCTGCCCCGGATCGACATTGTTCTTGCCCGCCCCTTCGACGAACAGGAGCCGCTGGGCGTCCATCTCCTCCTTGATCTTCTTGCCCATCGCGCGGCGCAGCAGATCCGCACCACCCAGCGAATAGCCCGACAGGACCTGGGCGATCTGCATCACCTGTTCCTGATAGATCATGATGCCGTAGGTTTCCTTAAGGATCCCCTCCAGCATCGGATTGAGATAGTCCGGCTCCTCCCGCCCGTGTTTGCGGGCAATGTAGGAGGGAATATTGTCCATCGGGCCGGGACGATAGAGCGCCACCACCGCGATCAGATCCTCGATACGGTCAGGCTTCATGTCGCGCAGGACCGAGCGCATGCCCGAGCTTTCAAGCTGGAACACGCCGGTCGCATCGCCGCGCGACAGCATCTCATAGGTCAGCTTGTCATCCAGCGGTATGCGGGCGAGATCGATATCGATGCCCCGGACCTTCTTGATCCATTTGACCGCCTTCACCAGCACGGTGAGGGTCTTGAGGCCGAGGAAGTCGAACTTCACCAGCCCGGCCATTTCGACATATTTCATGTTGAACTGGGTGACCGGCATGTCCGAGCGCGGATCGCGATAGATCGGCACCAGCGCATCCAACGGCCGATCCCCGATCACCACGCCCGCAGCGTGGGTTGAGGCGTGGCGGTAAAGCCCTTCGAGCTGCAGCCCCACGGCGATCAGACGGGCAATCTGCTCGTCGCTGTCGCGCATCTGCTGTAGCGCGGGCTCACCCGCCACCGCCTGCTCCAGCGTCACTGGATTGGCCGGATTATTCGGCACCAGCTTGGAGATGCGGTCGATCTGGCCATAGGGCATCTGCAGCACACGCCCGACGTCGCGCAGCACCGCGCGGGCCTGAAGCTTACCGAAGGTGATGATCTGCGCGACCTTGTCGTGGCCATAGCGCTTCTGCACATATTTGATCACCTCGTCGCGGCGATCCTGGCAGAAGTCGATATCGAAGTCGGGCATCGAGACGCGTTCTGGATTGAGGAAGCGTTCGAACAGCAGACCGAAACGGATGGGGTCGAGATCGGTGATGGTCAGCGCCCAGGCGACGATAGAGCCTGCGCCCGAACCACGGCCGGGGCCGACCGGAATATCATGGTCCTTCGCCCATTTGATGAAGTCCGACACGATCAGGAAGTAGCCGGGAAAGCCCATCTTGATGATGACGTCCAGTTCGAACGTCAGGCGGTCGCCATATTCCTTGGTAAGCTCGGCTTTCTTTGCCTCATCCATATCCGGAGTGAAGACATGGGCCTCCAGGCGCTTGCGCAGCCCCTCCTCGGACTGGGCGCGCAGGGCATCGGGTTCCGCCTGTCCATCGCCATTGTCGAACGGCGGCAGAATCGGTTTGCGCATCGGCGATGAGACGGCGCAACGGCGCGCAATCACCAGTGTATTGTCGCAAGCCTCTGGAATATCAGCGAAAAGCTCCCGCATCTCTGCGGCCGACTTGAAATAATGGTCCGGCGTCAGACGACGCCGCTCCTCAGTCGACACCGTTGCGCCCTGGGCGATGCAGAGCAGCACGTCGTGCGCTTCATACATGTCCTGATTGGCAAAATAGGCATCGTTGGTCGCGACCAGCGGCACATCATGTTTATAGGCCAGATCGATCAGCCCCGGCTCGATCTTGGCTTCGATCTCCGAGCCCGCGTGGCGCTGAAGTTCGATATAAAGCCGGTCGCCGAAAACCTCCTTCAGCTCCAGCAGATAGGCCTCGGCCATGTCCGGGTGATCTTCGAACAGCATGCGGCCGATGGCACCCGTGGGTCCGCCGGTCAGGCAGATGAGCCCCTCGCTCGCCGCCTTCAGATCTTCCAGCGAAAACTGCGGCGTCTCATGGCTTTCCGTTTCGATGAAAGCCTTCGACAGAACTTTCAGAAGATTATCATAACCCGTTGAATTTTGGGCAATCAGCACCAGCTGATCCGGCGGCAACACATGACCCTGCTTAGCGGTGCCATCCCTGCGACGGACATGGGCCTGACTGCCGACGATAGGCTGAACACCGGCATCGGTGGCGGCGAGGCCGAACTCCAGCGCGCCGAACAGATTGCCGGTATCGGTCACGGCGACGGCGGGCATATAGTTCTTGGCCGCCAGCTTGACCAGATCCTTCATCTTGATCGCGCCTTCCGAGAGGGAATAGGCGGAATGGACGCGGAGATGGACGAAATCGGCGTGCGCCATGGGCTGATCCTGCAACTTTAAACTTGATATGGAGACAATCGGAAACTTGTCTCCATTCGCCTGTCGGGGCTTTGATAGGCACCTGCTTTTTAGGGGATCGGGCGCCCCAACGTCATCCATTATCGCCCAAACGCCGAAGGCCGCGCCATGCCCTTGCAGCACATTCTGCTCGCCCTGCTCGTCACCACCATCTGGGGCGTCAATTTTGTCGTCATCAAGGTCGGGCTCGACGGGTTTCCGCCCCTGCTGTTCTGCGCCCTGCGCTTTGCCCTGGCGGCCCTGCCGCTGATCTTCCTGCGCGGCCCGATGCCTGCACCCTTCAAGAAGATCCTGCTGATCGGCGTGCTGCTGGGCGTCATCAAATTCGGCCTGCTGTTCACCTCCATCAAGATCGGCATGCCTGCTGGTCTGTCGTCCCTGGTGCTGCAGAGCCAGGTCTTCTTCACCATCCTGATCGCGGGCGTCTTCCTGGGGGAACGGCCAAAGCCGCGCGCCTTGATCGGCCTCGCCATCGCCGCCGGGGGATTGCTGCTGATCGGCCTTGAGCGTCCGATGGGCAACAGCCTGATCGCCTTCCTGATGGCCATCGCCTCGGCCCTCACCTGGGCCTTTGCCAATATCGCGACCAAGAAGTCTGGGGCGACCGATATGCTGCGCCTTATCTCCTGGGTCAGCCTGATCCCGCCCCTGCCCCTGCTGGCGCTCTCCTACTTCATCGAAGGCGGCCCGGCGATCTCCCACGCCATCATCAATATCACCTGGACCGGCGTCGGCGCGCTGCTGTTCATCGCCTTCCTGGCCACCACCCTCTGCTTTGCGATCTGGAGCTTCCTGCTGCAGCGCTATCCCGCCGCCGTGGTAACGCCCTTTGCCCTGACGGTGCCGATTTCCGGCCTGCTGTCGGCCTGGATCTTCCTGGGCGAGGCGCTGGACATGGATACGGTCATCGCGTGCGCCTTGGTCTTTGTCGGGTTAGCCGTCACAGTCCTTCCGGGTCGATCAGGTCCGAAAACCGCCAGCACGACGCCGCAGCCCGTGCGATAGAAGCGGCCATCCAATTCGAAAGGGGAACCCCATGAGCAAAACCGCCGAATTCCGCCGCCTGCACCAGAGCGGCATCCTGATCCTGGCCAATGCCTGGGATGCGGGCAGCGCCCGCCTTGTCGAAAGCCTAGGCGGAAAGGCCGTCGCCACCACCAGCGCGGGCGTCGCCTGGGCCTGGGGTTATAAGGACGGTCACGCCCTGCCGCTGGAGCGGCTTCTGCAGACCGCCAGTGCCATCACCCGCGTCCTCGACGTGCCGCTGACCCTCGATATGGAACGCGGCTTCGGCGATACGCCCGAGGAAGTGGCTGCTGCTGTGATCGCCGTCGCGCGCCTGGGCGTTGCGGGCATCAATATCGAGGATGCGGATCTGCCGCCGGAAAACCTTGTCGCCCGGATCAAGGCGATCCGCGCCGGGCTGAAGGCCGAGGGGTTCGATATCTTCATCAATGCCCGCACCGACATCTATCTGCGGGGCTTGGCTCCCGAAGGTCAGCGCGCTGCCGAGGCTATCCGTCGGGCGGGGCTTTATGCCGAAGCCGGTGCCGATGGCATCTTCCCGGCGGGCATGACTGCCGCAGAAGACATCACCGCCCTGGTCAAGGGCACGCGCCTGCCGGTGAATATCATGGCGCGCCCGACCCTCGCCCCGGCTGCCGATCTGGAAAAGCTGGGCGTCCGCCGCATCACGGCGGGTAGCGCGATTTCCGAGGCGATGTACGCCCATGCCGCCCGCCTGTCGGGTGGTTTCCTCCAGACCGGCCTCTCCGCCCCGGTCACCGCCGAATCGATGCCCTACCCCGAGGTCAACGGCCTGATGAAGGCTTGAGATGATCCGATCTCTTCTTTTTAGTTTCGGAACTCTGATGCTTATGGCGGCGGCCCCGCTGCCGACACGAACACCCCCAAGCGAGGCAGAGATCGAACGGCTCGCAGATCGGGCTGCCAAGGGCTACTTCGGTGATTGCAATTTCGTCGAGCCCTTGGCGATCCAACATGACCGTGATTTCGTCGGCTATGAGGTGATCAGCAGTTGCGGCCCCAACCCAATCTCGGGACACATCGCCGTCAATCGCTTTAACGGCGATGTGTGGGAGTTACTGTCCTGCCAAAAAATCCAACGGGCGCAGGTCAAGGCCGGACCGCCGATTCGGCCGGAGTGTTTCAACGACTAAGCCGACCGACCTGCGCCAACATCAAGGCCAGAAGGATGAGGGCGACCGCCAGACCGAAGGTGGCCCTCATCCCCGACGCGGCGTAGACCGTTCCCATCACCGACGCCCCGGTGACCAGCCCCAGATTGCGCGACAGATTCAGCAGCCCTGAAACGACGCCGCGCCGATCCGCCGGAACATCCCTCATGACAGCAGTGTTGTTCGCGGCCTGAAACGTCGCATAACCCGCCGTCAGAAAGACCAGCGGCCCGACATAGCCCGCCACGCCAAAACCGATTGGCATCAGGGCAAGCGCCGCTGAGGCCAGGCTCATCACCGCCAGCCCGACCCGCACCATAGTTGCCGCGCCGAACCGATCCACCAGCCGACCGGCGGGTAACCCACTCAAGGCCGAGACGACCGGCCCGGCCGACATCGCCAGCCCGGCCGTCGCGGCATCCAGCCCCAAGGCACCCGCCAGATGGAACGGCCCAACGACCAAGGTCGCCATCATCACGGTCATGACGGCCAGACCCAGGATAAAGCCGAGGCTCAAAGCGCGATCCCGGAACAGCGACAGGCGCACCAGCGGCGAGGCGGTTTTGCTCTCCACCCCGATAAACAGCAGCAGCCCGACCCCGGCGACAAGCCACAGGATCCAAGGGCCGCCCGTCGTCGCCAGACAATAGGCTGCCAGCGTCGCGGCCAGCAGCAGAGTGCCGGGAATATCGAACCTTGGCCGAGGTGTCGCTGCGGCTTTATCCTTTGGCAGAGAACGAGCAACGAGGAATAGAGCCAACACCCCAAGCGGCAGATTGATAAAAAAGATCGCCCGCCAGCTTAAGCCCACGACCAGCAAACCGCCCAGCGACGGCCCCAAGGCGGTGCCGATGGCCGACATGGTGCCCAGCAGCCCCATTGCCCGCCCGGTCTGCTCTTTTGGCACCGCCTCGCCCACCATCGCCATGGTCAGCGCCATCATGACCGCCGCCCCCGCCCCTTGCAGCGCCCGCGCGGCAATCAGGAAACGCAGATCACTCGCCAGCCCGCCGAGGATCGAGGCCAGTGTGAACAGCACCACCCCCACCACCAGCAGCCTGCGACGCCCCAGAATATCGCCCAGACGCCCCACACCGACGATCAGACTGGTAATGCTGAGCAGATAGGCCAGCACCACCCATTGGACCGCCGCAAAGCTAACCCCGAACTCGGATGCGAGAACGGGCAGCGCAACGTTGGCACTGCTGGTCCCCAACGCCGCCAGCAGCGCTGTGAGTGATAGGCCCGCAAGAGCAAGCCGTGACGACCCTTTTAAAATCACGTCATCCCGCACTTGATGCGGGATCTTGCTCGGGCTTGCGATAGATCCCGCATCAAGTGCGGGATGACGATCCTCTTGAGATGACATCGATTTCTCCTGTGATGAGACTTCAGGAGTTGATCGCTTTTGCATATATGGCGGAAGACGCAACGGTTGCAGTATATATGTGCATGAAACGCCATATATCAGGATCCAGCCATGGCGCACCCCGACCTCAATCTGTTGATCACCCTCGACGTACTGCTGGCCGAGGGCAATGTGACCAAAGCCGCCAAACGCCTGCGCCTCAGCCCCTCCGCCATGAGCCGGGCGCTGGCACGTCTGCGGGAAGCGACGGGCGATCCGCTGCTGGTGCGCGCCGGTCGCGGCTTGGTGCCGACACCAAGAGCGCTGGAGCTGCGCGAACAGGTCGGACAGATCGTAGAGGCAGCAGAAGCGGCGTTAAGGCCGGTCGAGGCTTTGGATTTGAAGCGTCTCAACCGCAGTTTCACCCTGCGGTCCAGCGATGGGTTCGTGGAGAATTTCGGCCCCCAACTGATCGCCAAGGCCGCGCTGGAGGCGCCCGGCGTGCGGCTGCACTTCCTGCCCAAGCCGGACAAGGATAGCGCGGGCTTGCGCGATGGCAGCGTCGATCTGGAAACGGGCGTGGTCAGTGGCACCGGCGGGCCGGAGATACGCGCTCAGGCGCTATTCCAGGATCGGTTTGTGGGCGTCGTCCGGCATGGGCATCCCCTGACGATGGACGAGATCACCCCAGAGCGCTACGCCGAAGGGCAGCATATCCTGGTGTCGCGGCGTGGCCTCGACCGGGGCCCGATGGATGACGCGCTGGATGCCCTGGGCCTTAAGCGAAATATCGCCACCAGCGTCGGCGGCTTTTCAGCGGCCTTGGCTCTGGCGAAGGCATCGGATCTGATTGCCAGCGTGCCGGAACGCCAGACGGGCAACCTGCGAACCGGCTTTGTCAGCTTCCGTCTGCCGTTCGAGATGCCGCAGCTGACCGTCAGCCTGCTGTGGCATCCCCGGCAGGATGCCGATCCCGCGCATCGCTGGCTGCGCGGGATCGTCCGGAAAGTGTGCGACGTCAGGCCGCCACCAATATCCCGTCCTTGAGGGTCACGACCCGGTCCATGCGGCCCGCAAGCTCCAGATTATGGGTCGCGATCAGGGCAGCAAGCCCGGCGTTGCGCACCAGATCCTGCAAGGTCTTGAAGACCCCCTCAGCCGTGGTGGGATCGAGGTTGCCCGTCGGCTCGTCCGCCAGCAGCAGCTTGGGCTGATTGGCAATCGCGCGCACGATGGCGACACGCTGCTGCTCGCCGCCCGACAGTTTGGCCGGACGATGATCGAGGCGCTTGCCCAGCCCGACCGCCGACAGCAGCTCGGTCGCCCGCACCTTGGCCTTGGAGCGCGATACCCCGGCGATCATCTGCGGCAGGATCACATTCTCCAGGGCCGAGAATTCCGGCAGCAGTTGGTGGAACTGATAGACGAAACCGATGGTCGTGCGACGCACGGCGGTACGGCCACCATCGTCGAGGCGCGAGCAATCCTGCCCGCCCACCAGCACCTTGCCTTCGGTCGGATTTTCCAGCAGACCCGCGATATGCAGCAACGTGGATTTGCCCGCGCCCGACGGGGCGATCAGCCCCACCATCTCACCCGGACGCAGGGTCAGGTCGGCACCGCGCAGCACTTCCAGCGGTGCTTCGGCCGTCTTATAGCTGCGGCGGACCTTGTCGAGTTGCAGGATCGCGTCACTCATAGCGCAGGGCCTCCACCGGATCGAGACGGGCGGCGCGCCACGCCGGGTAAATTGTCGCCAGCACGGTCAGGCTCAGCGCCATGGTGACGACCTGAACCACCTCGTTGATCTCCATCTTCGCGGGCATGCGGGTCAGGAAATAGATCTCGCCAGGGAACAGCTGCGTGTTCAGCAATGTCTGCAGGAACTGGCGGATTTCCTCGATATTCACGCAGAAGGCGACGCCCAGCAACGTCCCCGCCAAGGTGCCGATCACGCCGATCGAAGCGCCGGACATCAGGAAGATGCGCATGATCGCGCCGCGCGTCGCGCCCATAGTGCGCAGCACGGCGATATCCCGCCCCTTGTCTTTGACTAGCATGATCATGGAGGAGACGATATTGAAGGAGGCCACGATGATGATCAGCGTCAGGATCAGGAACATCACGTTCCGCTCCACCTGAATCGCAGCGAAGAAGGTCGAATTCGCCTGCTGCCAATCGACGACCCGCAAGGGCTGTTCGACGATGCCCCAGAGGACGCCCGCCACCTGCTTGGCCTTGTCCGGATTGGACAACATGATCTCGATACCGGTCGCAGCATTCGGCAGACGGAAGAAGACCTGCGCCGCCTGCATCGGCATATAGACGTAAGAGTTGTCGTATTCGAACATGCCGACTTCGAAGAGGCCAGAGACCGTATAGGTCTTCATGCGCGGGACCGAACCGAAGGCGGTCGACTCCCCGCTGGGGCTGATCACCGTGATCGGGTCGCCCACCTTGAGGCCCATGCGATAGGCCATGCGGGTGCCGACGAACACGCCGTCGTCCTTGAAATCCTCCAGCTTGCCCGAACGGATGTTGGAGGAGATCAGGGTGCGGGCCTGGAGATCTTCGCTCCGCATGCCGCGCACCTGGGCGCCACCGGCGATACCGTTAGCCGACACCATCACCTGCCCCTCGACCATCGGAGCGGCATAGACGACATCGGGGTTCTTCTTCAGCTTCTCGGTCAGGCCGCCGTAATCCGGCACCCCCATCCCCGCAGGCGCCGAGATGGTCAGATGACCATTCAAGCCCAGGATGCGCCCCAGCAGCTCGGCCCGAAAGCCGTTCATCACCGCCATGACGATGATCAGGGTCGCAACGCCCAGGGCGATGCCGAGGAAGGAGAAACCGGCGATGACGGAGATGAACCCCTCCTGCCGCCGGGCCCGGAGATACCGAAAGGCCATAAGCCTTTCAAAAGCCGAGAAGAAGATCATGTTACCCCATCGAAAAAGCCCCGCACCTTAAGGCACGGGGCTTTCTTCTTGACGCGAAATTACGCCGAAAGTTCGGCTAGAGCTTGAGCGACGGTGACTTCGCGCTTTTCGCCGGTCTTGCGGTTCTTCACTTCGACCATGCCATTGGCGATGCCGCGCGGACCGATCACGACCTGCCAGGGCAGACCGATCAGATCCATGTCGGCAAACTTCACGCCCGCCCGCTCGTCGCGGTCATCCAGCAGCACCTCGACCCCCGCAGCCTCGAACTTGGCATAGAGGTCTTCGGCCGCCGCATCGCAGGTCGCATCGCCGACCTTCATGTTGATGAGGCCGATCTTGAAGGGCGCCACCGACTCCGGCCAGATGATACCGGCATCGTCGTGGCTCGCCTCGATGATCGCGCCCAGCAGACGCGAGACACCGATGCCATAGGAGCCCATGTGCACGGTGACAGTCTCGCTGCCCGGCGCCGTCACGGCAGCCTTCATCGGCTCGGAGTACTTCGTGCCGAAATAGAAGATATGGCCGACTTCGATACCGCGCGCGGTGACGAGGTTTTCTGCAGGTACGGGGCAGTTTGCCGGATCGTGCTTTTCCTCGGTCGCGGCATACATGCCGGTCGCCCAATCGACGAAGGGCTGCAGATCCTTTTCCTTGACGAGCGGATTTTCCAGCACGTCGGTTTCGACCCAGGCCTTGTCGCAGAAGACCTGGCTCTCGCCGGTTTCGGCCAGCACGATGAATTCATGGCTGTGGTCGCCGCCGATGGGGCCGGTGTCGGCCTTCATCGGAATGGCCTTCAGGCCCATGCGCTGATAGGTGCGCAGATAGGCCACGAAGTGATTGTTGTAGGATTTGACGGCCGATTCCTTGTCGAGATCGAAGGAATAGGCATCCTTCATCAGGAATTCACGGCCACGCATCACGCCGAAACGAGGGCGCACCTCGTCCCGGAACTTCCACTGGATGTGATAGAGGTTCACGGGCAGTTGCTTATAGGAGCGGACGTAGGTGCGGAAAATATCCGTCACCATTTCCTCGTTCGTGGGGCCGTAGAGCATCTCGCGCTTATGGCGGTCGGTGATGCGCAGCATCTCCTGGCCATAGTCGTCATAACGACCGCTTTCGCGCCAAAGGTCGGCAGACTGCAGGGTCGGCATCAGGATTTCATTGATGCCCGCGCGGTTCTGTTCCTCGCGCACGATGTTCGCAACCTTGTTCAGCACCCGCAGCCCCAGCGGCAGCCAGGCATAGATGCCGGCGCTCTGCTGACGGACCATGCCCGCGCGCAGCATCAGACGATGCGAAGCGATCTGCGCCTCGGCGGGCGTTTCTTTCAAGGTGGGCAGGAAGAACTTGGAAAGGCGCATGTCACACTCGTCTGAGGGAAAGGCTTAAAACAAAAAAGAGGCCCCGGACTTTAGGGCCTCTTTTCCTGCGTCTCAATGAATAGATCATCGCACGCGGCGGCAGGCCACATAAACGGCTTGGTTTTCGCTTTCGCTCAACGGTCGGCCGTTGAGATAGGCCTTCCCCTGCTCGTCGATGGTGATAAGACCGGCGCTCATATCGAGGGACATGCCGGGTGGCAGCACGGTCGTGGTGTAGCGACGGGCATTGATATTGATATCGGCCGTCACCGGCACACCCTGGCTACCGGCGCTGCCCGGCAGGTCGGCGGGCGCAACGCCGCTGTCGGCATTGGGCTTATAAGTGACATCATCGTTGGGGACATGGCTGGAGAGGCGCTGGCAGTCCAGACGCTGGATCGTCAGATCATTCTGCCGGACCTGACTTAAAGCAGGTTCGGACAGCATGACTGCCGCAGGAATAAGCGCACCGTTTCGAAGCCACCGTTGCATAGAACCCTGCCACATGGCCTTAACTCCCTGTCCCACCACGAAAATCCCGCACATCCTATATAGGAAGCGCGTTGCATTCTCTAAAGGCAGAGAGTGGCAAAAAAATGGATGACTCTCACTAAACTTGACCGTATAGTGTGGGCACAAAAAAGACCGCGCAACTAAATAACAAGCCGCGCGGCCCGAGTTTAGGGAGGAATCGCCACCAGGCGTCGACAGAGAGAAAATCTCTTGTCGTAAATAACAATAATTGTTGCGCTGCATGGTGGCAAGGAAGAAACTTCTTCCTTGCCTCATTTTTTTGCGTTCATTCTAGAGCTGTTCGAATATTAGGCAGAATGTCTGCCCAATGTGCAGTCATTGTCTAAATAGCGCTCACAGTGAAACGCCCAATTGCTTGGCGATATACCGCCGCTCCTGCGTCAGCCCGGTAAAGCCATAGGCGTCGGCCTGAACCTCGTGCACCAGGGCATAGCTTTCGGCGTGAAGCGGCCCCAGTTTCTCAGCCATGAAAGCGTAGATGGCGGCAAGATAGGCGGCCTTCTCGTCCTTCGTATTGGTGCCGACTACCACCTTGATATCGAGCCAGTAGCTGGCGAGCTGCTGATCCGCCAGGGACAGCCCGCCGACAAACCAGGTGGCGGGATCGATAGCATTCACGATCACGGCGGTAATCTTCGGATCCTTGCGCAGATGCTTGGCGGTCAGGGCCGAGACGCCTTCGGCGATTTCCGCGCGCTGCGCCGGGGCAAGATTGGCACTGACAGTCACAGTGATGATCGGCATCGGAGTTTTCCTTTTCAAAGCCGGTTGCTGTTGAAAAGACCGTACTCCCGGCGCATAATTAAGAAAATTTGAAACACCTTAATTCGTCAGTAAGAGAAACTGAATGCGCTATCTCGACCTCGCCTCCCTGCGCAGTTTCCTGCTGATTGCGGGCGGCCATAGCTTCACGGCAACCGCTCAGGCCGTGGGGCGCACGGCGTCGGCGGTGACCCAGCAGATGCAGAAGCTGGAAGCAGACCTTGGGCAGTCACTGGTCCTGCGCGAGCGCGGGCGCAACAGCCTGACCCCGGCGGGCGAGAAGCTGCTGCCGCTGGCAAGACGCATGCTTGCCATCAACGAGGAAGCGATGTTGGATTTCCACGCCGCCCCTCCCCGCCCTCTGCGGCTGGGCGTGACCCAGGATATTGCGGAAATCCTCTTGCCCAGCGGGTTGCGCCGCTTCAATGCCGCCTGCCCCGGCACCGCCATCGATCTGCGGGTGGAACGGTCGGATAGCCTGCTCGATGGCCTGCACCAGGGGCTCTATGATCTGGCCGTGGTGATCGAAAAGCCCGGCATGGAGGGCGGGACTGTCCTGGGCAGCCTGCCGATGATCTGGATCGGCCGGGCGGATACCGATTTCGAAGCAGATGCCACGCTGCCGCTCGCCCTGTTCGATCCGCCCTGCAGCTATCGTCAGGCCGCCCTCTCGGCCCTCGACACCGCCGGACGCCCCTATCGCCTCGCCCTGACCAGTCCCAGCGTCACCGGCCTGCGCGGTGCAGCCGAGGCGGGCATCGCCCTCACGGTGCGTACCCGCCATCTGCTGAAGGATCCGCTGGCGGATGTCGGCGCGCGCCTGCATCTGCCGGACCTGCCGGATGTCCGCTATATCGCCCATACCGGCGGCGATCCCTGGCCGGAGCGTGATCTGCTGTTGGAGATCATCCGGGGATCCTTGTCTTAGAAAGCACGGCAGAAAGATCCAACGATCACAATTTTAAAAGCCTTTGATCTAAGTTACCGTAATCATCAGCTTAGTCTTAACCGTGGATCAGCCGATGACGTTTGTCCGTTTTTACGATGACATCGAGCTTGCCAAGCAATTGCTTGTGAATAGCGCAGTCTCGTCAAACGGGCGTATCGTCAGAGACATCAAGGCTCAAGTCGCCGTCGAGCTGAGCCGTCTTCAGCAGTTGGTCCGCGGTAAACTGCCGGGGATGGCCAGTGATTATCGGCGCATCATCTGCGACGAAACATTATACCGCCCGCTGATTCGCAACTCTTTTTTCCTGCCATCAGGTGACCCTCTTGTTAAAGAATTTTTCCCCGAATGGGCCGGGGCTTCGCGGTTCCAATCCATCGGCACGTCGCAAGAGCTCAGGCAGGCGCTGAAACAGCAGCATGAAATCAACGGCTTGCTGATCGAAAATCATTATATCGCAATGCTGTGGAACGCTGATTTCACCACGGCTGAAAAAATCATCTTAGGCACGATTGAGTTCGTAAAATTCGCCGCAGCCGTCTATGCGACGGTGGTCTCGTTTGGAGCCGCCGCAGACAGCATGGTCTCGGCCATCAATCAAGTCACCGACGCCGCCAGAGCGATATCGGGTGCTATCAGTCGTATCGGTGAGGCCGGGAACTCACTTACCCAAACCGCACGGGTTATCGGGGAAGCGGGGCAACGCCTTGATGCAGCGGCTGGAATGATGGGGGATGGCCTATCTTCCCTATCCGCCACAGGGTCTGGCATCGGAAAAGGAATTGGGTCGGCCTTGGAGGCAAAAGAGGCAGGTGGAAATCTGTCTGCCCTGACCGGCGCCACCAATTCGTTGGACCTTACGAGCCGAGGCATGATCGCCCATCGATCCGGCAGCCTCCAGGGCCGAAATGCCCGTCACGTCGAAGGACAAGATCTGGCAGCGATGCGCTATGGTGACCAGAAAGCCGCTGCGCAAGACGAAGAGTTGCTTCGAAAGATGGCCTTTGTCGTCATCCAGCAGATACGTCCCGCCCGAACTAGCCTGGACGGTGATGTCACCTTGATTTCCGAGGAGCATGGGCGCGGTAAATTCCCCGTGCCGGTTGCCTGTCGTTATACCGCAAAACTCGAACTTGCGCCTGTAGCAGCTGTCCGCATTGGCCCTGCGGTTCGTGATGTGGTTGCTGCGGCGGCTGCCGCGCTTGAAGCCGGGCGCATGCGAGACGGCGTCTATCCTTGGGACCCGCGCGGCATCAGAGACAGTGAAGCCTATTACGATCAATTCCTGCGTCACAACGATGGTGATCACCGTGAAATCACCGGTTCGGGCACCATCACCAGCCTCCCGACAATAGACTGGGACGCCAGCAACTGGGTTGATAGTGGGGAGCGCCATACCATCGATCTCGCCCTCCCCCTCGCGCCCGGCGTCAAGAAGGCAATTGCCCTTGCCGAGCAGCAATTGACCCGTTTACACGGGCAGATCCATGCGGCTCACGTCAAGGCGGCAGGTCAAGTCCTGGCGAGAAAAAGCGCCACGGGTATGCTGGCCCGCGCCCGTGGTCGGCTGGCCGCACGGCAAGAGGCAACGATACGACGGCTGCCGAGCGCCGCGAAATTCGCCACGGAGACCGACAGGGGGATGTTCGCCCGCCGCGATCCGCTGCTCAAGGCGGCAGATACCATGCTGCTAGAATATGAGCAGATCGCCACATCGGAGATCATAGGCCGGGCTGTACAGCTGAAACTGCTCGACAGCACTCTGCGGAACTATCTCGCCAATAAACCGCAATCCAGCAAGCGGCCGGTCATTGATGCACTGCTTGGCGAGCTTCAGGCCGAACTAAGGGCCATCGAGGCCAGCCCCGATTATCTCGCCTCTACCTATACAGGTTGAAGGCCGACTTCAGTCTTCCCAGTCCTGGATAATCTCCCGGAAGGAGATGAGGTCGGAAGCGATGATCGCATAGACGATCAGCCAGATCACGATGCTGACGCCGGTGGTCCAGAGCGCCTTTTTCCCCAGCATCGGCTTTTCCGGCGCGCCGTACTCCGATCCGACCAGGGGATCATCCTGCTTGCGCACCCCGATGGGCAGCATGGCAAAAAGCACCGTCCACCAGATGATGACAAAAACCACAAAACCGGAAACGGGACCCATCGCCTAGACTTGCTCCAACTCAACCAGGGTGCCGCAGAAATCCTTGGGATGCAGGAATAGCACGGGCTTGCCATGGGCGCCGATCTTCGGCTCGCCATCGCCCAGAACCCGCGCGCCGCTGGCCTTCAGATGGTCGCGCGCGGCCAGGATATCTTCGACCTCGTAACAGACGTGATGCATCCCGCCCGACGTATTCTTGGCGAGGAACCCGGCAATCGGGGAATTCTCGCCCAGCGGATGCAGCAGTTCGATCTTGGTATTCGGCAGTTCGACGAAAACGGTCGTCACCCCATGCTCCGGCAGATCGACCGGCGCCGAGACCTTGCCGCCCAGGGCATCGCGATAGAGCGCTGTGGCAGCAGCAAGATCCGGCACGACAATAGCGACATGGTTCAGGCGACCGATCATCTATTCCCTCACACGCGAACGATCTGCACGTCGGCAATCGGCTTCAGGCCGAGCGTGCTGTAAAGGCTGCGGCGCACGGCGATGCGGGCCGTTTCCTTCAGCAGCGTATCGTCGCTTTTGCGCGAGCCTGCATCAAGGCTTTCAACGGCAAAACGCACCGAATCGCGCGCCTTGGTGACCAGCTTCTGATCTTCTTCCGACTCGGCATCCAGCAGCCCGTGGAGCGCCAGGACCGGATCGGCCTTCAAACCGCCATCGCTGCCCAGAACCAGCGTCACCACGGCGATGCCATTCTGCACCAGACGCTGGCGCTGACGGATCGAGGGACCGGACAGCGGCACCAGACGCGACCCATCGAGGGCAAGCCGACCGACATTCACCTTGTCGAGGATCGTCGGCGTACCGGGCCCAAGCTTCACGACCTCGCCATTCTCGGCCACGACTGTATGCGGCACCTGGCATTCTTCGGCCAGGAAGGCATGTTCGTGCAGATGCCGCAGTTCGCCATGGACCGGCACTGCGATCTTCGGGCGGATCAGCGAATACATGCGCGCCAGCTCGTCCCGCGCCGGATGGCCGGAAACATGGATATCGTGATCGTCCTCGGTGATCAGCTCGACGCCGGCCCGGACCAGCTTGTCCTGGAGCTTGCCGATGGACTTCTCGTTCCCCGGAATGACACGGCTGGAGAAGATGACGGTATCGCCCTCTTCCAGCACGATGTTCGGGTGATCGCCATTGGCGATGCGGGCCAGCGCCGCGCGCGGTTCGCCCTGGCTGCCGGTGCAGAGCAGGACAATCTCGTTCGGTTCGGCGCGGGCGCCCTCCTCCTCGGTCAGGAAGCGGGGAATGCCTTGCAGATAGCCGTTCTCCCGGGCGCTCTCGTCCATCTTGCGCAAGGAGCGGCCGACCAGCGCCACCTTGCGGCCATGCTGGGCGGCAGCGTGATAGACCGAGGTCAGGCGCGCAACGTTGGAGGCAAAGCAGGCCACGGCCACGCGGTTCTCAGATTCGCCGATCAACTCAGTCAAAGCCTCGCGCACGGTGGCTTCGGAACCGGCTTCACCTTCGCGGAAGACGTTGGTGCTGTCGCCGATCAGCGCCAGCACGCCCTCATCGCCCAGGCGTCGCAGAGCGTCGAAATCGACGGCATCGCCCAGCAGCGGCTCGGGATCGAACTTCCAGTCGCCGGTATGCAGCACTGTGCCGACCGGCGTGCGGATGGCCAGGGCGCTCGGCTCCAGGATCGAATGGGTCATGGAGATGAATTCGACCTGGAAAGGATCGAGGTCGACAGAACCACCCAGCGGAATTTCATGGAGCGGCACTTCACGCGCCAGACCGGCTTCGGCCAGCTTGCGGCGCAGCACGCTCGCGGTGAAGGGCGTGCAATAGATCGGGCAGCGCAGGCGCGGCCACAGATGCGCGACGGCGCCGATGTGATCCTCATGCGCATGGGTCAGCACGATGCCGACCAGCTCGCTCTTGCGCTCCACGATGAAGCTGGGGTCCGGCATGATCACGTCGACCGGGGTGGAATCATCCCCGAAGGTCACGCCAAGATCCACCATCAACCACCGGCCGTCATAGCCGAAGAGGTTGAGGTTCATGCCGATTTCACCGGCCCCGCCGAGCGGCAGGAAAAGCAGTTCGCGGCTGTCGGCAGCCGCCATATTCAATTGATAAAGGCTCATTTACCCTTGTTTCTGTAATAGATCAGGCTCAGGCCCGATAAGATGAGTGTCTTGTCGATATTCTCTATGACCGAAGTGGCGCCCGCGAACATGGTTGCAAGCCCCCCGGTCGCGACAATGGTGACAGGTCTGTCCAGCTCTGCCCGCATACGGGCAACCAACCCTTCGATCATTCCGATATAGCCCCAGAAGACACCGGACTGCATCGCCGGAACCGTGGAGCGGGCAATGACCGACTGGGTCGGCCGAATGTCAACGCGGGGCAATTTTGCCGCCGCCATATAGAGCGACTTGATGGAGAGGTTGATACCGGGCGCGATCACGCCGCCCGCGAAATCACCCTTCTCGTCCACCACGTCGAAGGTGGTCGCTGTGCCAAAATCGATGACGATCAGATTGTTGCCGAATTTTTCGCGCGCAGCCAGGGCCGTCACCAGCCGGTCGGCGCCCACTTCGGCCGGACGTTCGATATCCGCGCTGATACCCAGATCGAGCGCAGGATCCCCCACCACCATCGGCTTGGTGCCGAAGTATTTGTCGCAGAGACCGCGCAGATTGAAGAGCGATTCCGGCACCACGCAGGCGATGATCGCGCCGTCGATGGCGGACCGCTCGATATTGGAGATGCTCAGCAGTTGGAGCAGCCAGACGCCATATTCGTCGGCCGTGCGCTGACTATCGGTCGAAATCCGCCAGGAGCCGAGGATCTCGCCCCCCTCCATCACGGCAAATTCGGTATTGGTGTTGCCCGCGTCGATTGCCAGCAGCATGCGTGTCGTTCCCTAAAGCCCGAACATCTCGCCCGCCGTGAAGCGGCGGATACCGTCATCGAGTTCCAGCAGCATGGCCCCCCCCTCGTCGATGCCAAGGAAACGGCCGTGGATCATCTCCGTCCCCGGTCGCAGGCGCACCGTCTCGCCCAGCTTCCAGGCCCGCGCCATCCAGGTTTCCCGCAAGGGCGCAAAGCCTTCCACAGACCAACGTCCATAGGCGAGCGCAAAACTACGGCAAAAGCGGGTCAAAACACCATGGGGCGTAATGCCGGGTACATATGCGCCAATGTGGGTCGCGGGATATGGCGTCTCATCGGGATGGCTCGCGACATTCACGCCGATGCCCAGAATGACGACGCCATTCTGGGCTTCCAGCAGCAACCCCGCCCCCTTGGCATTATCGATCAGTAGATCGTTCGGCCATTTGATCGCCACCTCGGCCCGGGTACCGATCAACTCGGCCGTCGCTTCGGCCAGCGCCATGCCCGCCACCAGGGAAATCTGCGCGATCTCCACCAACGGCCGCACTGGCCGCAGAACCATCGAGAAATAGAGGTTACCCGTCGGCGCCGCCCAGGCACGCCCCTGGCGGCCACGTGCACTCGTTTGCCGTAAGGCCTGAACGATGGTGAATTCGGCAGCCCCAGATGCGGCGAGGCGGGCAGCCTCGTCATTGGTGCTGCCCGCCTCGTCCAATAGTGTCAGGGAAAAGCCGGGGGGCAGAGTGTCCCCCATCAATTCACCCACCAATGATGCTCTTTGCCGCCAGCAGGGCCGGACCGACGACCGCACCCGGCCAGATCCAGAACAGACCGTTCAGCACCGTCGTCACGATGGCAACCGCGCGGATGCTGGGGGTCATGGCATCGAACGAGCCGGTGGGCTGATCGAAATACATGACCTTGATGATCCGCAGATAGTAGTAGGCACCCACGACGCTGGCGACCACGCCGATGATGGCCAGGGCATAGAGATGCGCCTCGACCGCCGCGACGAAGACATAGAGCTTCGAGAAGAAGCCCGCGAGCGGCGGAATACCGGCCATGGAGAACATGAAGAGCAGCAAGGTCGCGGCCAACATCGGATTGGTCTTGGCAAGACCCGCCAGATCGTCGATCCGTTCAACCGCCTTGCCCTGGCTGCGCATGGCGAGGATGCAGGCGAAGGTACCGGCGCCCATCACGACATAGATCGCGAGGTACACCATCACGCCGACGACGCCAGATTCAGTGTTGGCAGCCAGACCGACGAGCGCAAAACCCATGTGACCGATGGAGCTATAGGCCATCAGGCGCTTGATGTTCTGCTGATTGATCGCGGCAACGGCGCCGAATGCCATCGAGGCGATGGAGACGAAGACAACGATCTGCTGCCACTGGCCTGCCAGCGGCTCGAACGGGCCGATCAGCACACGCACCAGCAGCGACATGGCGGCGACCTTCGGGGCGGCGGCAAAGAATGCCGTCACCGGGGTCGGCGCCCCTTCATAGACGTCCGGCGTCCACATATGGAACGGCACGGCCGAAACCTTGAAAGCCAGGGCGGCAATGACGAACACCAGACCGAAGACGGCGCCGGTCGCAGCCTGACCGCCGGCGAAATGCGAGGCCATCAGCGAGAAGTTGGTGGTCCCGGCAAAGCCATAGATCAGCGAGGAGCCGTACAGCAGCATGCCCGACGACAGCGCGCCCAGGACGAAGTACTTCAAGCCCGCTTCCGAGGATTTGAGGTTATCGCGGTTGATCGACGCGATGACGTAAAGCGACAGCGACTGCAGCTCAAGACCCATATAGAGGGACATGAGGTCGTTCGCCGACACCATCATCATCATGCCGAGCGTGGCGAAGACGACCAGCACCGGATATTCGAAGCGGGCGATCTTCTCCTTCTCGAAGAAGCTGATCGACAGCAGCAGCGCGAAGGCCGAACCCAGCAGCACCAGAATCTTCATAAAGGTGCCGAAGGCATCGGCACGGAATAGGCCACCAAAGGCGACGTTATGGCCGCTTTCCGGTGTTGGAACCAGAAGCACCATAGCAGCCGTCACGACCATGGCGGCAATAGCAGTACTGGTCACGGAGCGTGTCGCCCGCTCGGCCGGAGAGAAGACACCGAACATGAGCAGGAAGATACCCGCCAGCGCCAGAAATAGTTCCGGCGCGACGTTTGCCATATCGATCAGGGAGAAGGGGGTATTCAGCACAATAGCAACTCCCGTTAACGAACCCAGGCCAGTACGGTGTCAGTCATCGACGGCAAGCTCCCGCCATGAGCCAACTGAAGCGACTTCACGAGATTTTCGACCGCGGGCTGCATCGGATCCAGGAAGGAGGACGGATAGATGCCCATCCACAGGGTCAGGATGATCAGCGGTGCGAACAGCGCCCATTCACGCGGCGAGAGATCCGGCAGACCCTTGAGGTCTTCCTTTTCCAGCTTACCGAAGCAGATGCGGCGATAGAGCCACAGCGAATAGGCAGCGCCCAGGATCACACCCGTGGTCGCCAGCATGGCAACCCAGGTATTGGCCTTATAGGCGCCCAGCAGAATGGTCATTTCGCCGACAAACCCGCTGGTCCCCGGCAGACCGATGGTCGCAAAGGTGAACAGCAGGAAGACCAGCGCATAACGCGGCATATTATTGGCAAGACCGCCATAGCGCGCGATCTCGCGGGTATGCAGGCGGTCATAGACCACGCCGACGCACAGGAACAGCGCGCCCGACACGATGCCATGGCTCAGCATCTGCAGGATCGAACCGGCGATGCCCTGCGTATTCAGCGCGAACATGCCGATGGTGACGAAGCCCATATGCGCGACCGACGAATAAGCGATCAGCTTCTTCATGTCGTCCTGCGCCAGCGCGACCAGCGACGTATAGATCACGGCGACGACCGACAGCGCGAAGATCAGCGGCATGAAGTCGACGGTGGCAAGCGGGAACATCGGGATCGAGAAACGCAGGAAGCCGTAGCCGCCCATCTTCAGCAGCACGCCCGCCAGGATGACCGACCCTGCGGTCGGCGCTTCCACGTGGGCATCCGGCAGCCAGGTATGGACCGGCCACATCGGCACCTTCACCGCAAACGATGCGAAGAAGGCCAGCCACAGCCAGGTCTGCATCCCAGCCGGGAACTTATGCTGCAGCAGCGCGACGATGTCGGTGGTTCCGGCGTTCCAATACATCGCCAGCATGGCGATCAGCATCAGGACCGAACCCAGCAGCGTATAGAGGAACAGCTTGAAGGCTGCATAAACGCGACGCTGGCCACCCCAGACGCCGATGATCAGGAACATCGGGATCAGCACACCTTCGAAGAAGATGTAGAAGGTCACGATATCGAGGGCTGCGAACATGCCGATCATCATGGTCTCGAGGACCAGGAAGGCGATCATATACTCGCGCACCTTCTTCTCGACCGATTCCCACGACGCCAGGATGCAGATCGGGGTCAGCAGGGTCGACAGCAGCACGAAGAGATACGAAATCCCGTCGACGCCCGCGTGATAGGTGATGTTCAGGCCGGGCAGCCACTTGTACTGCTCGACGAACTGGAACTCCGCCGACGTGCCGTCGAACTTGAACCACAGCACCAGCGACAGCGCAAAGACCACCAGCGAGGTCCAGAGCGCGACATGGCGAGAGGTCTTCGCGACCGTGGCTTCTTCACCGCGCTGAATGGCAATCAGCAGCGCGCCGACCAGCGGCAGGAAGGTGAGAAGGGAGAGGATGGGCCAACCGGACATTCTATTCCCCAATCAACCGCGCAGGAGATACCAGCTGACGAAGGCAACGACGCCGATCAGCATGGCAAACGCATAGTGATAAACATAACCGGACTGCAGAGTGCTGGCGCGCTTCGACAGGAAGACCGTGAGCCAAGCGACGCCATTCGGACCGAAGCGATCGATGATGGCCCCGTCCCCGCCCTTCCAGAGCACGCGGCCGATCCACAGGGACGGGCGCACGAACAGGAAGTGATAGACCTCGTCGAAGTACCATTTGTTCAGAAGGAAGGTATAGAGGCCGTGGAAGCTCTCCTTCACCTCGACCGCAAAGGCCGGGCGACGGATGTAGGAGTACCAGGCCAGCGCGATACCACAGAGACCAGCCACCAGCGGCGCCCAGGGAACCCAGGCCGGCAGATGATGGTGGGCCTTTTCGATGCTGTCATGCTCGGCCAGGACCTGGATCGCCGGCCCCCAGAACTCAGCCCGGTGATGACCGATGAAGAGTTCCTTGCCAAGCCAACCTGCCAGCACCGCGCCGATGGCGAGCACAAACAGCGGGATCAGCATGACGATGGGCGACTCGTGCGGCACATGCTCGCCGTGGCCGTGGCCATGATCGTCGTGGGCATGGGCAGCATGGGCATGATCGTCATGACCGTGAGCGTGATCATCGTGATGCGCATGCTTCCAGCGGGCTTCGCCATGGAAGGTCATGAACAGCAGACGCCAGGAATAGAAGGCAGTCAGGAAGGCCGCGCACATGCCCAGGATGAAGGCGAAGTAGCCTGCCTGCGACCCTGCGGCATAGGCCGCTTCCAGCACCATATCCTTGGAGAAATACCCAGCGAACGGCGGGATACCGGCAAGGGCAAGGCTGCCGATCCACATCAGCACATAGGTGACGGGGATCGCCTTATAGATGCCGCCCATCTTGCGCATGTCCTGTTCGTGGTGCATCGCATGGATGACCGAACCGGCGCCTAGGAACAGCAGGGCCTTGAAGAAGGCGTGCGTCATCAGATGGAACATGGCCGCGCCATAGGCCGAAACACCGGCGGCGAAGAACATGTAGCCCAGCTGCGAGCAGGTCGAATAGGCGATGACGCGCTTGATGTCGTTCTGCACCAGACCGACGGTCGCGGCGAAGATCGCGGTCAGACCACCGATGATGGTGACGACGGTAAGCGCGGTCGGAGCCAGTTCGAACATCGGCGACAGGCGGCAGACCATGAAGACACCGGCGGTGACCATCGTCGCCGCATGGATCAGCGCCGACACCGGGGTCGGGCCTTCCATCGCGTCCGGCAGCCAGGTGTGCAGACCAAGCTGAGCCGACTTGCCCATCGCGCCGACGAACAGCAGCAGGCAGATGGTGGTCAGCGCATGGACTTCCATGCCGAGGAACTTGAAGGTCGCGTCTTTGAGGCCGGGAGCGGCCGTGAAGATGTCAGCCAGATTGACGGTATCGAAGAGGAAGAAGGTCCCCATGATGCCAAGCGCAAAGCCGAAATCACCCACGCGATTGACGACAAACGCCTTGATCGCGGCGGCATTGGCCGAGGGCTTTTCGTACCAGAAGCCGATCAGCAGGTACGACGCCAGACCGACGCCTTCCCAGCCGAAATACATCTGGATCAGATTGTCAGCGGTCACCAGCATCAGCATGCAGAAGGTGAAGAGCGACAGGTAGGCCATGAAGCGACCCTTTGCCGGGTCTTCGCTCATGTAGCCGACCGAATAGACATGCACGCAGGCCGACACGGTGGTGATGACGATGATCATCACGGCCGACAGCGTGTCGAGCTTCAGCGACCAGTTCACCTCGAAGGTGCCGACATCGATCCAGCGCAGGACCTGGATGACCTGGGCGTTGTGATTGACGGCAACGTCGAAGAAGGCGACCCAGCCCAGGGTAGCGGAAATGATCAGCGCGCCGCAGGTGACGATCTGCTGACCGCGGAAGCCGAGGACCCGGCCGCCGAACCCGGCGAGGATGGCCGCGATCAGCGGCAGGAAGACGATGGCTGCATACATGGCTGCCTCAGCCCTTCATCACGTTGGCATCCTCAACCGCGATCGTGCCGCGGTTGCGGAAATAGGTCACCAGGATCGCCAGGCCGATGGCGGCCTCGGCAGCGGCGACGGTCAGCACAAACAGTGCAAAGACCTGACCCGCCATATCCTGGAGGTGGGTGGAGAACGTCACCAGATTGATGTTCACCGCGAGCAGCATCAACTCGACCGACATCAGGATGATGATGATGTTCCGCTTATTGAGGAAGATACCGAAGATCCCAAGGGTGAAGAGGATCGCGGAAACGGTCATGTAGTGGGAAATGCCGATTTCCATGGCTCACACTCCCTTGCCGGTTTCGACCTTGACCGTCGCCACGCTGTCCGCGCGGGTCCGGCCGATCTGATCAGCGATTTTCTGACGACGCACACCGCCGCGTGTCCGCAAGGTCAGGACAATCGCGCCGATCATGGCGATCAGCAGGATCAGACCCGCAGCCTGGAACAGGTAGGCGTACTGCGTATAAAGGATACGGCCGATATCATGGGTATTGCTGACGCTATTGACCCCCGCCGGCGCGACAAGCGCGCTCTTGGCATCCGGGGCAATCACCCAGCTGCCACCCACCATGATCAGTTCGACCAGCAGGATGATCCCGATCAGCGCGCCAATCGGCAGATACTGCAGAACCCCCTGTCGCAGCTCGGCGAAATTGATGTCCAGCATCATGACGACGAACAGGAACAGCACCGCGACCGCGCCGACATAGACGACGACCAGCAGCATCGCGAGGAACTCCGCCCCCATCAGCACGAACAGACCCGCGGCATTGAAGAAAGCCAGGATCAGGAACAGCACCGAATGGACCGGATTGCGCGACGAGATGACCATGACGCCCGAGGCGACACAGATCGTGGCGAAGAGATAAAAGGCGAGTGTCTGGATAATCATTTCCGGCTCACCCAATCTGTTCGGAAGTTACGGTTTTCACAGCTGACTCACAGGGCCATCGAGAAAAAGCGAAGACATACATAGCAACAAGATTCACGAGCGGAACTAGCATCAGGAGCGCCCACCACCCCCTATATCCCGCTCTCTTCAAGATTTTGGCAGACCACCAAAAGCAAAGAAAAAAGAAAACGAGAAAAGGTAAAAAGATAAGCCAATGCCAGAGAGAGAAGCTGCCCATCTACGCCTCCAACTTCGGCCATTTGGAATGAGCAATCACTCCAAGCGCAATCATTAAGCCGACGTAGGGTATCAATAGAACTACCACCCAAACTTTACTTAGACCAACCCGTCCCAGAATCCGCACAAAAGGGATTCCCAAGATCGCGAAGCCGATCAGAACTGAAGTGATAAGTGGGATAAATTCCATAATGGCTTACCGGTAGGGCGAGTCGGCCGCGAGATTCTGCGCGATCTCGACTTCCCAGCGGTCGCCGTTCGCCAGCAGCTTTTCCTTGTTATAGAAAAGCTCCTCGCGGGTTTCGGTGGCGAATTCGAAATTCGGACCCTCGACGATGGCATCGACCGGGCAGGCTTCCTGGCAGAGGCCGCAGTAGATGCACTTCGTCATATCGATGTCGTAGCGGGTCGTGCGGCGCGAACCGTCTTCACGCGGCTCGGCCTCGATGGTGATGGCCAGCGCCGGGCAGACCGCTTCGCACAGCTTGCAGGCAATGCAGCGTTCTTCGCCGTTCGGGTAGCGGCGCAGCACGTGTTCACCGCGGAACCGCGGCGACAGCGGACCCTTTTCATACGGATAGTTCAGCGTGACCTTCGGCTTGAACATATAGCTGAAGGTCAACTTCATGCCCGACAGAAGCTCTGCCAGCAGAAAGCTCCGCGCTGTGCGATCCAGGAACGCCATAACCCTTACTCCATCGCTGGGGCGGCAGGTTCCCCTACCCGCCCAGGATCAAATCAGTAAACTCAGCTCGCCTTCGGCAGCCAGTCGAACGCCACCAGCACACCCGCCACCAGCACCACATAGAAGAGGCTGAACGGCAGGAACACTTTCCAACCCAGGCGCATCAGCTGGTCATAGCGGAAGCGCGGGAAGGTCGCACGAACCCACAGGAAGCAGAACAGGATCGCGCTGGTCTTGAGGGCAAACCAGATGATGCCCGGGATCCAGTTGAACGGCGCGATATCGAGCGGCGGCAGCCAGCCCCCGAGGAACAGGATAGTCGCCATCCCGCTCATCATGATCATGTTGGCATATTCGCCGAGGAAGAAGAGCGCGAAGGTCATCGCGCTATATTCGGTGAAATAGCCGCCGACCAGTTCCGATTCACCTTCGGGAAGATCGAAGGGCGAGCGGTTGGTTTCAGCCAGGGCCGAGATGAAATAGATGACGAACATCGGCAGCAGCGGAATGGCGAACCACACCGTCTTCTGCGCTTCGACGATCTTCGAGAGGTTCAGCGAACCGACACACAGCAGCACAGTCACGATCACGAAGCCGATGGAGACTTCGTAGGAGACCATCTGCGCTGCCGAACGCAGGGCGCCAAGGAAGGAATACTTCGAGTTCGACGACCAGCCCGCGATGATGATGCCATAGACACCCAGCGACGAGATCGCGAAGAGATAAAGGATGCCGACGTTGATGTCGGACAGCACCCAGCCCTTATCGACCGGGATAACGGCCCAGGCGATCAGCGCCAGGATGAAGGTCAGCATCGGCGCCAGGATGAACAGCACGCGGCTGGCCCCTGCCGGGATGATGGTTTCCTTCAGGAACAGCTTGGCGCCATCGGCCAGCGGCTGCAGCAGACCGAAAGGACCGACGACGTTCGGGCCACGGCGCATCTGCATGGCCGCGATCACCTTGCGCTCGGCATAGGTCAGATAGGCGACGCACACCAGCAGCGGCAGCACGATCGCCAGGATCTGCAGAACGATGATGACGCCCGGCAGCGCGTAGTCTTGCCAAAAATCAACCATAGGTGCCGGTCCGTTCCAGAAGGTCGTCGGGCTGCTGCCCATGGATGAACAAGGTCGAGCATTTCGCCATGGTCTCGGACGCACGGCTGACGACGCAGGTCAGATAGAAGTCGGAAACCGGCGAGCTGTAACCGCCCGGATTGAGCGGGCCGGTGGTGCCGAACGAGCCCCAGGCACCCGGCGTCACAGCGCCGATGGTGCGGAAGGTCGCCGAAGCCTCGGCCATCTTGCCGCGCAGTTGTTCGAGCGTGTCGAACGGCAGCGGACGGGCGATGGTGCCGGACAGTGCACGCAGGATCTTCCAATCTTCACGCGCCTGACCCGGCGGGAAGACGGCCATCTTGGCGCGCTGGGCACGGCCTTCGAGATTGACGTAGGTGCCGTTCTTCTCGGTATAGGCTGCGCCCGGCAGGATGATGTCGGCACGCGCGGCACCGGCATCGCCGTGATGGCCCTGATAGATCACCAGAGTCTTTTCGCCCAGCTTGGAGGTGTCGATCCCATCGGCACCCAGCAGGAAGACCAGCTCGATCTCGCCCTTGGACGCGCCATCGAGGATCGCGGCGGTATCGCGAGCGCCCGACTTCGGCAGGAAGCCGAGATCCAGAGCGCCAACGCGGCTGGCCGCCGTGTGAAGCACGTTGAAGCCGTTCCAGCCGTCCTTGATCAGGCCCAGATTATCGGCGACCGCACGGGCGGCTGCCATCTGCGCGGCCCCATCGGCACGGGCTGCGACACCCGAACCAATGATGATCATCGGACGCTGGGCGCCCTTCAGCACCTCGGCGAAGGGATGACGGCCGTCAGCGATATTCTGCAGCAGGCCGGTATCGTCGCCCAGATGGTCGAACTTGTAGGTCAGATCGAGCTTTTCACCGATGACGGCGATCTTGGCCTTGCCGGTCAGGTAGCGCTTGCGGATGCGGGCATTGACCAGCGGCGCTTCCCAGCGCGGGTTGGAGCCCACGATCAGGATGGCATCGGCTTCGTCGATCCCGGCGATGGTCGAATTGAAGAGGTAACCGGCGCGAGCGCCCTCCCCGATCTTCGCCCCATCGAGACGGCTGTCGAGGTTCGACACGCCCAGGCTTTCCATCAGGCCCTTCAGCGCGAAGATCGATTCCGCATCGACCAGATCGCCGACCAGAGCCGCCATCTTGCGCGGATCGGTGCCGGTCAGACGGTCGGCGACAATCGACAGCGCCTCTTCCCAGGACGCTTCGGTCAGCTTGCCGAGGCGACGGACATAGGGACGGTCCAGGCGCTTCTTCTTCAGACCATCGACCGAGTAGCGCGACTTATCCGACAGCCACTCTTCATTGACGTCTTCATTGAGGCGCGGCAACACGCGCAGCACTTCGCCGCCACGGGCATCGACGCGGATATTGGCGCCGACGGCATCCAGCACGTCGATGGATTCGGTCTTGCGCAGCTCCCAGGGCCGCGCCGTATAGGCGTAGGGCTTGGAGGTCAGCGCACCGACCGGGCAGAGGTCGACGATATTGCCCGACAGTTCGGAGGAGATCGCCTTCTCGATATAGGTGCCGATCTCGGTATGCTCGCCACGACCCGTCGCGCCCAGATCCGGCGCACCGGCGACTTCCGCGATAAAGCGGACGCAGCGGGTGCAATGGATGCAGCGGTTCATGAAGGTCTTGATTAGCGGACCGAAATTCTTGTCCGGCACTGCGCGCTTGTTTTCGGCATAGCGCGAGCGGTCATAGCCATAACCCATGGCCTGATCCTGCAGATCGCACTCGCCGCCCTGATCGCAGATCGGGCAATCGAGCGGATGGTTGATCAGCAGGAATTCCATGACGCCGCGGCGGGCCTTACGCACCGTGTTGGTGTCGGTCTTGATCACCATATTGTCAGCGGCGGGCATGGCGCAGGATGCGATAGGCTTGGGAGCCTTTTCCATCTCGACCAGGCACATGCGGCAGTTACCGGCGATGGACAGACGTTCGTGATAGCAGAAGCGCGGAATTTCCACGCCTGCCACTTCGCACGCCTGCATGACAGTGGCGCCGGGTTGGACTTCGACTTCGATCCCGTCGACCGTAAGTTTCGGCATCTCGGGTTCCCCTTACTCGGCGGCCATCACGGAGGACGAACGGCGCGCAAGAATGCGGCTTTCGATCTCCGGACGGAAATGACGGATCAGACCCTGGATCGGCCAGGCAGCAGCATCGCCCAGCGCGCAGATGGTGTGACCTTCGATCTGCTTGGTGACGTCTTCGAGCATGTCGATCTCTTCGATCTCGGCCTCGCCCTTGGCAAGACGCTCCATGACGCGCCACATCCAGCCGGTGCCTTCACGGCACGGCGTGCACTGGCCGCAGCTCTCATGCATGTAGAACTTCGACAGGCGGGTGATCGCCCGGACGATGTCGGTCGACTTGTCCATGACGATGACGGCAGCAGTACCCAGGCCCGAGCGCAGACCGCGCAGCGTGTCGAAATCCATCGTGACGGTGTCGCAGATGTCTTTGGGCAGAACCGGCACGGAGGAGCCACCGGGGATGACGGCCAGCAGGTTGTCCCAGCCGCCGCGCACGCCGCCGCAATGCTTCTCGATCAGTTCCTTCAGGGGGATGCCCATCTCCTCTTCCACCGTGCAGGGCTCATTCACATGCCCGGAGATGCAGAAGAGCTTGGTACCCGTGTTGTTCGGCTTGCCGAGACCGGCGAACCATTCGGCACCGCGACGCAGGATGGTCGGGGCGACGGCGATGGATTCGACGTTGTTCACCGTGGTCGGGCAGCCATAGAGACCGGCACCGGCGGGGAACGGCGGCTTCAGGCGCGGCTGGCCCTTGCGGCCTTCGAGGCTTTCGATCAGCGCGGTTTCTTCGCCGCAGATGTAGGCGCCCGCGCCACGATGCAGATAGATGTCGAAGTCCCAGCCCGAACCGCAGGCATTCTTGCCCACCAGACCGGCGTCATAAGCCTGCTGGATCGCGGTTTCGAGGTTGTTACCTTCCATCCAGAATTCGCCGCGGATGTAGATGTAGCAGGCGTGCGCACCGATGGCGAACGACGCGAGCAGGCAGCCTTCGATCAGCTTGTGCGGATCGTGGCGCATGATTTCGCGGTCTTTGCAGGTGCCGGGCTCGCCTTCGTCGGCATTGACGACGAGGTAGTGCGGACGCTCGGACGCCTTGGGCATGAAGGACCACTTCATACCGGTCGAGAAGCCCGCGCCACCACGGCCGCGCAGACCCGACTTCTTCATCTCGTCGATGATCCAGTCGCGGCCTTTTTCGATGATAGCCTTGGTGCCATCCCAGTCGCCGCGTTTTTGGGCGCCGGGCAGACCGAAGTCCTGAAGGCCGTAAAGGTTGGTGAAGATGCGATCCTGATCCTTCAGCATCAGGTCTACTCCTTCATTTCGGTCAAGGTGGTGATGCCACCGACCGGCGCCGCGCGCACGCGGCCGTTCTGCGGACCATCGGCGGGCAGTTCGCCGCGCTTCAGGGCTTCGAGGATCTGCACGGTGTTTTCGGCCGTCAGATCCTCGTAGAAGGCTTCTTCGCGGCCGGTATAGGGCGCGGTCACCTGGATCATCGGGGCATTGACGCAAGCGCCCAGGCACTCGACCTCGACCAGCGTGAACTCGCCATCGGGGGTGGTTTCGCCCACATCGATGCCGAGCGTCTTTTTGCAAGCCGACAGCACGTCATCCGACCCGCGCAGCCAGCATGGCGTCGTCGTGCAGACCTGTACGAAGTGGCGGCCGACCGGCTTCAGGTTGAACATCGTATAGAAGCTGGCGACTTCATAGACGCGGATCGCCGGCATATCGAGCAGCACCGCGATGTAATCCATCGCCGCCTTGGGCAACCAGCCGCCGAACTGACGCTGGGCCAGATCGAGCAGCGGAATGACCGCGCTGGCCTGACGGCCTTCGGGGTATTTCGCGATATGGGTCTTCGCGCGCGCCATATACTCGGCGTTGAACTCGAAGCTGTCGGGTTGCCCCGTCTGAATAGCCAGCCTGGTCATCGATCGATCTCACCAAACACGATATCGAGCGACCCGATGATCGCCACGGCGTCCGCGAGCATGTGACCCTTGGACAGGAAGTCCATTGCCTGAAGGAAGGCATAGCCCGGGGCGCGAATTTTACAACGGTACGGCTTGTTGGAGCCGTCCGAGACGAGATAGACGCCGAATTCGCCCTTGGGGGCTTCGACGGCGGCATAGGTATGCCCTGCCGGGACGTGATAGCCCTCGGTATAGAGCTTGAAGTGCTGGATCAGCGCTTCCATCGAGCGCTTCATGTCGGCGCGCTTGGGCGGAACCGCCTTGCCGTCGGTCGCCATGACCGGGCCGTCCGGCATCTTCTCGATGCACTGCTTGATGATCCGCAGCGACTGATACATCTCGTCGACGCGGCAGAGGTAACGGTCGTAGCAGTCGCCGTTCTTGCCGATGACAACGTCGAAATCCATCTCGGCATAGGCGTCATAGGGCTGCGACTTGCGCAGATCCCACGGCACACCGGCCGAACGCAGCACCGGACCGGAGAAGCCCCAGGCCATCGCCTCTTCGGCATTGAACTTGCCGATATCGACGGTGCGCTGCTTGAAGATGCGGTTGTTGGTCAACAGGCCTTCGAGGTCGACCAGGAACTTCGGGAAGTTATCGGCCCATTTGCCGATATCCTCCAGCAGGCCCGGCGGCAGATCCTGATGCACGCCACCGGCACGGAAGTAATTCGCGTGCAGACGCGCGCCGCAGGCCCGCTCATAGAACTCCATCAGCATCTCGCGCTCTTCGAAGCCCCAAAGGGCGGGCGTCATGGCGCCGACGTCGAGTGCGTAGGTGGTGAGGTTCAGAATGTGGTTCGCAATGCGGCCCAGCTCGCAATAGAGCACGCGGATATATTGGCCGCGCTTGGGCACCTTCAGGCCCATCAGATTCTCGATGGCCAGCGCAAACGCATGCTCCTGGTTCATCGGCGCCACATAGTCGAGGCGGTCGAAGTACGGCAGGGCCTGGATATAGGTCTTATATTCGATCAGCTTTTCGGTGCCACGATGCAGCAGACCGATATGCGGATCCGCGCGTTCGACGATTTCACCGTCCATCTCCAGGACGAGGCGCAGCACGCCGTGGGCCGCCGGATGCTGGGGACCGAAGTTGATCGTGTAATTCTTGATATCGGCTTCAGGCATATCGGTCTCCTCAGGCGCGCGGCTTGGTCGGCATGATCGGCGCCTTTTCGTCGCCGGGCAGCGCTACCTGACTGGTGATCCCTTCCCAGGGGCTCATGAAGTCGAAGGAACGGAAATCCTGAACGAGGCTGACGGGTTCATAGACCACGCGCTTCTGTTCGTCGTCGTAGCGGACCTCGACATAGCCCGTCATCGGGAAGTCCTTGCGCAGCGGATGACCCTCGAACCCATAGTCGGTGAGGATGCGGCGCAGGTCGGGGTGATTCTCGAAGAACACACCGTACATGTCCCAGGTCTCGCGCTCGAACCAACCGGCCGACGGGAAGACATCCACCACGGACGGCACCGGCGAAACCTCATCGGTCTCCAGCCGTACGCGCACGCGACGGTTAAACTTCAGCGACAGCAGGTGATAGACGACGTCGAAACGCTGCAGGCGTTCGGGATAATCGGCGCCGCAGACATCCATCAGCAGCTTGAAGAGGCATTCCGGATCATCGCGCAGAAACGTCAAAAACGTCGCGATGTCGCCACGATTTACCGTCACGGTAAGCTCGTCGCGCTCCAGGGCCGTCGACACCACGGCCGAGCTTTGCTTCTCGGCCAGGTAGGCGCCCAATTGCTCAATGGTTTCGATCATGACGGTGCGGAACCCCGCGAGGCAGGACAATTAGACAAAAGCGGCCATCCGGCCAGGAGAAGGCAGCAGCGGATCAGCGCGAGAAATTGCGCGTCCGCTTGATCTTCTTCTGAAGCTGGATGATGCCGTAGACGAGAGCTTCGGCGGTCGGCGGGCAGCCCGGGACATAGATGTCGACCGGAACGATGCGATCGCAGCCGCGAACGACCGAGTAGGAATAGTGATAGTAGCCGCCGCCATTGGCGCACGACCCCATCGAAATCACCCACCGCGGCTCGGCCATCTGGTCATAGACCTTGCGCAGAGCCGGAGCCATCTTGTTGGTCAGGGTACCCGCGACGATCATCACGTCCGATTGACGGGGGCTGGGACGCGGGACGACACCCAGGCGGTCCAGATCGTAGCGCGGCATGTAAGCGTGGATCATCTCGACCGCGCAGCAGGCCAGACCGAAGGTCATGGGCCAGAGCGAACCTGTACGCGCCCAGTTCACCAAATTATCGAGCTGAGCGACAACAAAGCCGCGCTCCGAAATCTCGTCGGTCACATTCTTGAGGATATCGTCCTGAACCGCACCGGGAGGTACGGGCAGCACGCCGGTTCCGGTCACTCCCATTCGAGCGCCCCCTTCTTCCATTCATAGACGAAGCCGATGGTCAGCACGCCCAGGAAACACATCATCGACCAGAAACCGAACAGACCGATCTCGCCCAGCGAGACGGACCACGGAAACAGGAAGGCGACTTCCAGATCGAAAATGATGAAGAGGATAGCGACGAGATAGAAGCGCACGTCGAATTTGGTGCGGGCATCCTCGAACGCCTCGAAACCGCACTCGTAGGCCGAGACCTTTTCCGCGTCCGGATTCTGTTTGGCGACGATATAGGAGGCAGCCACAGCCGCCCCGGCGACACCCACTGCGATCCCGAGGAAAATCAGAATCGGCAGATATTCCTTGAGCAATCCACTCATGCCCTAACCCCTTCCATCGGTCGGCGACGGCTTTATCCGCCAAGGCGCGGATCTTAATCGTCCGCCTGCACACGACCTAAACGCGTGATCGACCGCACCGGCCTCCCACGAGCGCGCACTATAGGCACCCCCGCTGCGAGATGAAAGCCCGTTACGATGTCGCACCTGCACTTTTTAACGTTTTAGCGGCGGTTAAGCAATGTGGGAGCTTTACCAGCCAAACCGTGGCGCAGAAATGCGAAAGCCGCCCCGAAGGGCGGCCTGCATTTTACCGAAGTGGCGCGAGTGACGGGGCTCGAACCCGCGACCTCCGGCGTGACAGGCCGGCACTCTAACCAACTGAGCTACACCCGCGCTGGCTTCGGTGAGCGGGTGTATAGCGGCCCCGCCCGACCAGCGTCAACAAGAAATCGTAAAATCTGCCAAGTCTTTGCTCGGAAGGGATAAATCAGCGCTTTGACGCGCGATTCCGGAAACGAAAAAGCCGCCCCGGAGGGCGGCTTTTCGAAAGACACGACTGGCGCGAGTGACGGGGCTCGAACCCGCGACCTCCGGCGTGACAGGCCGGCACTCTAACCAACTGAGCTACACCCGCTCACCAGTCGTGTGGGCGGGTTTTTAGGGCCCCGCCCCTCTGGTGTCAAGCATGTTTCACGCAAATATGACGAACAGTATGTTGCGGAGTTTCAAAAGTGCCGCTTCACGCCGTGATCACTCAGATGGCGGCGCAGATCCTCCAGCGTTTCAACATTCGGAAATGCGCGTTTGGGGAGGATAAAAAACATCTGCGTCGACAGATACAACAGCAAGAGATCATCGGTCTCTCGCCAAGCGTAAAGTCGAGTCCACATAACCTGAGAGCGGGAATCCGTGCCACCGAAGTCGAGCCATTCCTCTGACCATTTCACCTTAGCTTCATTACGCAAAAGCCATTCGCTGTCGATATAGCGACGCTTCTCCCGTCTTGAGATCAGGGAATTGAAAAGAAAGGAGGTGCCCAAGACCACGAAAAACGCGCCGCCGAAACCATGATCGAGCTGCCACGCCCGCCCTCCGAGAAGAAGGAATAAGACCGTAAAAACCCCGGACCAGCGCCAAGCCTTCGACATTGAGGCTTTTTGAGCAGCGGCCAGTTCTTCAGCTGTCAATCGAAAGACAATCATCGCTTAAACGCTCCGCGCCACGCCTTGTTGTTCCAACCTATTGCGTAGATCCTCCAACATCTCACTATCCGGAAATGCGCGCTTGGGCAGCAGCACAGACATCTTGCCGCCCAGATAGAGGACGATCAGCGAGTCATTTTCTGCCCAACCCCGGAAGCGATCCCAGCCATAGTCGGTGCTGCCCGTGGGCGCCGCCACCGTCAGCCCTTCAGCAGACCAGGAAACCGTCAGATCCTCGATCCGCTTGCGGTTCTGTTCATAGAGCTTCCCAGCCGCCAATCGGCGCGTCAATTCCGGCCCGCGCGCCGCCAGGATCATCAACGGCACGAAGGCCCCAGCCCCCAGGACGGAATAGAGCACCCCATGCGGGCGCAGCATGTAGCCCGCCGCCAGGGCGCCGAAGCCACCCAGGAGCAACATGAACACACGCCGCCGCTCCCCACCCCTTTGCGTCTTGAAGGCACCACTGGCGATGAAATCGTCTTTGGTCAGGCGGAAGGTAATAGACACAGATACTCTCGATAAGACGGCCACAATTCCGCTGTCGTCACCCGCAGCGGGCCAAGTGCCTGCGGAATTCGATCAGAGTTTCCTCAAGTTCAAAACTCCGACGCGGTATAATGAGACAATCCAAATCGGAGAAGTAGAGCAAAATCACTCCCGCCCCCTCCTGCCAACGCTTAACTGACTCCCAGCCAGATTGCCGCCTTGTCTTGGCGGTAACAACCTCTATACCGCTCTCCGTCCAAGACACTCGAATTGGTTCACGATGGAGCCGGAGATAACTTCGGCCGCCGTACCAGAGAAAAATACAGATCGCCAGCGTTACCACACTCACCATCGCGGCGATGAAATATCTTGCCTCAGCCGATGACAGGGGGGTGGCAAAAAGAATAACGCCCAGAAATGCAATGATGAGCCATCTCAGCAGATGCTTTCTGGCAAAGGCCATCACGAAAATGGCGCGCCAGAAATCGCCCGCCCTGACGCCGAACGAGATGGTCATGGGTTCAGCCACCGTCCCGTACCCTCACACCTTTATCTCTAAGGCGTTGTTTCAGATCGACGAGGGTCTCAGGCAGAAGGAAGGCTCTCTTGGGCATGATGATGCCGGGAAGCGGTCGGGCATCAATGATCAGCATACGCTTCGTTTCCGACAATCTGCGCAGATCTGACCATTGGTATCGGACAGATGCGCTACGCGACGAGACCTCAATCCCATCATCCGACCAGAAAAGTTCCTGCTGCTCCTGCAACAGCGGCGAAGACAGATATTGGCCTTTCAGGGCCTTCCGCATGCGAGAGCGGAACAGGAAAAAGAATGGCAGTCCAAACGCAAAGATACAGACCAGGGCCAACCGGCCCTCAGGTCCCCCTGGGCCGCACCGAAGGAACGAATGGCTATATTCGCAGATGTCCTCAACGGGGGCTTGCAGGCGAGTGACATATCCCATCACCGCGCCGAAAACCGCCCCGGTGACGAGTGAAATGGCGAGCAGCCGCAATCCTAAAAACTTCTGGGTACATTCCAAATATTCATCCAGCTCGAGCCTGTATGACACCCGCATGTTTACACTCCTGGTTCAGCAGCCCCGCAACTTATCAAAAATTGAACAGGAACAAAAAATTTCCCGTAAACAAAACGGCCCGCCTTTTTCAAGACGGGCCGTTTTAAATCTGGTGGGTGGTGAGGGGATTGAACCCCCGACATTCTCGGTGTAAGCGAGACGCTCTACCGCTGAGCTAACCACCCGCAGGTCGATGCGGCGGCACAATAACCACCCCACCTTAAAATGCAAGCCCGGAAGGGCTAAAAAAGCAAAGGGCCGATCCACTGGATCGGCCCCCGCCTCGCCCTTCTAGGGCAAGAATGCGTTAGCCGTTGACGGCGTCGCGCAGGCCCTTACCGGCCTTGAACTTCGGCTGCTTGGAAGCAGCAATCTTGATGGTCTCACCGGTACGCGGATTGCGACCTTCGCTCGCAGCGCGCTGCGAAACGGCGAAAGTACCAAAACCGACCAGGCGGACTTCGTCGCCACCCTTCAGAGCTTCGGTGACGGCGTCGAAAACGGCATCAATGGCCTTGCCCGAATCGAGCTTCGACAGGCCGGTCAGCTCAGCGACCTTAGCAACGAGATCGTTCTTGTTCACGTCTGGGCCCCCTTTGGAGTTGTGTTGTTCATGAAGGCATATGACAAGTTAACGCGCCTTCATGATGTTCTGTGCGCGGACTTTAGACCGCAGTTGACGACACAGTCAATGCCTGGAAAGCGCCAATCCCCAGCAAAATAGCCAAAAATAATGCCGCCAAGAGGGTTCTTGACGGCATTATTCCAACAATTTGACTTGTCAAGACCAGAGGTTAATGAGTTACGACTCCGGATTGACCATCTGCCTCGGGCTTCTGCGCAGTCGGAGCTTCCGCTTCCTCGGCAGAATCCAAGGGGTTCAGCGGCCCGGCAAGAGCATGACCGAGCAGTTGTTCAGCGGTCGTGACCGGGATGATTTCCAAACCTTTCTTAACATTGTCCGGAATCTCGGCGAGATCTTTCTCGTTCTCGGCCGGGATCATCACAGTCTTCAAACCGCCGCGCAAAGCAGCCAGAAGCTTCTCCTTCAACCCGCCGATCGGTAGCACCCTACCCCGCAGCGTGATTTCGCCGGTCATGGCGACATCCTTGCGGATGGGAATGCCGGTCAGCACCGACACGATGGCCGTGGTCATGGCGACACCAGCCGACGGACCGTCCTTGGGCGTTGCCCCTTCCGGGACGTGCACATGGATGTCGCGCTTATCGAGAAGCGACGGCTTGATCCCGAAAGCAGCAGCCCGCGACTTCACGAAGCTCTCGGCCGCCTGGACCGATTCCTTCATGACATCGCCAAGCTTGCCGGTTGCGGTGACCTTGCCCTTGCCCGGCAGGCTGACGGCTTCGATGGTCAGCAGTTCGCCGCCCACTTCCGTCCAGGCCAGACCTGTCACAACACCGACCATATCTTCGCCTTCCGCCTCGCCGTAACGATAACGCTTCACACCGGCGAACTTCTCGATGTTCCGGCGCGTGACGTTCACGGCCTTCACCTTGCCGAGCATGATCTCCTTCACCGCCTTGCGGGCGAGGTTGGAGATTTCACGCTCAAGGTTACGGACACCGGCCTCGCGGGTGTAATGGCGGATCAGATCGCGCAGCGCGTCATCCGACACCGACCATTCGCCCTTCTTCAGGCCATGGTCCTTCACCGCCTTCTGGATCAGATGGCGCTTCGAGATTTCGACCTTTTCATCCTCGGTGTACCCAGGGATGCGGATGACTTCCATACGGTCCAGCAGCGGCTGCGGCATACGCAGGCTGTTGGCGGTCGTCACGAACATCACGTCCGACAGGTCATAATCGACCTCGAGGTAATGGTCGTTGAAGGTCGAGTTCTGTTCCGGGTCGAGCACTTCGAGCAGCGCCGACGACGGATCGCCGCGCCAGTCGGCGCCCAGCTTGTCGATTTCGTCGAGCAGGAAGAAGGGGTTCGAGGTCTTTGCCTTCTTCATGCCCTGGATGACCTTGCCGGGCATCGAGCCGATGTAGGTGCGGCGATGGCCGCGCACTTCGGCTTCGTCCCGCACGCCGCCCAGCGAAACGCGGACGAAATTGCGGCCTGTGGCCTTGGCGATCGACTTGCCGAGCGAGGTCTTACCGACACCGGGCGGGCCGACGAGGCAGAGGATCGGCCCCTTGAGCTTGGTCATGCGCAGCTGCACGGCCAAATACTCGAGGATACGTTCCTTGACCTTGTCGAGGCCGTAATGGTCGGTGTTCAGCACCTTCTCGGCCAGCTTCAGGTCGCGCTTCACCTTGGAACGGGTCTTCCAGGGGATAGACAGGATCCAGTCGAGATAATTGCGGACCACGGTCGCCTCGGCCGACATCGGCGACATGGAGCGGAGCTTCTTCAACTCCTGCATCGCCTTGTCGTGGGCTTCCTTCGACAGCTTGGTCTTGTTGATGCGTTCTTCGATTTCAGCCGACTCGTCGCGGCCGTCCTCGCCCTCGCCCAGTTCCTTTTGAATGGCCTTCAGCTGCTCATTCAGATAGTACTCGCGCTGGGTCTTCTCCATCTGGCGCTTCACGCGGTTGCGGATGCGCTTTTCGACCTGCAGAACGCCGATCTCGCCTTCCATATAGCCATAGATGCGCTCCAGGCGCTCCGGCACGGAAACCAGATCGAGCAGTTCCTGCTTTTCCTGAATCTTCAGACCCAGGTTGGCGGCGATGGTATCCGCCAGACGCGAGGGGTCGTCGATCTGCTGGACCGACACCAGAACCTCGGGCGGGATCTTCTTATTGAGCTTCAGATACTGCTCGAACTGCGAGACAACCGCGCGGGCAAGCGCTTCGATTTCTTCGGTTTCGACATCCTTGTCGTCGAGAGCGACGGCATGGGCCTGGAAGAAATTCGGGTTCTCGGCATATTTTTCGACGCGGGCACGGCTCGACCCTTCGACCAATACCTTCACGGTATTGTCGGGCAGCTTCAGCAGCTGAAGCACCGTCGCAACGGTACCAACCTGATAAAGGTCGTCCGGATTGGGATCGTCCTGGCCTGCATTCTTCTGGGTGACAAGCAGGATCTGCTTGTCGTCCTTCATGACGTCTTCCAGTGCCTTCACCGACTTCTCGCGCCCTACGAAGAGCGGCACGATCATGTGCGGGAAGACCACGATGTCACGCAGGGGCAGAACAGGGTACAGGGCGCCGCTGGTGGTTTCGTACATGGATGGATCTTTCGCCTGTTTGGCCGCCTCACAATGAGCACGGACCTACATTTTGAGAAGTTAGACGGATCGGGGATCTTCACAAGGCCTTGAAAATCGGCCGATCCGTCTTATCACAGCCGCAAAATCTTAAGCGGAGCTGCTTGCATCGCTCTTACGTTCAGAATGGACGTAGAGCGGCTTTGCCTTGCCTTCGACCACTTCACGGTTGACGACGATGCTTTCGACGCCCTCCAGGCCGGGCAGATCGTACATCGGCTCGAGCAGGATCGATTCCATGATCGAGCGCAGACCACGGGCGCCGGTTTTGCGTTCCAGCGCCTTATGGGCCACACCGCGCAGCGCATCGTCGGTGAAGTCGAGACGCACGTCTTCCATCTCGAACAGACGCTGATACTGCTTGGCGATGGCGTTCTTCGGACGCGACAGGATTTCGATCAGCGCATCCTCGTCCAGATCGTCGAGGGTAGCGACGACCGGCAGACGGCCGATAAATTCCGGGATCAGACCGAACTTCAGCAGATCTTCAGGCTCAACTTCGCGCAGGATAGCGCCGGTGCGACGCTCGTCGTCCGAGCGCACGTCGGCACCAAAGCCCATGGCCGTGCCCTTGGAGCGCTGGCCGATGATCTTTTCGAGGCCTGCGAAAGCGCCGCCGCAGATGAAGAGGATGTTCGTGGTATCGACCTGCAGGAATTCCTGCTGCGGATGCTTGCGGCCACCCTGCGGCGGCACGGAGGCAACGGTGCCTTCCATGATCTTCAGCAAGGCCTGCTGCACGCCTTCGCCCGACACGTCGCGGGTGATCGACGGGTTGTCGGACTTGCGGGAGATCTTATCCACTTCGTCGATATAGACGATGCCGCGCTGCGCCCGCTCGACATTATAGTCGGCAGCCTGCAGCAGCTTCAGGATGATGTTTTCGACGTCTTCACCCACATAACCGGCTTCGGTCAGGGTCGTGGCGTCCGCCATGGTGAAGGGCACATCAAGGATGCGGGCCAGTGTCTGGGCCAGCAGCGTCTTGCCCGAGCCGGTCGGGCCGACCAGCAGAATATTCGACTTCGCCAGTTCGACGTCGTTGTTCTTCGTCGCGTGGGCAAGGCGCTTGTAGTGGTTATGCACCGCAACCGAGAGCACGCGCTTGGCGTGATCCTGGCCGATGACATAATCGTCGAGGACAGTGCGGATCTCACGCGGGGTCGGGACGCCTTCCCGGCTCTTGACCAGGGTCGTCTTATGCTCCTCGCGGATGATATCCATGCAAAGCTCGACGCATTCGTCGCAGATGAAGACCGTCGGTCCGGCGATCAGCTTGCGCACCTCATGCTGGCTCTTCCCGCAGAAAGAGCAATAGAGGGTGTTTTTACTGTCGCTGCCGCCGCTGCCGCCGCCGCTAGTTGCCCTGGTCATGCCTTACTCGCTTTCCACTGCCCTGACTGGCCCATAGAGCCAACGGACGACACCCCGCCAACAGGGCGGTGCGCATGTCTTATATTGTCAATAATAGAGAGCGGGACGGCACAATCAACATGTGCCGTCGCTCCCCTGGCAAGATGCCGAGGGTCAGATGCGCACCAATGATCCCGAAGCGGGCTCAGGCGGCCTTCTCCTCGCCGCCCGGACGGGCAGCGACAACCGTGTCGATCAGGCCGAAATCCTTGGCCGCCGTCGGAGTCATGAAGGTGTCGCGTTCCATCACCGCTTCGATCTTATCGAGCGGCTGGCCGGTGTGCTTCACATAGATGTCATTCAGACGCTGGCGCAGGAACAGGATCTCGCGGGCCTGGATATCGATATCCGTGGCCGCGCCCTGGGCACCGCCCGACGGCTGATGGACCATGATACGGGAATTAGGCAGCGAGAAACGCTTGCCCGGCTGCCCGGCCGCCAGCAGCAACGAGCCCATGCTGGCCGCCTGGCCGATGCAGAGGGTCGACACTTCGGGGCGGATATATTGCATCGTGTCGTAGATCGACATGCCCGCAGTGATGTAGCCACCGGGCGAATTGATGTAGAGCGCGATTTCCTTGGTGGGGTTTTCCGCCTCAAGGAAGAGGAGCTGCGCGCAGACGAGACTGGCAACCGCATCATTGATGGGGCCGACCAGGAAGATGATCCGCTCCTTCAGGAGACGCGAATAGATATCGAAAGCTCGCTCGCCGCGGGCCGTCTGTTCGACGACCATGGGAACGAGGGTATTCATGGTGAAGTCGGCGTGATCGCGCATGCCTTGTGTCCGCTCCTCGGATCTCAGCAAAAAGTCTGTAGACATAGATAGCGACCCAATTGCGACTCGCAAAGGCTTTAGATGCAAAAAGGGTGGGCAATACCCCACCCTTTGTGTTTTTGCGCCCTCGGTGAACCATCCAAAACGAAAAAGGGCGGCCCCGTGGGACCGCCCTCTCGCATTCCTGAAACCCAAGCCTTAAGCGGCTTCGGCTTCGAAAAGCTCTTCAGCCGAGACCTGCTTGTCGGTGATCTTGGCAACGCCGAGGATGTAATCCACGACCTTGTCTTCGAAGATCGGCGCGCGCAGCGAAGCCATGGCGTCCGGGTTCTTCGAGTAGAACTCGATAACCTGACGTTCCTGGCCCGGATAACGACGGGCGACGTCGAACACGGCCATGCGGACTTCCTGCTCGGTCACTTCGACGGTCTGAGCGCGGCCAACTTCGGCGAGCAGCAGACCCAGGCGAACGCGACGATCAGCAATGCGCTGGTATTCGGCCTTCACTTCGTCTTCCGACTTGCCTGCCAGGGCGGGATCTTCCTCGCCAGCCTGCTTGGAGGCTTCGTACTGAGCCCAGATCGACTTGAACTCGGCTTCCGCCAGGGTCGGCGGAACGTCGAAGCTGTGGGCTTCGTCGAGCTTGTCGAGGAGGACGCGCTTCACCTTCTGGCGAGCGGCAACGGCGAATTCACGCTCGACCTGACCCTTAAGGGCTTCGCGCAGCGCTTCTTCGGTTTCCATGCCAAAGGCCTTCAGGAAGGTCTCGTCGACTTCCACCGGGGCCTTTTCGCGCAGTTCGGTCAGGGTCACGGTGAAGACCGCAGCCTTGCCGGCCAGATTGGCGGCGCCGTAGTTTTCCGGGAAGGTGACGTCGACGTCCTTTTCAGCGCCCGGCTTCATGCCGATCACGCCTTCTTCGAAACCGGGGATGAAGGTGCCCGAACCCAGTTCCAGGTGGAAGCCTTCGCCAGCGCCGCCTTCGAAGGCAACGCCATCAACCTTGCCGAGGAAGTTGATCACGGCGGTGTCGCCCTTCTTGGCGGCACGGGCCTTAGCAACCGGCTTGGTCTGCTTGTAGCCTTCCTTCAGACGATCGAGGGCCTTCTCGACTTCCGCATCGCCAACGGTGGCGGTCGGACGCTCGAGTTCCAGCTTGCTCATATCGACCGGGGTGATTTCCGGCAGAAGCTCGACGGTCATTTCGAACTCGAGGCCTTCCTCGGCACCGAAGTTCTTCACTTCGACCTTCGGCTGCAGGGCCGGGCGCAGGGCCTTTTCGGCCAGCAGCTTGGTCGAAGCATCGTTGACGGCGGCTTCAAGCACTTCGCCCATGATCGACGGCAGGAAGCGCTGACGCACCAGGCTCAAGGGAACCTTACCGGGACGGAAGCCGGGCAGCTTCACGGTCTTCTGCACGTCCGCCAACTTGGCTTCGACGTGGCCAGCCACGTCGGCGGCCGGAACGGCAACCTTGAATTGACGCTTCAGGCCTTCGGCCAGGGTCTCTGTAACCTGCATGCTGGATCCATCACTCAAAATCACGGGTTCCCTACCCGATCACCGGACAGGGAATTCAAGGGGACCGGAGGTAACGCTATTCGTCGCTGGCGTCAAGGGTAGAGGCGGTGAGAAGCGATGAAAGCTTGCGGCCCGCCTAACCGACGCGCTTCATGACGTCGAGCCTGCGATAGAGCACAAAGCCCCAACCGATTGCCGCGCATAGAAAAAATGATGCCGAGAAGATTGCCAGCAATGGCTCGCCTATTGCCAGAAGCCCGCCTGCCCCGACAATCGCCAGCAGCAAGGAAGCGAACAGCCCCGTGATCAACCCACGCGTTGCTGGCCCCGCCAAAAGATGCTGATCAAACGAAGCGGCGTGACCCTCAATCCCGACCGGATCCTTGTGGGCAGTCCGTCGCCCTAGTTTCCGCAGACTGGCCGCGAAAGAAGAAAAGCCCATATCCATCTCCGGTCCGCCGTCATCGAAGGCGACGACGGCAGTGACCGACGGTAAAACCACAACTAGGTTAATGCAATCTTAAATTGCACTCAATTTGCCGGGTAACAAGCGACGTCACCCCGGCGAACCGAAATCTTCCATTCCGAAGCCGTGAGCCGCAGCTCGGCCGGATAAGAGAGAACACTTGGGACATCGGGCGAATCGGGAGCGTTCTTGGCATAGGCATCGCCGCAATCGGGCTTGCGATCCTCCGGCAATCCTGTCACCGCCTGAGCCTTGATCCAGCAGGTCTTCTCCATCTGCAGTGAACAATCGAGCGAAAGCACCCGGTCATAGCGCAGAACGAGATCCGTTCCCTCCAATTCCACGGCTTCAAAAGACTTGCGGGAATCTTCGATCAGCTTGTTCCCGCCGGTTGCCCCTTGCGCCGGAAAGACAGCAAACGGCACACCGCCATTGAACCCGTCATCGGCATCGAAAAAGACGAAGCTGCCCTTCACCCCCAGGAAATATCCGCGCCAGTCCTGCATATGCACTTCACCGGGCAAGCTCAACTCGCAGGGCGGCTTTTGTGCGGCCACGGGAACAATGGCGAGGCTTTCGGCCCCCTTCTCCCCGATATCCACCTGCTTCACCAGGAAGCCCGGATAATAGACGCAGGTGACCGACGCGGGCAAATTTTGTGTCTGGGCAGAGGCCGGAAGTTTGACGATCAGCGTTTCCTGCGGCGCATCGAACAGGGCCTGCTCGTTCTTCCGCTGAGCCAGCGACGGTTCTGCCGTCATAAGCAGGACGGCAGGAAGCAGACCAAGGACGAAACGCATGAAAAGCTGACTCCGGGAAAGAAAGCGCGGGGGCCAATATACCCCTGACAGAGGCGCGGTTCCGCAGGGAAAAAGCTGGGACAAGCTCAGGCAGGACTAAAACTATCGAACGGGCGATAATGCGAGGGCGGCAAGCCACAGCCCGATGTCGCATAGATCCCAATCCCCTGCCCCCAGGCTTCGAGCAGACGGCGCGGCTGATTGGTCATCGCGGCGGGATGCAGGATGGCGCCGATATCGGCCAGCCAGTCCTGCCCCATCTGACGCCGCTCCACCACCACGCCATCCCAGAAATCCGCGCCCTCCAAGTCGGTGCCGAAGAGAACCAGCGGCTCCGGTAGCTGCCGTGCAATCGCCCGCACACGGTGGGCGCCCTGGCGGGCAATCGTTGGGCCTAGAAACGCAACCCGCCCGCTTGTCCGTGCAGGACTGGCGGAGGGTGCCTGCCAATCGAGCAACCGGACCTGGGAGCCGAATAATCCAGCAACACCATGATGCGGCGTTACAATCTGCCGGGCTGCCGCCAGTGCAGCCGTCTCCTGAGCGGCAAGATCATCGTCTGCCCGAAAATCGCCGATGGTCGCGCTCGCCTCCTGAGCGTCCGCCAGGCCGTCGAGCAGCCGGTGCAGTTCGGCCAACGGATAGCGGACCATCAGCACGTCATAGCTGCGACCCCCTAAAAGGCCGGAGCGCGCAAACCAGGGCAGGAACTTCTGATCGATCACCAGATGATCGGCGCGATAATCGAGATGCGGCGCCAGCGCCGCCGCCATTCGATTATCCTCGGCCAGATAAGCCGCCTGCCGCTCGCGCCCCTTTTTGCCTCGCACCCGATGCAACGTCAGATGCCGACGCAGGGTGGCAAGGCTGCCGACATGAGAGACAGGCTGGCCCCAGCCATAACGCCGAACTCCGGCGCGCCCCAGAAATCCTGGCGCCAGAATCTGATCGCCCACCTGCTTCTCCACCGCCAGATAGGCGCGATATTCCGGCCAGACCTCGTCCAGGATCCAGGCGGTTCTGCCGGTCGCTTGCGGGCTTTTCCCCTGCCGCAGATAACTCATGGAGCAATCGGCCTGCGCGCAGGAGGCGCAGCTTTGCGGGGAATGGTCACCACTCATGCCGCCGCCTCCAGGCGCACGATCAGGTCGTCGGCACTCAGCGATACCCGCAGCACGACATCGCCCTTTGCCCGGAAGCGGAAATCGACATAGCTCCAGAAGACGGTCGCATCCTCGCCCGGCCCAAAAGCCGCATCCGGAATTTGTTGGCTATGACCGTGCCGCTCGACGATCTCCTGCCCGGCCTGTCGTGCGACCTGGAACAGGCTGTTGCTGAGCTGGCAAATGCCGCCCGCTACCGTGGGAACGAGGCAGCCCTGGCGCAGTTCTCGCCCTTCGACGAAACCACGCGAGCGGACCGGGCGCCCCACCTGCCGCCAGAAGCTGAAAACCTCTCCTGTCGGAATGCGCAAGCCGTCCAGATGCCGCGCCGCCACCCGCAGGTTTTCGACCTTACCCAGTTGCAGCTCGATCTCCGCCGGATCGGCCGAGCCATAGAGCGGCGACCGCACTTCGGCCAACACCACTCCCGCCGCTGAACGCGCCGAGCGCCGATGACGCGGCACCGGCGCGAGCAGATTTTTCAGGGTCCGCTTGCCGACGAAGCAACGGGATCGAAACCAAAAGGAAAATCTTTGAGAGCGTGTAAAAGCCGCCTGCATCGCTCCATTTACGCGCAAGTTCCGGGGAAAAGCAAAGCCCCAGCATGCAGGCAAAGCCGGTCAGATCGTGGCGAGCTGTTTCTGTTCAGAGCCTTCATCTGGTAGAACTCTCGCGGCGAGATACTGCCCAAGATTGAAAAGATGGGATCAGATGGACTGGGAGCCAATTTCGGAAGAAGCGATCTGGGGCGAGATGAATGCCGCTGAGGCCAAGATGTCCCCCCGTCAGAAAAACCTGTGGGAAAACATACGAATCGTTCCAGAGAAGTGGCAGCAGCATCTCGGGGGGAACGAAGGCCAAGGCTTCTGGGTCGTCGCCATCTGGGGCCGAACAGTCCTCTGGTACAATGACATTGAGGAAGGTTTCAACCTCTCCTCCTACCAGCGCTACGGCACCATCGAGGAATATTATTGCGCCCAGGATGAACTCCAGTGGTCGCTCTATAAAATTCTGAACGCCGTGGATACAGGCAGCAATTTTGGACCATCGTTGGGACCACCGACGGCGTTAGACTTCCGATCAACTTAGAAAAAATGGTGCGGATGAAGGGACTCGAACCCCCACGCCTTGCGGCGACGGTACCTAAAACCGTTGCGTCTACCAATTCCGCCACATCCGCACGATGTGTCCTTGATGGCGCAAGGGGGTAGCGCGGCCTTGGGTCAGTCGTCAAGCAAAACGGCGGGCATCAAACAAAACGACTAAAGCCGGATCACATCGCGACGGGATAGGAGTGCCGGAATTCCGCCAGGGCCAGAATGCGGTTTTCGGCGATGCGCCCTGCCGGACCTGCCCCATAGGGCGACACCGTCAGGCGGAAATGCACGTGGGCGATGCCGCGCGCATCCTCATCGATGAACAGAACCTCGGCCACACGACCGACCTGATCGTCGCGCTTCTGGCAGAAACGCAGACCGGGTGCTAGAGGGCTTTGACGAAGACGACCAAACATCGACTGCCTCCCTACAATTCACGGCAACTCATTACGCCGTGAGACGCTTTAATAACATCCTTGATAGCACTGATTTCAAACACTTCCCAGACACAAAATTAACCTTCGTGACGAAACTGTGCTAAATAACAGATCTCAAAAATTCGATTAAATCTTCAGCTATCGCACCCCGCCCTGCCTGACGCCCGGCGGCCGCATGCAGACCGACTGCAGCACGGGCTGCCTCAAATGCAGGCATTCCCTGGGCCAGAAGCGCTGCGAGGATCCCCGCCAGCACATCGCCCGAGCCTGCTGTAGCCAGCGTGGGCGGGGCCGTTCCCTCTACTGCGGCCTGCCCGCTGGGATGGGCAATGATTGTGTCCGCCCCCTTGAGAACCACGGTCGCGCCCAGCCAGGCCGCGGCTGCCCGCGCCTGGGCCAGACGCCCAGCGAGAGCTACTACTCCCGTCCCTTTGAACAGGCGCGCGAACTCCCCAACATGCGGAGTCAAAATCACTGGCCCTGCAATAGCTTCTACAAGAATCTTCACGTCACCAGAGAAGCAACTCAAAGCATCAGCATCCAGCACCACGGGGCGCCCGGTCGCCAGCGCTGCCAGCGTTGCAGCCCGCGTGCCCCCATCGACACCATTGCCGGGGCCGATCAGAAATGCCGTCCGCCGTCGGTCGGCGATCGCCTCGGCCCAAGTTGTGGTTTCGACCATGGTGCCGGGCCAGTCGCCGGCGTAGATCGCCGCGACATTTTCTGGAACGCACAGACTGACCAGCCCCGCCCCAGCCCGGCGAGCGGCCCGCGCGGATAATCTTGCGGCCCCCGTCATAGTCCCGCCACCCCGGATCACAAGATGACCGCGCGTGAACTTATGGCTGGCGAGCCCAGGACGCGGCAGGAGCGCCCGCCAGTCGCTTTCGTCATTCAGACGGATTGTCGGCCGGATCGTTGCCAGGACCGCATCGTCGATGCCGATATCCGCGACGATCAACCTGCCGCACAGGGCGCGGCCGGGCATGATCCAATGGCCCGGCTTGGCCCGATAGAAAGTGACGGTTAGATCGGCCTGGGGCGCCCAGCCCAGCGGCTCGCCAGTTGCGCCATCTAAACCGCTCGGTACATCGACCGCCACCAGGGGCAGGCGCTGGCTTTCCACTCGCGCCAGCAGCCGACGTACCGGCGGGTCGAGCGGCCGGGTAAGACCTGCACCGAACAGGGCATCGAGGACAATGCCATCCCCCAGCGCCATATCCTCGGCCACCGGCTCTACCGGCCCTTGCCAGAGGGCAGCGTGATGGGCGGCATCGCTACCCGGCTTGGGCGCTGCCAGGGCGGCCAGACGCACCGGCCAGCCCGCAAGCCTCAAGAGACGGCCCGCCACATAGCCATCGCCGCCGTTATTCCCCGGCCCGCAGAGAATCAGCACGTCCTGCCGGGGATAGCGCTGGCGGATTGCCTCGGCCACCGCCGCCCCTGCCCGCTCCATCAGCACCACCCCCGGTGTCCCGGCCGCAATCGTCAGCCGGTCGGCTTCCGCCATCTCGGACGGCGTCAGCAGGGGCGAATTCATGGTGCGAGCAGCGTCGCCAGCTGGGACGCCTGAGTCCGGATATCGGGAACGGCAGTGATCTCCCACAGAGCAGGCTTTGTCAGCGGCCCCAGGGCGTAAAGCCCCTCGACCGCCTTGCCGTCCGCCGCCATCAGCGCGCCCGCCTCGTCGGTCAAGAGACCAAAGGCATCTGGCTGAACCAGCCCCTGGGTCAGCAGCTTGTCCAAGAACGGATCTTCCGCCCGGCGCGGATCGCTGCAGGGGCCGGTGCAATTCACGATGGCATCCACCTCGACCCGGCGTTGCCCGCCGCCGCGCTGATCGATTTCGACCTTCAGGGTTGGCCCGGAGGCATCGACACTCGCCACCCGCCCGGCCATCAGATGCAGCCAGCCATTGGCCCGCTCGCCGCGCAGCCGCTCCACCACCGGGGGGGCGAGGCGATGGCGATGGACTTCCCAATAGGTTTTGGCGTGGCGCAGGAAGCGTGCGCGCTCCGCCCCGCTCCAGGATCGCCAGAGCGCCTGGGTGACCGGCCGCAGGGCATCGACCCAGGGACCCCAGTCGCCGCCCTCACGGGCTTTGGCACGCAGCCAGCGCAGGATACCCAGGGGGCTGGCGGGCAGATCGGCAAATTGTACTGGGGGCGCTGCGGCGCGGATCGGCAGATGGGGTTGCGGCAACAGCCCATGACGGGAGACGGCGAGCATCGGGGCTGTATGGCCCGAACCCGCCAGGGTCAGAGCCACATCGATCATGGTCAGGCCGGTACCAACCAGCAGCACCCGCGCGCCCTGCGGCAGATCCGCCTGACGCATCCGGTCCCAGGGATCGGCGATCAGCCGGGGATCACTCTCGATAGCTGCCAGGACACCCGGCCAGCGAGGCCGGAAGTTCCCCAGTGCCAGCACGACTTTCCCGGCCAGCAGCTCCGAGCCATCGGACAGCTTCAGGCGATAGCCACCGCCTTCGGGAAAAAGATCTTCCGCACGGGCCTGACGGTGATCGATACCGCCAGCCTCAGTCAATCGGGCCGCGACATACTCGCCATAGAGGGCGCGTGGCACGAAGTCGCTCGGCCCCCAGGGCAGATCGCGCGCCGCCATCCAGTCGGCGAAGTCGCCCGGTGCGTCGGCGTAAACCCCCATGCGCCCGGCATAGACATTCAGCAGATGGTCGGGATCGCGGGTGCTATAGGCCAGTCCCAGCCCAAGAGCCCCAGGCTCAACAATGGCCAGCCGACCGCGCCAGCCCCGGCGCTTAAGGTGGAGAGCAAGGGTGCTGCCGGACAGGCCGCCCCCCACGATTGCCAAATCATATTTATCGTTCATCGCTGTAGATCATGCCGGAAGGAAGCACAGACCTGCAACCACGGCATGGACGAACCTTAACGGATCGTCCTATCGTCATGCCGGTGATCTGAAAGGAATAATCAAGCGATGTCAGCCTTTAAGCATCTGATCGGCGGTTCCTGGCAAGCCAGCGCCGATGGCCGTACCCTCCCCGTCTTCGACCCCGCTACGGGCGAGACCTATGCCGAAATCGCTGCCGCCGGTCCTGGCGAAGTGGATGCCGCCGTAGCCGCAGCCCGCGCTGCCCTCGATGGTCCCTGGGGACGGATGGCGCCGGTGGATCGTGGCCGGATGCTGATGAAGCTATCGACCCTGCTGGATGCCCATCGCGAGGAACTGGCCCAGATCGAATCCCGCGACACCGGCAAGCCGATCACCCAGGCGCGCTCGGACGCTGCCTTCGTCGCCCGCTATTTCGAGTTCTATGCGGGCTGCTGTGACAAGATCCATGGCGAGACCCTGCCCGCCCAGCCGGGCTTCCTGGCCCTGACCCTGCGCGAGCCCCATGGCGTCACCGCCCATATCATCCCCTGGAACTATCCGCTGCAGATGATCGGCCGCACCATCGGCGCCGCCCTGGCGATGGGCAATGCCTGCGTGCTGAAACCGGCCGAGGAAGCTTGCCTCTCCGCCTTGCGCTTTGGCGAGCTGGCGCTGGAGGCTGGATTGTCCCCGGGCGTGCTGAATATCATCACCGGCACGGGCGCCGAAGCGGGTGCCGCCCTTTCCGCCCATCCCGATATCGACCATCTCTCCTTCACCGGCTCGCCCCAGACCGGCGCCGCGATCCAGGCGGCCACGGGGAAGAATAATGTCGGCTGCACCATGGAACTGGGCGGTAAGTCGGCGCAGGTCGTTTTCGCCGATGCGGACCTTGACCTAGCCCTGCCGACGCTGGTGGGCGCCATCTTGCAAAATGGCGGGCAGACCTGCTCTGCCGGGAGCCGAGTGCTGATCGAACGCTCGATCTTTGACAAAGTCTCGGCCCTGCTCGCCCAGCGCTTCAAGACGCTGGTGGCCGGTCCAGGCGCGACGGATCGCGACCTCGGCCCGCTGATCTCCCTGCGGCAGAAGGGCCGGGTCGAACGGTTCCTCGATATCGCCAAGGCGGACGGCATCCCGCTGCTTGGACAGGGCGCGATTGCCGAGGATGCCCCCGGCGATGGCTATTATGTCCGCCCCACCCTCTATGGCCCCGTTCCGCCGGATCATACCCTGGCCCAGGACGAGGTGTTCGGCCCGGTGCTCTGCCTGTTCGCCTTCGATAGCGAGGAAGAGGCCATCCGCATCGCCAACGGTACTGAATACGGCCTTGTCGCCGGGCTCTGGACGCGCGATGGCGCGCGCCAGCTGCGGGTCGCCAAGAAGCTCAAATGCGGCCAGGTCTTCGTCAATGGCTATGGCGCAGGCGGCGGCGTCGAACTGCCGTTCGGCGGCGTCAAGAAGTCAGGTTATGGCCGCGAGAAGGGCTTCGAAGCGCTCTATGGCTTCTCGTCCCTCAAAACCATCCTCATCCGCCACGATTGAGCCATAAGAAAAGAATAGGGAGTTCCCCATGCGGTTAGAAAACAAAGTTGCCATCGTCACCGGCGGCGCCTCGGGCTTCGGGGCGGGCATCGTCAAGCGGTTCGCTGCCGAGGGTGCGGCTGTCGTCATCGGCGATCTGAACGGCGGTGCGGCCGAGACGCTGGCGGCTGAAATCCGTGCAGGCGGCGGCAAAGCCCTAGCAGTCGGCGCGGATATCGCGACCAAGGCCGGCAATGTCGCCCTGGTGAATGCGGCTGTAGACACTTTTGGCGGCCTCGACAGCTTTGTCGCCAATGCGGGCATCACCCATCGCAACAAGCCGCTGCTGGAAGTCACCGAAGACGAGATCGACCGCATCCATGCCGTCAATATCAAGGGCGTGATCCTGGGCGCCCAGGCGGCCGTCCCGGCCATGCGCCAGCGTGGCGGCGGCACCTATATCGTCACCGCCTCGACGGCGGCCCTGCGACCCCGCCCCGGCCTGACTGTCTATAATGGTTCAAAGGGCGCGACGGTCACCATCGTCAAATCGATGGCGCTGGAGTTCGCGCCGGACAAGATCCGTGTCCATGCCCTCTGCCCCGTGCTGGGCCAGACGGGTCTGACGGCGGAGTTCCTGGGCACCGACAGCCCGGAACAGAAGGCAAAGTTCCTGGCCACCGTGCCGCTTGGCCGCATGAGCACGCCGGAGGATATCGCCGCCTCCGCCCTGTTCCTCGCCTCCGACGAGGCGGCTTTCCTGACCGGCGTTGCGTTAGAGGTCGATGGCGGGCGTTGTCTTTAAACTAGTCCTGGCCTGCGCGCTGCTGTTCACCAGCGGCGCGCGCGCCCAAGGTCCCGATGTCGATACCGCCCTGGTGCTGGCTATCGACAGTTCCAGCTCCGTCGACGCCAATGAATTCCTGCTGCAGATGCAGGGGCTGGCCGAGGCCTTCCGCGATCCGACGGTGCAGGCGGGCGCCCTGGCAGGACCGAAACGCAAGATCGCCGTCGCCCTCATGGAATGGTCGAACCCCGGCTGGCAGCGGGTGAATATCCCCTGGCGGGTCCTGACCTCCCCTGACGATCTCGAACAGCTTGCCAAGGACATAGAGAATGCCCCCCGTCTTGTGGACGGCGGCGGCACCGCCCTCGGTAATGCCATGGAAGCGGCGGCCCGGCTGTTCCGGGGCAATGCGCCGACGGCCACACGCCGGGTCATCGATGTCTCCGGCGATGGGCGCAGCAATATGGGACGCTCCGTCACCGGCGCCCGCGATGCGATCACCATGCTGAACGTCACCATCAACGGCCTCGCCATCCAGAATGAGGAAGCCGACCTCGGCTCCTATTTCGAGGAAAGCGTCATCGGCGGTTCGGGCGCCTTCATGATCGACGCCAAGGATTACGAGGATTTCCGTCGCGCGATCCGCGCCAAGCTCCTGCGGGAGCTGGAGATCCCGGTGGCATATTTATCTGTCAAATGACCGTTTCCACCCGATCAGCGGGTTAGGTCACCTGATGACCTAGATGGTTTTGCTCAAACACCCAGACATCACAATCCTCGCCCTCGACAAATATCTTATATATTTCGTTTAGATCTGCAGTCGCAGGCACATCGACCGCATAGAGGTCGCATTCTTTTTGATTGATATGGCACCTGACATGCTCGTAGCTGCACCCAAGAGCCTCAAGCCGCTGCCAATACTTAGAAAATCTTACGTCTTCTGGCTCCATCACCAGCACATAAGTGGAATGGCCACCACGGTCGATCACCGCATCAAAAACGAGCTTTCCTCCGCCCGTTTTCTTGACACTGACGACATCTAGATAGCTGACATCATACATAAAAAAGGGGGAATTCTCGATTTGGTATAGGTCCGCGTCACCATGAACTCTTGTGCCCCACAGGCTTTCCGAGCCCGCCCCACTCCAGTGATCTTCTTCTAAATGGAAGAAGATTTTCTCGAATCCCTCCATTGCATCCTTCCGGAACGGCATCGATAAGCTCCTTACCGCAGGTGCGGAGAGTTTTCTCTTAGCACCTGATCCGCCAGTTCCAGCAAACCCGGCACGCGGGGTAAGGCGTCCATATCGGCGCGGGCAACCCAGGCTGCTTCGGATGCATCATCGCCAGCTTGCAAGGTGCCACCCATCACCTGCCCCTCCAGGGGAATCAGGATAAAGTGAAAGCCTTCGGCGTCATTGATCGCTTCGATGGGGATCAGCGGGTCGGCGTCAAACGTCGCGACAAGGCCGGTTTCTTCCAGCAATTCGCGCGCAGCGGCATCGGCCAGCCGCTCGCCCCACTCCAGCTTGCCGCCGGGAAAACCCCAGACGCCGATATTGGGGGCGAATTTTCGTCTGACCAATAAAAAGGCATCGCCCCGGCGAACCACGGCCAGGACACCGATGCGCGGGACTTGCGGAGAAGTCATATAATGAGAACCCCCTGGGGCGACTGACCGGGCTCGAACCGGCGACCCTCGGAATCACAATCCGATGCTCTAACCAACTGAGCTACAGTCGCCATCAGGAGGTGCGCTTGTCTATTCCAACGCCCCCGGCGCGTCAAGCGTTTCTCGCAACAAATCACTGTCGCGGGAGAGAGATCAAAAAATGTGCTGCGAGATCAAAAAATAGGCTGTCATTTGCACGTTTTTTCACCTGCCGTTTTTGAGTCTCACGGCGAGCCTGGAATTGGGACTTGGCATGGTGCGTGCAAATGTGTGGCGCGACCTTTTAAAAGGTCCAGCGCGACCTTTAATGCGGTCAAGGGAACGGAAAACGCATGAAGAAAGTCGAAGCGATCATCAAGCCATTCAAGCTTGATGAGGTTAAGGAAGCCCTTCACGAGATCGGCATCCAGGGAATCACCGTGACTGAAGCCAAGGGCTTTGGTCGCCAGAAGGGCCATACCGAGCTTTATCGGGGCGCAGAATATGTCGTCGACTTTCTGCCCAAGGTGAAGATCGAGATCGTCATGGACGATCATCTGGTCGAACGCGCCGTCGAGGCCATCCAGCAGGCGGCCCAGACTGGCCGCATCGGCGACGGCAAGATTTTCGTGATCCCCATCGAGGATGCGGTCCGCATCCGGACGGGCGAACGCGGCAACGACGCGATCTAATTCAACGCAAGGGCCTTCCGGCACTCTCCCGTCGGGACGCCACAAAAACTAGGGAATGAACTGATGTCGAACGTCAAAAAAGTCTTGGAGATGATTAAGGAAAACGACGTGAAGTACGTCGATTTCCGCTTCACCGATCCGCATGGCCAGTGGCACCACACTGCCCAGCACATCTCGACCATTGACGAAGACTTTCTGACCGAAGGCGTCATGTTCGACGGTTCGTCGATCGCTGGCTGGAAGGCCATCAACGAATCCGACATGCTGCTGAAGCCGGACTTCGATACCGCCGTCATGGATCCCTTCTCGGCCCAGCCGCAGCTGATCCTGATCTGCGACGTGCTCGAGCCCTCGACCGGCCAGGCCTATGGCCGCGATCCGCGCTCGATCGCCAAGCGCGCCCTCTCGTTCATGAAGTCGGCAGGCGTGGGCGATACCGCCTACTTCGGTCCGGAAGCCGAATTCTTCCTGTTCGACGACGTTCGCTTCAAGCAGGAAGGCCATCAGGCCTACTACTATCTCGACAGCGAAGAAGGCCCCTACAACAGCGGCCGCGAATATGAAAACGGCAACATGGGCCATCGCCCCGGCCCCAAGGGCGGCTATTTCCCGGTCGGTCCGGTGGACGGCGCCCAGGACATCCGCGCCGAGATGCTCGATGCCGTCGCTGCCATGGGCGTCGAAGTCGAAAAGCATCACCACGAAGTTGCCCCGTCGCAGCACGAACTGGGCGTGAAGTTCGCGACCCTGATCAAGTCCGCCGACGGCATGCAGATCTATAAGTACTGCGTGAAGAACGTTGCTCACCAGTACGGCAAGACCGTCACCTTCATGCCGAAGCCGATCTTCAAGGACAATGGCTCGGGCATGCATGTGCATCAGTCGATCTGGAAGGACGGCAAGCCGCTGTTCGCCGGTAACGGCTATGCCGATCTGTCGGATCTGGCCCTCTACTACATCGGCGGCATCATTAAGCACGCCAAGGCGCTGAACGCCTTCACCAACCCGACCACCAACAGCTACAAGCGTCTGGTGCCGGGCTATGAAGCCCCCGTGCTGCTCGCCTACTCCTCGCGCAACCGTTCGGCTTCCTGCCGCATCCCCTTCGTTGCCTCGCCCAAGGGCAAGCGCGTCGAAGTGCGCTTCCCGGATCCGCTGGCGAACCCGTACCTCGCCTACTCCTCCATGCTGATGGCCGGTCTCGATGGTATCGCCAACAAGATCCATCCGGGCGATGCCATGGACAAGAACCTCTACGATCTTCCGCCCGAAGAACTGAGCCAGGTTCCGACCGTCTGCGGTTCGCTCCGTGAAGCCCTCAACAGCCTCTCGGCCGACCGTGACTTCCTGAAGCGCGGCGACGTCTTCACCGACGACCAGATCGACAGCTACATCGAGCTGAAGATGGAAGAAGTCATGCGCTTCGAAACGACCCCGCATCCGGTCGAATTCGAAATGTATTACAGCCGCTAAGCCTTAGCGCTGCAATAATGTCGCGGAGGACCCCGTCCGGTTGAACCGGGCGGGGTTTTTCGTTGCACAACAGCTAACTTCGCGACAAGGTTAAGAAATGTCTGGCAGCAAACGTCTCAATCTGGTTGAGTGCGAGGCGTATTAACTCTTGAGTCACCAATTGAGCGACACGGCGGACGAATGACGCGACCTTACGGTGCCGGCAAACAAATGGCACAACCGACCGGACGCTTTCGGGATAAGCGGTACGTGAACCCCGTCTTGTCTGTCGATCTGATGGATCGCATCTATCAGACGTCTGAATGGACCGACACCGGTTTCCTGGCCCACGATGTCGACAAGACCCTGCCGCTCGATATCGAATTCCATGGCGTCTTCACTTTTGACGGCCGCACCGGCTTTGGCATGTTCAAAGGCAAAGTCACCCGCGTGGATGAAGACAGCTTCTTCCGTGGCGTGACCATGACCTGGGTCAATGAAAGCGGCCGCAAGCTGCTGGAGACCATGGTGGCCGTCCGCACCTCGCTGCCGCCCAATCAGGCGCCGGTGATGCGTGTCACCCTGACCTACCCGACCGTCAACTGGTCGCTGTCTGGCATGCTGGTGGGCGAATGCCCCCATGTCTATGAAGACGGCGCCCTGATTCGCGGGATGATCCGTGGCGAGCATTCCAACAGCGCGGGTATGTTCCAGGCGCGTGTTGTGAAGTTCAACACAGATAAGCAGATCCTGGCACTGGCCTTCACGCAGCTTTCGGATCAGCTTTTCGATATGCTCGAAGGCGCGATCAAGAAATTCGTGCAGGGCTGAACAGCCCTCCCGAACGAAGAAAAGGCCGCCCTCTGGGCGGCCTTTTGCTTTTGGGGCCGATCACGGCTTCAGCCAACGGCCTGCGGCAGAGGGCGAGGCTTGCGGTCTTCGTCGATCGCAACATAGGTAAACGTACCTTCGGTAACCTTTTCCTCCTCTGCCCCGCGATTCCGGCGGGCATAGGCCACGATGCAGACCACCATGGAGGTCCGACCTTCGCGCGTGATGGTCGCATGGAAGCTGACGACGTCACCCACATGGACGGGCTTAAGGAAAGTCATGGCTTCAACGGCCACCGTGACAACACGACCAGCGGCGCGTCGAATGGCGACGGTAGCTCCGGCAATATCCATCTGGCTCATCAACCAGCCGCCGAAGATATCGCCGTTGGGATTGGTATCCGCAGGCATCGCCAGCACTCTGATAGCCACCTCCGGCCGATCTGAAGCCACCTGTGAATCCTCCGAGGGTCGAATCAAGATTTCACTCCTTTTCGGGGAATTTTTAATTTCCATATCAATATATTGCCTGCCGCAGACGAAATATTGAAGCGTCGTGCCGGACCAATTAAACGAAAATTCTATCTTTCGTTTTTCTGTAATTTGCCGTTCAATCGCCGCCGATATATGCAGTGGGATCGAAAATTCCGCATGCAGACGAACGGAGGTTTAGGTGAGACTGGCGCAGATCGGCATTTTGTCGAAACTATTAGTATTGGTTGCATTACTTGCCGCAACCTCTGCGATTATTGCGGGATATGGCGCCAATCGCCTGATTTCGACTGCCGAGAAAACTACGTCAGTAGGTGTCTGGGGAAAAGCTGCGGCCCAAGGGGCGCGCGCAGCACGCGATCTTGTGTTCATCTCTCGCGCCGAGTACCAGTTCGCTGCAGACCCGGACGAAGGCCGCGTCCTTGGCCCGGCCATCCGTCTCTATCAGGATTCGCTTCAGGCCCGTTTCGATGATCTTCGCTCGCTCAAAGATCCCGAAAGCCTCGCGCTGCTGGAAAAAGTCGAAAAGGCCTATGCTGTCTACCAAAAGGATATGACGGCGACCTTTGCCCTAATCCCCAAGGTCGGCACCGAACTGACCCGCGATAAGGCTGCCCGCGCCATCGGCGATGCAGTCTATGACAGCGCCTGGTCGTCGGACCAATTGATCGCAGCCTTGCGCGAGTTCAACGATCTGATGGAGCAGCGCGCCGCCGCAGAAACCGAAGCCGCGATTGCCGACACCCATCAGTCAGCGCTGCTGCTGCTGGGCTTTGCCGGTGTCGGCATCGTCGTGAGCCTTATCCTGGCGATCCTCTTTGCCCGCCTGGGGATTGTCGGCCCGATGCGCGCGTCGTTGCGCGACCTGGAGCAGCTGGCCCAGGGCAACCTGGACCTAGAAGTTTCGGGAACCGAAAGAAAAGACGAAATCGGCGAAATCGCGCGCGGTCTGGAGGTGTTTCGCACCGGCCTTGCCGAAGTCCGCCGCCTGGATGACGCAGCCCGCGAAACCGCGACCGAACAGTTGCAGCAGCAGAAAGACCTCGCGGATGCCTGCACGGAGTTTGCGGGGCAGATCGACAAGATCGTCGCTGCCGTCGCCGGGCAAGCCACCCAGATGCGCGGCACCGCTCAGACCTTGAGCGACGCGGCGGATCAGACCGGCCGCCAGACCAGCATCGTCGCCGCTGCGGCTGAACAGGCCTCCGCCAATGTCCAGACGGTCGCGTCGGCGGCCGAGGAACTGTCGGCGTCGATCCGTGAAATCTCAAGCCAGGTGACGACCGCCTCTGAAGTTTCCGAGGGCGCCGTTCAGGACGCCAAGAACACCGCCACCATCATCGACCAGTTGGCAAGCTCTGCCGACAAGATCGGTGACGTCGTGCGCCTCATCACCGATATCGCCAATCAAACCAACCTGCTGGCCCTGAACGCCACCATCGAGGCTGCCCGCGCCGGTGAAGCCGGTAAAGGCTTTGCGGTCGTCGCCTCCGAGGTCAAGAACCTCGCAGGTCAGACCGCCAAGGCAACGGAAGAGATTCAGGAGCAGGTGTCGACCATCCAGGGCGACACCCAGCGCGCCGTCACCGCCATCGGCACCATCGCCAATACCATTGCCCGCCTGTCGGATGTCAGTGCCGGGATCCGCCACGCCATCGAACAGCAGTTCGCGGCGACCTCGGAAATCGCCCGCAATGTCCAGCAGGCTTCCGTCGGCACCCAGGAGGTGTCGAGCCACATCCAGGGCGTCAGCCAGGCGGCAGAGACCACGGGCAATGCAGCAGGGATGGCGCTCTCGATGGCGAGCGACCTGTCGAGCGAAGCTGAAACCCTACGCGCCGAGGTCGACGACTTCATCACGCGCCTGCGGGCTGTATGATCTGCAAGAGCGAGGCGGCTCTATTGAAAGTGCTTTTACCAAGCCATAGCACCCATATATAGCCGCCTCGCATCTTGGCTTTGATCGCGATCTTCGTCATACTCCGGCCCCATGAGCGATCTGTTCCAGAAGGGCGCCGCCGCAGCTGCGGTTGCCAATGATTATTCCGCAAAAGACATCGAGGTTCTCGAAGGGCTGGAGCCCGTTCGTCGCCGGCCGGGCATGTATATCGGCGGCACCGACGAGCGCGCGCTGCATCACCTTGTGTCCGAAGTCCTCGATAACGCGATGGACGAAGCGGTCGCGGGTCACGCGACCCGGATCGAGCTTCATCTCCTGGCCGGTGACTGGGTCGAGATCCGCGACAATGGGCGCGGCATCCCTACGGACCCGCATCCGAAATATCCGGACAAATCCGCGCTCGAAGTCATCTTCACCATGCTGCATTCGGGCGGCAAGTTCGGTGGCGATGCCTATAAGACCTCCGGCGGTCTGCATGGCGTCGGTGTTTCTGTCGTCAATGCCCTGTCCGATCACCTGATTGTTGAGGTCGCGCGCGACCGCCGCGTGGTGGCGCAGGAATATAGCCGGGGCCATGCCCAGGGTCCGCTGGCCGAGGTGGGCCAGTCGCAGAACCGACGTGGCACCACCGTGCGCTTCCACCCCGATGCCCAGATCTTCGGGGACGAGCTGCATTTCAAGGCCGCGACGCTCTATCGTCTCGCCCGCTCCAAGGCCTACCTCCATCGCGGGGTCGAAATCCGCTGGAGCGTGGAGGCAACCGTCCCCCGCCCCGCCGAAATCCCGCAGGAAGAAACCCTGCATTTCCCCGGCGGCATCGCCGACTATCTGGCCTCCAGCCTGGATGGCCGCCCCACCCTCATGCCGCAGGCTTTCACCGGCCTGGCGGAGTTCCAGGGCGCTGTCGGCAAGGTCGAATGGGCGATTGCCTGGCCCGAGGACGAGGAAGGCTTCTGCAACACCTATTGCAACACCATCCCGACGCCCCAGGGCGGGACGCATGAGGCGGGCTTCCGTTCCGCCATCCTGCGGGCGGTGCGCGCCTATGGCGAGATGGTGGGCAACAAGCGTGTCGCCCAGATTACAGGCGACGACCTCATGGGCGGTGCCGCCGCCATGTTGTCGGCCTTCATCCGCGAACCGCAGTTCCAGGGCCAGACCAAGGAAAAGCTGGTTTCAGCCGAAGCGCAGAAACTGGTCGAAAACGCCATCAAGGATCACGCCGACCACTTCCTGACAGCCGACCCGGCACAGACGGCGATCCTGCTGGAAAAGCTGATCGACCGCGCCGAAGAGCGCATGAAGCGCAAGGAAAAGAAGGATACGGCCCGCCAGAGTGCGACCCGTCGCCTGCGCCTTCCGGGCAAGCTGGCCGACTGCTCGCGCAATGACAGCGCGGGGACCGAGGTTTTCCTGGTCGAAGGCGATTCCGCCGGTGGGTCTGCCAAACAGGCCCGCAACCGTGAAACCCAGGCCGTGCTTCCCTTGCGCGGCAAGATCCTGAACGTCGCCTCTGCCTCCACCGACAAGCTCAAGGGCAACCAGGAACTGAAAGATCTGGTGCTGGCGCTGGGCTGCGGTCAGGGCGACCGCTGCGACGCGACCAAGCTGCGCTATGAGCGCGTCATCATCATGACCGATGCGGACGTCGACGGCGCCCATATCGCCTCGCTCCTGATGACCTTCTTCTATCGCGAGATGCGGCCGATCATCGAGGCGGGTAACCTCTATCTTGCCCAGCCGCCACTTTACCGCATCACCCAGGGCGGCAAGTCGATCTATGCCAGCGACGATGCCGAGCGCGAACGCCTGCTGAAGACCGAGTTCAACGGGCGCGGCAAGGTCGAGATCAGCCGCTTCAAAGGCCTTGGCGAAATGCCCCCGGCCCAGTTGCGCGACACCACGATGGATCCCAAGAAGCGCGTGCTGCTACGGGTCCAGATCGTCGATCTGCCGGGCGAAGACGATACGGAAACCCTGGTCGAAAAGCTGATGGGCCGCAAACCAGAACTCCGTTTCGCCTTCATCCAGGAAAACGCCCAGTTCGCGCGCGATATCGATATCTGATCAAAAGACGCAACGCTCACTGTCACCCCGCACCCATGCGGGGTGACGGCTTCTTTTGCACGCAGGCCAGCGGCCTTCTGGCGACTAAACCCAAGCTGTAGTAGATAATACCTGTGCTTATCCCTGCGACCCCCAGGAGGCACAAGAGATGCGTTTGACCATCCAAGCCAAACTAGCGGGAATTGGGTTTGTTATCGCCGTCGGACTGACGGTCATTTCCGTGGGCAACTACATCGTCAATGACATTCTGGAAGCCAAGGCCGATGACGCCACGGCCAAGAGCGAGCGTTTAAGACAGCTCGACAGCATGCGCCGCGACACGCTCAATGTCGTGCTCGCAGCCATGGACAGCATCGTTGATAAGGACGACGGCCGCATCCAGGGCGAGCGCCTGACGATCATGCGCCAGGGTTCGGACGAGTTGAAGCAGGCGGCGGCGAAACTGCCACTAGATCAGACCGCCATGACCGCCCTGATCGGCGATATCGACCGTCTCCGGGTCGCAACCGTGACCGATCTACCCAAGGCCATCTCCAGCGGCGCGCCCGATGCCACCTTCGAGGAGATCGATGATCAGATCGATGCCGTAGGCTCCGCCATCGATCAGAAGCTGGAGGCCGTCTACAACACGCTGTCGACCCAGGTCGAAGCCGCGATCCAGGAACAGCGCGACGGGAGCAATCTGGCGGGCACGACCACCATCGTCATCTATGGGGTCGCGATGGTTATCATCCTGGGCGGCCTTTACCTCATTTCCCGCTCCATCGTGCGGCCGCTGCACGGTCTGACCAAAGTAACGGGCCATCTGGCCCATGGCGACCTGAGCGAGGATGTCCCCGCGACAGAGCGTGTCGACGAGATCGGCGAGTTGGCCCGGGCCGTTGCGGTCTTCAAGCAGCATGCGGTCGAGAGGGTCGCGCTGGAGAGTGAAGCCGCCGAGGCCCGCCAACAGTCCGAGCTGGAACGGCGCCGGGTCGCAAACGAGTTGGCAGGAGATGTCGAAAGCCGGGTGCGGACCCTGGTCGACCGCATCTCGGGCGAGATTACCGCCGTCCATCAGGCCGCCAATAAAATGGCCGAAACGGCAGAACAGTCCAACCGGCAAAGCCGCGTCGTCGCCAGCGCCACGGCCCAGACCACCGAAAGCGTGCAGACGGTCGCCAGCGCCACGGAGCAACTGTCGGAATCGAGCCAGGAGATCGGCCGTCAGGTTACCATCGCCGCCGAGGTTTCAACGAACGCCGTCGCCCAGGTGGCGGAGGCTACGTCGGTCGTCGATACCCTTAGTCAGGCTGCCGACCGGATCGGCGACGTGGTGAAGCTGATCACCGATATCGCCAGCCAGACCAATCTGCTCGCCCTGAATGCGACCATCGAGGCCGCGCGCGCTGGCGACGTCGGCAAGGGTTTCGCCGTGGTCGCAGGTGAGGTGAAAAATCTTGCGACCCAGACCGCCAAGGCAACCGACGAGATCGCGGCTCAGGTCGCCGATCTACGCGCCAATGCCGAACGGGCGGTTGAGGCTATCCAGAGCGTCGGACGGACCGTGGAGACCGTCTCCAGCAACGCCACCGCCATCGCCGCCGCCGTGGAGGAACAGTCGGCAACGATCCTGGATGTCACCCGCAACACCTCCCAGGCCGCTGCGGCAACCCAGGAAATCTCCTCGACCATCGAGAATGTCGCCTCGGGTGCGGAGATCGTGCTGGGCAGCGCCCAGGGGGTCGAACGGTCGGCCAAAGGGCTGGTGAATGATGCGGCAGCCCTGGAGGGCGAAGTTAACCGTCTGATCAGCGATATAAGGGCATAAAAAAGGGGCGCCGGTCGGCGCCCCTTTTTACTGTGCAGCTTATGCGCCTACCAGGTCCAGGAACCCGGATTGGGATGCGCTTCGCGACGCGACAGATACTTGAGGCCGACGACACAACGCACGATCCACCAGATCACATAGGCCAGCAGCACCAGGAAGCCGATCATAATGAACGAGGTAACAAGCCCGATAACGGCAATCAGGAGGCCGATCCAGAAGGTCCGAATCTGAAAGCGGTAATGGCTCTGGACCCATTCCGCACCGCTGCCTTTATTCACGTAGGCAACGATAATGCCGATCAGCGGCGTCACACCGACGACCATCCCTGCAAGATACAGGATGTAAATCAACATAGGTAACTTCGCGTCCTTATCATCTACCAAGGACGGTGTGGCCGGTGCTTCGGACATAGATGTCTCACTTTCATTCTTGCGGCAAAACAACGCAGTAAAATTATTCACATTAAGAATAAAGCGCAAGAAATAAGCTTTAACGCGGCTTAAGCACCTACTTTGCTGAGATGCCCACCTCCGGCAAAATGCGTGTCGGCAGGTCCAAGGTTTTCCCAAGGCTTTCCAGACGGCGATAGACGGCGTCGCCGAGAACCACCGACCCATCGGTCGGCAAGGTGAGCGTCAGGATACCGCCCAGAACCTCCAGGCGGCAGTTGCCAAGCTCGCCCGGCGCGCCGCCCGACAGCAGATACCCTAAGCGCAGACCGATGCCCACCGCCCCCGCCAGCCGCATATCCTCGGCCGAGAGCAGAAGCTGCGCAGTGCCGTCCGGCAGTTCGTCCCTGGAGGCGCCATAACGCAGAGCGACAGCATAGGCGAGGAACGCCCGCTCCACATGGTCGATGCCATTGACGGGCAGCTGCAGCACCCGGCGATAAGCCTGGGCCGCGCGATAGTCCGGATGCTCCATCCAGGCAACGTCCGACAGACGGCAAGCCGCCTCCGCCAGTCGGGCCAGACGCGCATTGATGCCGAGCATGGGCCGCAGGAAGCTCAACAGCTCCTCGAATCCCAACTCGAACCGTCCCGCACCAGCCAGCACGGCGCAGCCCGCCATCAGGGGATCCTGTCGCTTGACGCTGGGGCCGAGCTGATCGAACAGCACGCCTTCGCGCAGGCCCGCCGCCGAGAAGACGATCCGGCGCGGACGGGCCACCGCTGCCAATTGTTCGAACACCAGCGCCGCGTAGGGAAGCGCATCCATGCGCCGCCGCGAGATCGAGGGCTGCTTCTTCAGCTCGTCCTTATCCATCCGATGGATCTTGGCGAAGAAGGCGGCTGCCTCGTCGGCGGGAACGGCATAATGGTGGATGATATGCAGCGGATAATGCCGATGATCCATCAGCATGCGCGCCAGCGCGCGCCAGGCGCCGCCGACAGCATAGAAATCCCGGCCCTGCAGCCGATCCAGCCAGGGGAGCGTCTGCAGCTCTTTCTTGATCAGATTCCCAGCTTTGCGCGACGATCCGCCGGACTGATCCAGAATGCGAAGCGCGCCCAGCGGCAACGACGTCAGTTCGCCAACCTGTCCGCTGCGCACATCCACCAGCTCCAACGAGCCGCCGCCCAGATCGCCGACAAAACCATCGGCATCGGGAATGGCAGACAGCAGGCCCAGGGCGGACAGACGCGCCTCTTCCCCACCCGGCAGCACACGAACTTTGAGACCGCTGATCCGCTCCATCTCAGCCACGAAACTCGGGCCATCTGCGGCATCGCGCACGGCAGAGGTCGCGACGATGATCGTCTCGCAGACGTTCATATGGTCCGCGAGCACTCGGAAGCGAGCGAGATTGGTCAAAGCCGATCGGCGCCCCTCGGGATTAAGGCGCCCGGACCCGGCAAGCCCCCGGCCCAACCCGCACATGACCTTTTCATTGAAAAGTGTCAGCGGGCTGCGGGAACTGTCTTTATAGACGACCAGACGAATCGAATTCGACCCGATGTCGATAATCGCAACCCGTTTCGATGTCGGCATGCTGATCCTGTCCGCAGGGAGCGTCGTCAAACGTCGTAATGACGCTTACTTCCCGCCCTTACCGCGCCCAGCGCCTTTCTTCAAGGCCGAACCGCGCCCGGAGAGGCTGGGATTCGTCATAAAGAACGTGTGAGCGCTGAATCCCGCCAGTGCGTCCGAGGGTCGCAGGTAGTTTCCATCGGGCTGCAGATGCCAGCTCTGCGCCTGATCCTTCAGGTTCGCCGAGATGATCTGATCGAGGATCTGCTGATGCACCGTCGGGTTTTCGATGGGGATCAAAGTTTCGACACGCCAGTCGAGATTACGCGGCATCCAATCGGCGGAAGAGATAAAGACCTTGGCCTCGCGCGACGGCAGCTCGTGCCCATTGGCAAAGCAGACGCAGCGCGTATGTTCCAGGAAACGGCCGACGATGCTCTTGACCCGGATATTCTCCGACAGGCCCTTCACGCCCGGGCGCAGGCAACAGATGCCCCGGATGATGAGATCGATCTGCACCCCGGCGTTGGACGCCATATAGAGCGCGTCGATCAGTTCGGGATCGACCAGCGCATTCATCTTGGCCCAGATCGCCGCGGGCTTGCCCGCACGCGCATTGACGATTTCCTGCTGGATATGCCGCAGCAAGGTCGCCCGCAGCGTCACCGGCGCGAAGGAGAGCTTCTCCAGGCTGGCAGGCTGCGCATAGCCGGTCATGAAGTTGAACAGGCGGCTCGCATCCCGGCACAGGGCCGGATCGGAGGTGAAGAACGACAGGTCGGTATAGACCTTGGCCGTGATCGGATGATAATTGCCGGTCCCCAGATGGACGTAAGAACGCAAGGATCCCGACTCGCGCCGCACGACCAGCGAGATCTTGGCGTGGGTCTTTAGGTCGATGAAGCCATAGACGACCTGTGCGCCTGCCCGCTCCAACTCATGCGCCCAGCGGATATTGGCTTCTTCGTCGAAACGCGCCTTCAGCTCAACCAGCGCCGTCACCGACTTGCCCGCTTCGGCGGCGGCTACCAGTTCACGCACGATGGGGCTGTCGTCGGAGGTGCGATAGAGCGTCTGTTTGATCGCGATGACGTTCGGATCGCGCGCTGCCTGCCGCAGGAACTGCACCACCACGTCGAAGCTCTCGTACGGGTGATGGACGACGATATCCTTCTGGCGGATGGCCCCCAGGCAATCGCCGCCAAAATCGCGGATACGTTCGGGGAAACGCGCGTTATAGGGGGTGAAGAGCAGGTCCGGGCGATCGTCGACGATGATCTGCTTGATATCGGTCAGGCCGACCAGCGTGGAGGTATCATAGATATCTTCCTCGCTCACATGCAGTTGATCGATCAGGAAACTGCGCAGTTCCTGCGGCATGCCTTGATTGACCACCAGACGGATGGTCAGACCCCGGCGGCGACGCTTCAGGGCACTTTCGAACAGGCGGACGAGGTCTTCGGCCTCCTCGTCGATGTCCATTTCCGAATCGCGGTTAATGCGGAAGACACCGCCTGCGGCCACCTGGAAGCCGGGAAACAGCCGATCCAGGAAGCGCCCGATCAGATCCTCGACCGTCACGAAGCGGATCGGTTCGCCCGGCAGGCGCACGAAACGGCGCGTCTGGGCGGGAATGGGAACCAGCGCCTTCATCTGCTTGCCATCGCTCGGCCGCACCAGTTGCAGCACAAGCCCGAGGCCACGATTGGGAATGAAGGGGAAAGGATGCGCCGGATCAATGGCGAGCGGGGTCAGGATCGGGAAGACTTCCTGGTCGAAGAAGTCGCTCATCCAGGCCAGCTCTTCGGCCGTGTGATGGCCATCGTCCTTCATCGAGATCCCGGCATCATCATCGATGATAGAGATCCCGGCCTCGACCAGGGATTCACGCAGGCGCGCCCAGATATTCTCCTGCTGGTCGGTCAGATTGCCGACGACCCGATGCACTTCGTCCAATTGCTGTGCCGGGGTCAGGCCATCCTGCGAGACGCCAGCGACACCATTGGCCACCTGCCCCTTGAGGCCTGCCACGCGCACCATGAAGAATTCATCGAGGTTGGCCTCGGAAATCGACAGGAACCGCACCCGTTCCAGCAGCGGATGATGGGCATTGCCCGCCTCTTCCAGCACCCGCTGATTAAAAGCCAGCCAGGAGACTTCGCGATTGATGAACCGCTGCGGCGACGCGCGGTTGATCTCAATCGGGGCGGCAGCTTCGGGTGTCGGAACGACGGACAGCATGGATCGGTCCTTGGATAAGCTAATTCAGGGATTGCCTATCGCTATACCATGGTCGAAGCCGCTTCAGGATGACAAGTCGGTTACGGTTGGCGCCTAAAGCACCTGGCGCGCCAAAGCAGCGGTGATGGGCCTCTGCAAAGCCAGCGACGCTGCATCCAGCTGCGCGATCACATCGCGGGCGGCGGCATAGGAACGCTCAATCCGCTTTGCCAGATAGTCGGGCAGCGCCGGATCGACCATGACCTGACGATCCACCAGCAGTTTCACCAGCAGGGCTTTGAGGTGGGCATCGTCCGGCTCGCCGATGGCAACATGGGGCAAAGCTGCCAGACGTGATCCAAGGTCGCGCAGCTTGACCGGCCAGCGCGCGGGCGGCTCGACACTGGTCATGACCAGGAACGCTTTCTGCTCACGCACCAGATTGATCAGGTGGAACAGCGCCTCTTCCTGATAGGGGGTCGGCACCGGATCCAGCAGCAGCGCCCCGCCCGGCTTCACAAGGTCACGGGCAGGCGAGCGGCTGAGGATATGGCGGTCGAGAGTGACCGCCCCCGCCCGCGCGGCCCAGATGGCGGCCAGATGGCTCTTGCCTGCCCCGCTGGGGCCCGACAGGGCCAGGATGCGGTCGGGCCACTCCGGCCAATTGTCGACCCATGCAGCCGCCTCGGCATTGGGTGCGCCGATCAGGAAGTCATCTTCTCCAAATGACGGAGAAAACCCAAAGGCCAGCGGCAATTGTGCCATGGGACGTTACGGCGCCTGATCGTCAGGCAGAGGCTGGCCGCTCAACTTATCCTGAACCGAATGATCGTAGAGCGAACTGGACATATAACCGCTGATGGCAAAACGCGCAGCCACACCGATGATCGCCATGACCGGCACCGCCAGCAGCACGCCGAGAAAGCCAAACAGTGCGCCACCGGCAAGCAGGGCGAAGATCACCCACATCGGATGCAGCTTGACCCGGTCGCCCACCAGCCAGGGCTGAAGGACATAACCTTCCAGCACCTGCCCCACCACGAAGACGCCCGCGACGATGGCGACACTCACGAAGCTGTCGAACTGCAGGAGCGCCAATCCGACGGAAGCGACGCCGCCGACAATCGCGCCCACGAAGGGAATGAAGGACAGGATGCCCGCCAGCATGCCGATGATGAGGCCGAAATCCAGCCCCACCGCCGTCAGGCCGATGGCATAAAAGGTCCCAAGGCTCAGGCAAAGAAGCGCCTGCCCGCGCACAAAGCCTGCCAGGATCTCGTCGACTTCGCGGGCTTGCTCCCGGGCGACCTCAAGATGCTGACGCGGCAGCAGCATGTCGATACGGTCGACCAGCCGGTCCCAGTCCCGCAGGAAATAGAACGCAACAACCGGCGTGATCAGGACGAGGGAGACGATATTGACGAAGGCAGCGCCCTGCGCCACGACACTCCCCAGCAGGCCTGCGACATAGGAGAGCGCCTGCCCTGGATCGCCAATCTGGTCGCGCAGCGACCGCATCTCTTCAGGCGCGACACCGATTTCGTTCTGAATATCGATCAACAGGCTGTCGGCCCGGTCGCGCAGGGCCGTCAACATCGTCGGCAGCCGCTGGATAAGCTCCGTCACCTGCCCCTGGAGCAGCGGCACGAACAGCAGCAGCACCAGCAGGATCGTCAGGAAGAACACGACGATCATAATCGCCGCGCCTAATGTGCGCGGGACACGCTGCCGCTCCAGCCAATCGACCGAGGGATCGAGGACATAGGCGATGGCCATGCCGGCCACAAACGGCAGCAAGATGGGCGACAGCAGCCAGATCAGCGCAAGAAAACACGCGATCAGAACCGCCCAGATGACCTGCCGTTGGTGAAGCATCAGACCCCCAGTTTCCGCACGACCCGGACGATCAGCCATCCGGCGAAGGCCAAGGTTGCAATGGCAGTTGTCGAGAAGATGGCAAGCTCGACTTCCGGCCATTCCAACCCCTGCCTCAGCGACAGGGCGAGCCAAAGCAGAGCCAGAGCCTGAAGGACGAACACCCCCCAGATCATATTCCCGGTAGCAACCTCGCGCCGACGGGCAGCCCCGACAGCGGCGGCATGCAGAGCAACGATCATCGCCAGCCAGTCGGGAATCAGCTCCCGCATGGTCAGGCTGGCGAAAACAAAGACGCCTGCCAGGGCCAAAGGCATCGCCAGCGGATGCTGGCGCGCGGCAGAAGCAGCCGATGCGACACCGGCTGCGCTGGTTTCAAAGGTACGGTCGGTCATGATCAGGGGGTCGTTACCGGCGGATTGGTTGCGGGAACCGGCGCAGTTGTCGGTGCGGGTGCAGCCGGGACAGGAGCCGGAGCCGTCACCTGGCCGGTGAAGCGCAGGCGCCAGCCGTCCTCGGCTTCCTCGATGGCAAGCTGACGGGCGGCCAGGGCGCTCTTCGCCTGCTCCAGCGAGCTCGCAAGCTCAAGTCCGACGATCGCTTCACGCGGGGCTACCGCACGGACATTGACGGTGCGGATCTGCGGAATGGTGGCGAGGCGACGGCGGATCTCCTGCCACTCGGCCAGACCGGACAGAGGGACACGGGCATCGAAGGCGGTCGGACCGCCCACCATGCCGGAGGTGGCCGGAGTGCCGCGCTCGGACTTCCACTTATGTTCGAGGCCAGCGGTCAGTTCGGCGGCGAGCTTATAGAGCCCCTCTTCCCTTGTATCCATCGGGCCCAGGGGAACGCGGGCAGTGGCGATGGTGGCACCCCCCTGCTTCAGGGTACCGACCACGCCTGACGGCTCGAAAGCCGCCATCGCGACCACGACGTCGATGGCGCTATAGCGCGTCAGCAGCATCTGGGCCGAATTGGCACTGGCCTGTTCGGCGGCGGCGGCATCGACCACGGCAGCGTCTTCAGCACCGCCGCGCGGCAGGACAAGCGGCACCAGACCGGCACGCAGGGGGCGCTGGCTCCAGGTCAGCTTCCAGTCGTTGTCCGCTTCCCAGAGCTTGCGGGTGCTGTTCGCTTCGATCAGCAAGGGAAGAACCACCACAGGGCGCGCCTGACCTTCGGTGAAGGCCATGCCCGCGCCCCGGAAGACCTGACGAACCGCCGCCGGGCGGAAGCGATAGGTCATGATGGCGATATAGCGCACGGTCGATGCCTGTTCGCGCTCCACCTGGAAGCCTTCGACCAGACCAGCGATCTCGCGGCTCGGCATCCCGGTCAGGCGGGGGGCGGCGCTGGGGTCGAGCGCAAGCTTCTCCACCAGCCGGGTCCAGGCCACCGTTTGGCCTTCGGCAATCGCGCCATCGCGGGCGACGGCGGCCGAAGCGGCGGTCTTATCGACCGGCACACCACTGATGGAAAAGGCCTCGTCGGCCGCTTTTGCAGCGGTTACGGAGAGGAACAACGCCAAAACTGGCGCCATAAGGCGAAAAGCGTAGGGTCGCACCATTGCATTCGATCCCGGATCGGCTATTGTCCCGCGTTACCGCAGCGGGCCATCGCGGCCCCTCCTTCTAGCCTATCGAAGACGGGGAAGTCACCATTCAGAACCATCGCACCTATAAGGATGCCGGCGTCGACATCGATGCAGGTAATGCCCTTGTCGAAGCGATCAAGCCGCTCGCTCGTTCCACCGCACGTCCGGGGGCCGATGCTGCCTTGGGCGGATTTGGCGCTTTTTTCGATCTGAAAGCCGCCGGTTTCACCGATCCGTTGCTGGTTGCGACCACCGACGGCGTCGGCACGAAGCTGAAGCTGGCCATCGAAACCGGCCTTCATGACACCGTCGGCATCGACCTTGTCGCCATGTGCGTCAATGATCTGGTGGTTCAGGGCGCGACGCCGCTGCTGTTCCTCGATTATTACGCGACCGGCAAGCTCGACGTCGAAACCGGCAAGTCCATCGTCTCCGGCATCGCCGAAGGCTGCCGTCAGGCGGGCTGCGCGCTCGTCGGGGGCGAGACCGCCGAAATGCCGGGCATGTATCCCGAGGGCGATTATGACCTCGCGGGCTTCTCGGTCGGTGCGGTCGAACGCAACGGCGTGATCACCGGGACCCAGATCGAAGCAGGCGATATCGTCATCGGCCTGCGCTCGGCCGGTGTGCATTCCAACGGCTTCTCGCTGGTCCGCAAGATCGTCGAGAGCATGGATCTCACCAAGCCCGCGCCCTTCATGCCGGAAAAGTCGCTGGGCGAAGCCCTGCTGACCCCGACCCGCATCTATGTGCGCTCCTGCCTTGCCGTCATGCAGGCAGCCCGCGTGAAGGGCTTTGCCCATATCACTGGCGGCGGCCTGACCGAGAATATTCCGCGTGTCCTGCCGAAGGGCCTGGGCGTGGAGCTGGACGGCACCACCTGGAAGGCCCCGGCCGTCATGGGTTGGCTCGCCAGCCAGGGTGTGCTCGATGCCGAAATGGCCCGCGTCTTCAATTGCGGGATCGGCATGGTCGTCATCATGGACCAGAAGTACGCTGACAGCGCCATCGCCGCCCTGACTTCGGCCGGTGAAAACGCGTCGGTTATCGGCCGGGTTGTGGCCACTGACAGCGAACATCGCGTCAGCTACTCCAACCTCGCTGCTGCATGGTCCTGAAACTCGGGTGCCTGATCTCCGGGCGCGGCTCCAACCTGCAGGCGTTGATCGACGCCTGCGCCGCGCCCGATTTCCCCGCCGAAATAGCCCTCGTTCTCTCCAATAAGGCTGATGCCGAAGGGTTGGAGCGGGCCAAGGCCGCCGGGATCGCGACTTCGGTCGTCAATCACAAAGAGTACGCCGACCGGGACAGCTTCGATGCGGAGCTTGACCGCCGTCTGCGCGCCGCAGGCGTAGAGCTCGTCTGCCTTGCGGGCTTCATGCGGCTGCTGACCGACGGTTTTGTCGAGGGCTGGCGGGACCGGATGATCAACATCCACCCCTCGCTCCTCCCCGCCCTCAAGGGTCTCAAGACCCACGAGCGCGCCCTGGAAGCAGGCGCGCGTTTCACCGGCTGCACCGTGCATTATGTCCGGCCCGAGATGGATGAAGGCCCGATCATCGCCCAGGCCGTGGTGCCGGTGCTGGACGAAGATGACGCGGCCAGCCTCGGCGCCCGTGTATTGGCAGAGGAGCATAAGCTCTACCCCCTCGCCGTCCGTCTGATTGCCGAAAAGCGCCTCAGCATCACCGGCAACCGGATCACCGTCACGGGCGACAAAAACTTAGCCACCCCTCTGATTTCTCCCCAGTTCTAAAAGGTTCGACCGATGGAAAAGATTGCGCTTACCGCCGCTGGCCCCGGATTGTCGCCGCTGACCTGGGGGACCTGGCGCCTCTTGCAGCAGGACGAGATCAAGGCGCCGAAGGATCTGGCGCGTTTCATCGACGACTGCCTGCACCTGGGCATCACCTCCTTCGATCTGGCCGATATCTACGGCAAGTTCGGCTCTGAAGAAGCCTTTGGCCTCGGTTTGGCAGAGAATGGCGTTGACCGTTCAGCCGTCCAGCTGGTCACGAAATGCGGCATCCGCCCGATCGCTCCGGCGCGGCCCGAGACGCTGGTGAAGCACTACGACAGTTCGCGTGAGCATATCATCCGCTCCGTCACGAACTCCCTGCGTATCCTCAAGACCGATTATCTCGACCTGCTGCTGGTCCATCGCCCCGACCCGCTGATGGATGCGGACGAGACGGCCGAAGCGCTGGAAGAGGTCATGGCCAAGGGCTGGGTGCGCCACATCGGCGTGTCGAACTTCTCCACCAGCCAGTTCGCCCTGTTGCAGGATCGCCTGTCGGTGCCGCTCTGCACCAATCAGCTTGAGTTCTCGCTAACCCACCACGATCCGATGTTCGACGGCACCTTCGATCAGTTGCAGCAGGAGCGCGTGGCGCCGATGATCTGGTCGCCGCTGGCGGGCGGTAACCTCTTCAAGGGCGATGCCACGGACGAAGCCACGAAGCGCATGCGTGCGGCTCTGGAGTTCGTCGCCCAGGATGAAGGCCTACCGGATCTGGCCTCCACGGCGCTGGCCTGGGTGCTGCGCCATCCGGTGAAGCCAGTTGCCGTGGTCGGCACCGGCAACCTGGATCGCCTCAAAGCCCTGTCGAAGGCGGCGGGACATGTCATGGATCGCCAGAACTGGTACCGCCTCTGGGAAGCAGCCCGCGGCGCGCCTGCGCCGTAAAGCGTATAAGGCCTTGGCACCCCTGCGCCGTAAGGCCTCTTAACAGCCGACACGGTTTAGGTTAGAAACGACGCCAATCACATTCTTTTCGGGAGTCACCGATGTACGATCAGGAAATGGAAATCCGCCACCAGAAGATGTTCAACAACGTGATGAAGGCTTCGACCGTCGTCGGCGCGTTGTCGATCGTCATCATCGGCCTGATGGCACTGACCCTGATCTAAGCGTCGGCTTCTATCCTAGAAGCAACAAACCCCGGCCCCAGCGGTCGGGGTTTTGTTTTGCAGAAAACAGGCGTAGAATAGCGACAGGTTTCTCATGCGGGAGCGCTGCTATGCACGACCTGGATATGGAACGCGATCACCAGAAATTCTTCGCCTCGTCCGTCAAGTTCGGCTTCACAGTCGCCGTACTGGCATTTGTCGTCATCGGCCTGATGGGCATGACGCTCGTCTGATCGGCTTGCCGTCAGCGAGACCGCTGCTATAGCGTGAACTGAACCGCAGAAGTTCGTGTTCAAGGCTGCTATGGCTCGTATCGCCGTCTACTCCGATCTCCATCTTGAATTCGGCCCCTGGCAACCACCGGGGACGGATGCCGACTTCACGATTCTTGCCGGTGACATCTACACCAAGAATCGCTGCCTACCCGAGGCGATTGCCGATTCGCATCAGGCCTTTGGGGGGGCCGGTCGTGATGATCCTCGGCAATCACGAGCATTACGACGGCAAGATCGACCGGACGCTGGATAAGATCGCTGCTCCCGCCGCCCAGAAACACATCACAATTCTTGAGAACCAGGAAGTGATCATCTCTGGCGTCAGGGTACTCGGCTGCACGCTCTGGACGGATTTTCGCCTGTTCGCGGGCGATAATGAAGGTGCCCTTCGCGGGGACGCAACGCGCTGCGCCGAAAGGATCACGGATTTCCGTACGATCCGCATCGCGAGTGACGGTTATCGCCGCTTCCGCCCCAAGGATGCTGCCATCCTACATTCAAAGTCGGTGACCTGGCTGCGAGACAAATTCAAAGAGCCCTTCGATGGCCCGACTGTTGTCGTCACCCATCACGCGCCCTCGCGCCGCTCGATCCCGCAGATTTATGCCGAGGATCACACGTCTGCTGCTTATGCATCGGATCTGGAGTGGTTGATCCTGGAGGGAAGCCCGGCGCTCTGGATCCACGGGCATATTCACACCAGCCAGGACTACAGGATCGGCGACACGCGGGTGATCTGTAATCCGCGCGGCTATTGGCCGATCGAACTCAATCCTGAGTTCAACGAGAGGCTGGTGGTCGAGGTCTGAGCAAAAAGAAAACCCCGGATCTTGCGATCCGGGGTTTTCCAAGCTCGAAACGAAAGCGTCGGTATTAGGCGACGATTTCGGTACCGGCGAAGAAATAGCCGATTTCGATAGCGGCATTTTCCAGGCTGTCCGAACCATGGACCGAATTGGCTTCGATCGATTCGGCGAAGTCGCGGCGGATGGTGCCCGGTTCGGCCTTGGACGGATCGGTCGCGCCCATGATCTCGCGGTTACGGGCAACGGCGTTGTCGCCTTCCAGAACCTGCAGAACGACCGGGCCGGAGATCATGAAGCCAACGAGGTCGTTGAAGAACGGACGAGCCTTATGGACTTCGTAGAACTTCTCGGCCTGGGCCTTCGACAGCCAGACGCGCTTCTGGCCGACGATGCGGAGGCCCGCTTCCTCGAACCGGGCGTTGATCTTGCCGGTGAGGTCGCGACGGGTCGCGTCGGGCTTCAGGATCGACAGGGTGCGCTCAAGGGCCATGACGGCTCTACTCCAAAATAATCAGAAATTCGGTGGGTGGCGGGGTTATAGCGATGTCGGGGCGCTCTCGCAACTGCGTAAAATGCAGGAGACCCCTACGCCTTTTGCTCCCATCCCTTATCGGTCTGCTGGAAATACTTTAACATATGTCCGGCAGCCTTCGCGTTTCGGTAGCGATTCCGGGCGGCTTCGACCGCCATATCGTCGCGCCCATCGAAGATATCGAAGATCATCTCGAACCCATCGAGCGGCGCATCCACCCCATCCACCAGTACCAGAGCCTTGGCCCCATTGGGGTTGCCGGGTTCGGTCGTCATATAAATCGGCTGGCGGGACGCATGGCCGTCACGGGGGGTGCCATGGGGCAGGAAACTGTCCGGGGAATATTCCCAGAGCTTGCTTGCCAGAAACTCGACCCGCGCATCGGATCCGGCCAGCAGAACGGCGCGCGCAGGCAGGCCGTGGATACGTTCCAGCAGCTTGGGCAGGGCCACCTCCAGCGCCGAGCGCTGAAGGTGGTAGAAGCGAACCTCCGCCATGGTCGATCCCTGGCCCCTGCCCTAACCTGCTAAACTCTTAGGCTTCGTACTTGGTGCGGACGAGCTTGTCGAGCAGACGCACGCCCCAGCCCGTCGCGCCCTTGGGATTGACGCCGCGATCCGAGCCACCCCAGGCAACGCCCGCGATGTCGAGGTGCGCCCAGGGAACCTCATTCACGAACTTCTCCAGGAACACTGCGGCGACGACCGAGCCGGCGGTGCCGTCGCCGATATTGCGGAAGTCGGCAATCGGGGACTTCAGCGACTTGGCATAGGCCTCGCCCAGCGGCATGCGCCACAGGGTTTCGCCGGTTGCCTTGCCTGCGGTCAGGATGGCATCGGACAGCGCGTCATTGTTCGAGAACAGACCCGCATGTTCGTGGCCAAGACCGATGATGATCGCGCCGGTCAGGGTGGCGAGATTGATCATCGCGACCGGCTTGAAGCGATCCTGGGTGTACCAGAGCGCATCGGCAAGCACGAGGCGGCCTTCGGCATCGGTATTCAGCACTTCGATGGTCTGACCGGACATGGAAGTCACAACGTCGCCCGGACGCTGAGCTTCAGCCGACGGCATGTTTTCGACCAGGCCGACGACGCCGACCGCATTGACCTTCGCCTTACGGCCCGCCAGCGCGATCATGGTGCCAACAACGGCAGCCGAACCGCCCATGTCCCACTTCATGTCTTCCATCGACTTGGCAGGCTTCAGCGACAGGCCGCCCGAGTCGAAGGTGACGCCCTTGCCCACAAAAGCGATCGGAGCCGAGGTGTCCTTGGCGCCCTGCCAGCGCATGATGACGATGCGCGACTCGCTGACCGAGCCCTGGCCAACACCCAGAAGCGAGCCCATGCCCAGCTTCTTCATATCCTTGACGGTCAGGACTTCGATTTCGAGGCCGACCGCCTTCTCCAGGCCCTTCAGCTTTTCAGCGTAGGTTTCAGGATTGAGGATATTGCCCGGTTCGGTCACGAGGTCGCGGGCGTAGACAACGCCATCGGCGACCTTTTCCAGGTTCTGATAGCGCTTCTTGGCGACGGCGGCATCGGCAACCATGACGGTCAGCTTTTCGACCGCGGCCTTATCTTCGGCCTTCAGCTTGGTGTGATACTTGTCGAAACGATAGGAGCGCAGCAGGAAGCCATAGGCGATCTCGGCGGCGATGTCCTGGGCGCTGAGGCTGGCGCCAACGACCGGATCCACCGCGATGGCCAGGTCCTTCTCCGGATGGCCCTTGACGGCCGCAAACAGGCTTGCACCCAGGGTTTCGGCCTTAGCTTCGTCAATCTCGGCAAGCTTGCCCAGACCCAGCAGCACGATGCGGCTGGCATCGACACCGACAGGCGCCAGAATCTCCAGAGTCTCACCCGCCTTACCAGCAAAACGGCTGGCGCCGACAGCACGCGAGATTGCCCCGCCGATGCGGGCGTCCAGAACAGCCGCGCTGGCAGTCAGGGCGCGATCAGCGGCGATGCCGACGACCAGCGTGCCTTTTTTGGCGAGGTCGAGTTCGGCGAAAGAGATCTTCATAATTATGCGTTCCCTCGAAAGGATGACCGTTCAGTCGCGAAGGCGACCCGGCATTATTTAAGAACCGCCCAATGGTGCGGCCAGGGGCTAGACCTTAAATCGGGACAAGGCTGCTGTCGATGGTGAACGGTTTTCCTTGTTCCGTTACGCTAAATGCCGCACTGTCCCACGCTAAAGCGTGTATGACAAAACCGATTGAGACGATGAAGCGCCTTCTGACCACTGCAGCCCTTGGGCTTATTCTGAGCGTCGCATCTCCCCTGTCCGGGCTTGCCCCAGTGGCGCCCGCGCGTGCACAACAGATGCTGCGGATCGCTGCCGTGGTGAATGAAGACATCATTTCGATGTACGACCTGCTAGAGCGGATCGACCTGCAACTGTTCTCGACAGGTCAGCAGGCTAACGACACAGTGCGCAGGCAACTGGCGCCACAGATTCTCCGTCAGATCATCGAAGAGAAGCTGATGATGCAGGAGTGGCGCCGCAGGGGTGTCAGTGTCAGTGACGCTGACATTGCCCCCCAGATCGACGCTATCGAGCAAAGCATTAGGATGCCCAAGGGAGCTCTACTGAAGTCTCTAGAGACTCAAGGCATCGCCACCCAAGCTTTTACAGACCAGCTACGCGCCCGCGCTGGCTGGGAAAGGCTGATGGCTCAGAAGGTGCGCGCAACTCGTAGCGTGACCGAAGAAGAGGTCGATCAGCAGTTGGCTGAACTTCGTGCTACGCAAGGTAAGCCAGAATATCGCCTGTCCGATATTTTCCTGAGCTTCGATAGCGCAGGCGGCGAGCCTCAGGCCAAACAGATTGCAGACACCATCCTGACCGAACTTGGCAAAGGAGCAACCTTCACCCAAGTAGCTCGGCAGTTCTCCAACGCCGCTGCGGCGTCGACCGGGGGCGATCTGGGGTGGGTGCGCCAAGGGCAACTTGAGCCGGAGCTTGAACGGGCTGCAGCATCGCTTGTCCAGGGACAGGTTAGTGCGCCGATCAAGACTCTCGTCGGCTATCATATTCTCTATCTCCGTGATAAGCGCCTGAGCGCGACGGCGGACCCCACGAAGTCGACTCTGACCCTAAGTCGCGTACTGCTGCCTGTTCCAGCCAATGCGTCGGCACGGGACTGGGAGGGACAGGTCGCGCTCGCGAACGAGATAGCAGCAGCATCCGACAGCTGCCAGACGTTCAACGATCTGGTCAAACCCCTGGGTGGCGGTCCGATCGGGGTTGGCACACTGGCTCAGCTTCCTGAACAATATGCCACTGCTGTTGCCAGCGTCGGCAAAGGAAAGACGTCGCCGGCAACTCGCACAACGGAAGGGGTAAACCTCTTCTATGTCTGCGATAGATCGGACGACGGCGCGGGCCTCCCTAGCCGAAACGATGTTCGGGCCGATCTTTTTGTCCAACGCATTGAAGCTGAAAGCCGCCGCTCGATCCGCGACCTGCGCCAAACGGCGAATATCGAGGTCCGGCTTTGAGCCTTGACCGCCCGCTTGCCCTCACCATGGGCGAGCCGGCAGGCATTGCCAGCGAGTTGACTCTCAAAGCCTGGTTGAATAGGCCCGGACTACCGGTCTTCACTGCGGTAGACGATCCGTCGCATCTGGCTGCCCTAGCTGAAACGCTCCGGCTCCCTGTGCCGATACGGCTTATCAACGATCTCGACGAGGCCGCTGCGGTCTTTCCCGACGCGTTGCCCGTTCTTCCCTGCTCCCTCGCCGAACCATCACGGCCCGGACAACCGACGGGCGCCAACGCCCGCGCGGTCATTGCCTCGATCGAGCAAGCTGTGGCCTTGACCAAGTCCGGCAAGGCGGCGGGCGTCGTAACCAACCCCATCGCCAAATCCGTCCTGCAGTCCGTTGGCTTCCCCTATCCCGGACATACGGAGTTCTTGGGAGCGCTGGCGGGCGGCGCGCAGCCAGTGATGATGCTGGCTAGCCCGTTGCTGCGCGTGGTGCCTGTCACGATCCACGTCGCCCTGCGTCAGGTGCCGGATCTGCTGACGGCGGACCTGATCGTCGAAACGGCCCGGATCGTGGCAGCCGACTTCCGGCGTCATTTCGGCTTACCCACTCCGCGCATCGCCGTCGCAGGACTCAATCCCCACGCTGGGGAGAATGGCCGGATGGGCCGCGAGGATATCGAGGTCGTCGGCCCGGCCATCTCTCAGCTTCAGGCGGAGGGCATCGCTGCCTTCGGGCCGCTATCTGCAGATACGATGTTCCATGCAGAGGCGCGCAAACGCTATGACGTCGCTCTCTGCATGTATCATGACCAGGCGCTTATCCCTTTGAAGACACTGGACTTTGCTGGCGGCGTCAATGTAACCCTCGGTCTGCCGTTTGTCCGCACGTCGCCTGATCACGGCACCGCTTTTGATATTGCAGGCCAGGGAATTGCCGATCCCGCCAGCCTGATCGCCGCCATCCGCCTCGCCGGGGAAATGACTGCCTGACATGAGTGATCCGATCGCCGCCCTTCCTCCCCTGCGCGACATGATCGCCGCCCATGGGCTTGCTGCCGACAAGCGGTTCGGTCAGCACTTCCTGCTGGATCTGAACCTGACCGGCAAGATCGCCCGCTATGCCGGGGACTTAAGCGAAGGCACCGTAATCGAGGTTGGCCCCGGTCCCGGTGGCCTGACGCGCGCGCTGCTGCTGGCGGGTGGTAAACATGTGGTCGCCATCGAAATGGATCGCCGCATGGTCGCGGGCCTTGCTCCGGTGGTCGAAGCCGCTGGCGGACGCTTGCAGGTGATCGAGGGCGATGCCCTAGAGGTCGACCCTCGCACCCTGGGCCCCGCGCCCTATCGGATTGTCGCGAACCTGCCCTATAATGTCGGGACGCCACTGCTGATCGGCTGGCTGCGGGTGATCGACAGCTATCAGTCGCTGACCTTGATGTTCCAGAAGGAAGTGGCGGACCGGATCTGCGCCAAGGTCAATGACGACGCCTATGGTCGTCTGGCCGTCATCGCACAGTATCAGGCGGATTGCGAAAGCCTGTTCGACCTGCCGCCCCAGGCTTTCACGCCACCACCGAAAGTCTGGTCGAGCGTTGTCCAGCTGACGCCGCGCGCCAATCGCGAACCCTGCGGCAGCCTGTCGATGCTGGAGCGGGTGACCGCTGCAGCCTTTGGCCAGCGCCGCAAGATGCTGCGCTCCAGCCTCAAAAGCCTTGGCCGCGACCCGATCCCGTTTCTGGAGCAGGCAGGCCTATTGCCGACCGCCCGCGCCGAGGAGATCGACGTCGCCGGCTTCGCGCGCCTTTCTGCGCTCTACGCGGCTGCTTAGGCTGAAGACGGCAATCGCCGTCACCATGCCGAAAAGCTGCAGGCCCGCCCCGATGCTTTCGGCGGCATCGGGCCAACGCTCCTCATAGAGAAAACCATAGACCAGGCCGAAAACCGTTTCGGCCACAATCAACTGCGCCGATAATGCCAAGGGCAGGCGTCGCGCGGCAAAGCCCCAGCACCAGGTGGCGAACCAGGCACCCAGCAAGCCCATGACGAGGCACAGCAGACCGAAATGCAGCCACTGTTCCCCGGTCGCCGTCACCTCGGTAAAGCTGGTCAGGGGCAGCAGGAACAGGCTTGAAACAGCGGCGCCGATCCCCTGGATACCGGTCCAGTTGAGCGTATTGGGCGCGTCAGGCCCCTTCATGATCCAGCCAACGACCAACCCATAGGCGACCCAGATTGCCAGTGAGATCACCGACAGGAAGATGCCCAGCAGAAGCGCCAGCCGGTCGTCGACCGTGACGCTGCGCAGGGCGGAGACATTGACGATCAGTACACCCGCAGCAATGACGACCATCGGCAGCGCCAGCTTGCCCCAGGAGACTGTACGATCCCGATAATTGGCGATCACCGCCAGCAGCACCGGCATCGCCCCGATCATCAGCGGCGGAATTGCGGCGCCCGCCAGTTGCACGGCATAAGCGGCAGCCAGAAAAAAACCAAGATAGCCGATGACGCCCGTCGCAAGCCCAATCCAGACCTGCGGGCGGGTCAGTGGATGCCGCCGCACCTTGGGGTGCGCCATGATGGCGACGGAAGCCAGACCGAAGATCACATAACGAAGGACGGTCAGGTCGAGGGCGTTGAAAGGCTCGATCATCCGGGGAACCACATAGGTCAGCCCCCAGAGCGCACATGTCGTCAACCCCGCCAGAATACCCCAAACCATCTCGACGCCCCTTGGAAAGCCCGCCAGACTATAGCAAGGCGAGCCCTGCCATTATATGGATGGTCCGAAAGCCGATACGATTTTCGCCTTTGAAAGATAGGCAGAAGCGATGAAACGCCTACGATCTGAAACTCATAGCCTGGACGAGATTGACGCCCGGCTCTTAGCCGCCCTTGAACAGGACGCCCGGCAGCCGATCAGCGAGTTAGCGCGCCTTGTCGGCCTGTCTGCCCCCAGCGTTTCCGAACGTATCCGCAAGCTGCAGGAGAGCGGGATCATCCGCAGCTTCACCGTCGATATCGATACCAAGGCGCTGGGCTATCCCATCGGCGCGATGGTGCGGGTGCGCCCCCTGCCCGGCAAGATCCATCTTGTGGAAAAGCTGATCCAGGAAATCCCGCAGTTCATTGAGTGCTACAAACTGACCGGCGAGGACGCCTTCTTCGCCCATATGCTGGTGCGGTCTGTCGAGGAGATGGATGATGTGCTCGAAAGCCTCGTCGACCACGCCATGACCTATACCGCCGTCATCAAGACGACGCCAGTGAAGAGGAGGCTGCCTCCTCTTTGAGCTTGCGGACGACGAACTCAATCGCTGAACGCACCGAAGGACTGCGGTCGTCTTTGAGCAGTGCGATGATCTCGTCTCGATTGGCAAGTGTCTGGCGGTTCTGAACCAGGGCGGTGGCGGCGACTTTCCGGACGGCGGGCGAGCGGTCGAGGGCGCCTTGATGGATGATCGCCTCCAGCGGTTCGCTCCGCATGACTGACCGACTCTGAAAACTTGGTACTCGTCGGATGATCCGATGGTAGGGATTGACCATCTGTTTTTCATAGCCGATGTGCCATGTGGCTCTCCCGTCGAGCAGGACCCGCAGAGCCCTGCCGCGAACCGCAGGCATCACAGCATTTTTGGATAGATCAGAGATATGCTCGTCCAATAGAGGCCAACGTAGGGCCAGTCCGAGCGTGCGCCCCATCGGACCTGTCTTCGCCTCTCTCAGGATACTAGCGATGAGCGGCACGACATCTGCTTGCGAAAAGGCCTGTTCCAATATTTCAGCTTCCGCACCCCATCGGCGCCAATGAAAGGCCCGATCCATCAGGCCTATTGCCGCCTTCGCGATGATCTCCCTCTCCGTCTTGGGCAACACACGGGCAAGGCAACCGGCGGCCGCGGCGCTAACCTGCGGCACCCAATCGTTCAGCCGATAGGCCAGAGCAGCCAGAAAGAAACCGTTCGGTAACGGTGCGTCCAGCTTATCGAGCGCAGCCTGACGCAGATAACCGTTGCGATGAAACAGGAACAGAAACTCCAGATCCGGTTCGACCTGAAGGAGCTGGTGGAACATCTGCTCCTTTTCAATCTTGGTAATCGACCGCTTCGGCTCGGGAAGTACCCCCCGCCGCTCCAGAAACTCTCTCAAAGGATTGGGAAGCGAATGGTCGCCTATATGTTCGCCATAAAAAACGAAGAGTTTTCCGGCTGCAGCTATCTCCCCATCCAGCTTGGCGATTTTTTCGACAGGCAGAGCACCAAACTGCCGCAGTACACGCGCCAGCACATCAAGGGATACATGGAAGGTTGCTAAATCCGCACCAAGCTCTTTGAGGTCTCTTTGCAAATCGGTTGGTAGTTCTTGTCGGCTGTCACTCATCTGCCAATTCTACCAAAAGCTGCAAAAACACGAAAGCTTAAGGCAGCTCCCTCTTCCCCGCCCGCGCCTTCATCACCACGCCATGGGGGTCCTGATGGGTGATGATATGGGCGCCGGGGAAGGCTGCGTGCAGGCGCGCTTCGACGTCATCCGTGATCACATGGGCGTCGATTAGCTTCATCTCGTCCGGGAGTTCCAGGTGAAGCTGGATGAAGGTATCCGGCCCCGCACCGCGCGTACGGATATCATGCACGCCCAGGACACCCGGCGTGGCCGTGACGAGGGACACGATCTCGTTATGCACCGCCTCCGGCAATTCACGGTCCATCAGCATATTGGCGGAGGTGACAACGATGCTCGCCGCCCCTTTCAGGACCAGCGCGCCGGTCAGGCAGGCAAACAGCGGATCGAAGTAGGGCCAGCCGATAAAATGACTTAGGCTCAGGGCCAGAATCACCCCGCCGTTCAGCAGCAGATCGGAGCGGTAATGCAGACTGTCTGCCGCCACCGCAACCGACTGGGTGCGCTTCATCACATAGGATTGGAACGCAACCAAACCGCCCGTAATAATCAAAGCAAAAGCAGCCATCGCGATACCGACCTCGGGCGAAACCGGTGTCTGGGGGGCGATGACCCGTTGCACGGCTTCGGTCAGCAAGAACACGGCCGAACCACCGATCAGGCTCGCCTGCCCCAAACCAGCCAACGCCTCGACTTTACCGTGTCCAAAGCGATGTTCGGCGTCGGGTGGTTTATGAGAATACCAGATGGCGGCAGCATTCATCAGCGACGCACCAACGTCGAGCGCGCTATCCACCAGGGCCGACAGAACCGCGACCGACCCCGTCTGCAAATAGGCAAAAGCATTGCCGGTGACCAGGATGAGCGCGACAGTCACACTGGCCTGCGCCGCAATCCGAGTCAGGCGATTGCGTTCGGCTAAGGTGGCTGATCGCACCGCCGTGGTCATGGATAGAGGCGCCCGGTGGTCCAGCCGCCGCCGTCTACCGCGCTGTAGACGATGCGGTCATGGAGACGAAAAGGCATGGCCTGCCAGAATTCGATTCTGACAGGCGTTACCCGGAAGCCCGACCAATGGGGAGGACGCGGCACGGTTTCACTGGGATATTCCGCTTCGACCTCGGCCACGCGCTTGACCAGCGTGTCGCGCCCGTCGAGCGGTCGGGACTGACTGGACGCCCAGGCGCCAATGCGGCTGCCATAGGGGCGGCTGGCGTAATAGGCGTCGGCCTCTTCCGGCATCACGGGGATAGCAGTCCCCTCGACCCGAACCTGACGCTCCATGGTCTTCCAATGGAACAGCAGCGCGCAGCGCGGATTGCTCAAAAGCTCCCCGCCCTTACGGCTTTCATAGTTCGTGTAGAAGACAAAACCTCGCGGGTCGTAATCCTTCATCAGCACGGCACGCGAGGATGGGAAGCCATCGGGTGTGCTGGTCGCCAGATACATGGCGTTGGGATCGTTGATCTCTTTGGTTTTTGCCTCGGCGAACCAATCGGCGAACAACGCATAAGGATCGGCAACGTCGGGAATGGGATCGGTGCGGGTCGTACCGCCGGTATCGATGGACATGCTGAGGTCCTAGTAGTTTAGGCCAGGAGTGAGCCGTGCCAGATACGAAGAATCGTTACGGCATCGACGCCGACTTCATAAACAATGACATAGGGTGATACGGCAAGCAGTTCTCGCGTATCTGCAAGGCGTCCGACGCGGCCCCGCAAAGGTAAAGCCGCAAGGCTGTCGCCAGCTGTAAAGAGCGCAATGGCCAGCGCCTGAGCCGCTAACGGGTTTACTTGGTTCAAATATGCAGAATGAGCCGCGATATCTTTAACCGCAGGCCCTGTCCAAACGACCCTCACGGCGTCGGCGGATCCTTACGATCTCCCGTAGCGAGGCTTAATAGCCAATCGCGAACCTTTTCATGAGGGATGAGATCACCCTTAGCAGCCGCCAAACGCGCTTCTTCCACGGCCTGACGCAATTGTGCCGTTTCGGGATCGTCATCTATGATTTTGCGGGCCGTCTTCATAGGGGTCAGAATGGCATCAGAATGGCCCCATGTCGACCCCATGGCCCATAAGGGCCTGTCGCCTTACTTCGCCACCGGCAATTGGAGCGCGATCTTGTTCATGAAGGCAACTTCGGAGCCGCTTGTCAGGTCACCTGCGGCCTCAGCCACAGCATCCACCAGGGGGTCGACCCAGGTTTCGGACTTGAAGAAATCACCCAATACATAGGGGCTGACGAGGTTCTTGTCGCCCGGATGGCCGATGCCGAGGCGCACGCGCCAATAGTCCTTGCCGCAATGGGCATCGATGGACTTCAGGCCATTGTGGCCGCCATGGCCCCCGCCCTTCTTGACGCGTACCTTGCCCGGCGGCAGGTCGAGCTCGTCGTGGAAGACGCAGATATTCCCGATAGGGATCTTATAGAAACGCGCGACTGCACCGACGCTGTCGCCCGAGAGATTCATATAGGTCATGGGCTTCAGGACGACGATCTTCTCGCCCGCGATCTCGCCATCGGCGACTTCGCCCATCAGCTTCCGGTCGGCCTTCCAGCCGGAAAAGCGATGGCGGCGGACGATTTCGTCCGCCGCCATGAAGCCGATATTGTGCCGGTTCTTGGCGTACTCGCGGCCGGGGTTACCCAATCCGACAAAAAGCCACATGAACCGAACCGATATCTTTAGACGTTACGCTTCGGCAGCGCCCGACTGCGGAACGATGGTCGCGACGGTGAAGTCGGTCTCGGCGTGCAGCAGCTTTGCGCTCTTCGGAATCTCGATCATCGAGATATGGATCGAAGCGTTGATGTCGTACTTCGACAGATCCACGGTCAGATGATCGGGGATGTCGGCAGCAGCAACTTCGAGTTCGACAGCGTGCAGAACGATGTTCAGCAGGCCGCCCTTCTTGATGCCCGGCGACTTTTCCTGGTTCACGAAGTGAACCGGAACATTGACGCGGATGGTCGAGTCGGCGCTGATGCGCAGGAAGTCGACATGTTCGGGAACGTCCGTCACCGGATGGAACTGGACGTCGCGAGCAAGCGCGCGATGCTTCTTGCCGTCGACAGTGATGTCGAACAGGCGCGAATAGAAGCCGCCACGATGCAGCTCCTTGGTCAGTTCGCGCGGCTCAAGCGAGATCATGAGCGGCTCTTGCTTGTTGCCATAGATGACAGCGGGGATACGACCGGCACGACGGACGGCACGGGCGGCCCCTTTACCGGCCCGGTCACGCGCTTCGGCGTTGAAGACGGAAACTTGCGACATTGCATTACTCACTTAGGTTAAGCGCCGTATCGGAACCATTCCCAATACGGTATCGACGCCGGCCTCCAGGGGTGCCGAACGTCGGATCGGCGGAGAATACGTATTTTCCGCCGAAGATCAATAGAACAGGCTCGAAACCGACTTTTCTTCCGAAACGCGGCGGATGGCTTCGGCAATCAGCGGAGCGATGGTCAGTTGCTGGATATTATGAGCGCCACGCACGGCCTCGGTCGCGCCGATGCTGTCGGTGATGATCAGCTTTTCCAGCGGCGAGTTGGTCACACGCTCGACCGCGCCGCCCGACAGAACGCCGTGGGTCACATAGGCGAAGACCGACTTGGCACCGGCCTTCATCAGAGCCGAAGCGGCATTGCAGAGGGTACCGGCGCTATCAACGATATCATCGACCAGCAGACAGCGCTGCCCCTGCACTTCACCGATGATGTTCATGACTTCCGACACGCCCGCCTTTTCGCGGCGCTTGTCGATGATGGCCAGGTTGCAGTCCAGGCGCTGGGCGATGGCACGGGCACGGACCACGCCGCCGACGTCCGGCGAGACGATGGTGACATCGCTCGTATCCTGGAAGCGCTCCTGGATGTCCTTCACGAACACCGGGGCTGCAAACAGATTGTCGGTCGGGATATCGAAGAAGCCCTGGATCTGACCGGCGTGCAGATCGAGTGTCAGAACACGGTCGGCACCGGCAGTGGTGATCAGGTTCGCCACCAGCTTGGCCGAGATCGGCGTGCGGGGGCTGGAGCGGCGGTCCTGGCGGGCATAGCCGAAGTAAGGAATGACGGTGGTGATGCGGCGGGCCGAGCTGCGCTTCAGCGCGTCGAGCGTCACCAGCAGTTCCATCAGATTGTCGTTGGCCGGGAAAGAGGTCGACTGAACGACGAACACATCCTCGCCGCGGACATTTTCGTGGATTTCCACGAAGACTTCCATGTCCGAGAAGCGCTTAACGCTGGCCCGCGTCAGCGGCAGGTTCAAGTACGCTGCGATCGCCTCGGCCAATGGGCGGTTGCTATTACCGGTGAGAATCTTCATGGCGCGTCCCGAACCCTGATTCACGTATGGAAAACGGCCAAAGCAGAAGGCTTTGACCGTGAGCGCGCGGACCATATCAACGGCGCTCCTGTCTGTAAACCAACTGACACATGTATAGGGGCATGCGTTTTGCGCACCCTTTCCCTCTTTCGTGCGTTAAGCTAGCCCCTGTCAGATTTCCCAGGACTTAGCTTCGCCCTCGTTAGCTCATAGTTAATAAAGAGGTTTCGGGCATGCCTGCAGCCGAAACGCCCCGCCCCGTTGAGCCCTTGCCGATGAAACACGCGTCGCTGCGCCTCAAGTTCGCGCTGCTGGTGATTGCCTTCTTTGCTTTGCCGACCGTCATCGGGGGCGTCGGCCTGCGGGCATTGCAGGAGCTGAACAAGGGCGCCAGTGAGATTTCCGATATCTGGATGGAGCGCCTGCAGGTTGTCGGCAGTCTGCAAAGTCTCTTCTCCGACTATCGTCGCATGGAAATCGGCCATGTCGTCGCCCCGGACCCGAACGAGATGATTTCCATCGCCGGCGCGCTGGCGAATGCCTCCAACACCCTCTCGCAACAGCTGTCGGATTATCGCGAACTCATCAAGAAGTCGGGGCTGCCGATGGATGATGAGATCGAAAAATTTGCGAAAGGCTGGAACGATTATCAGCGTATCTCCTCGCGCATGATCGGGTTGTCCTCGAACGGCCACACCTCAGAGGCAACACTCCTATATCGCGGTGAGTCGCGACAGAAGTACGTCGAATATAACCGCACCCTGGACCTGATCACCAAACGGGACCGGGAACTGGCCGGTCGCGAACGGGCGCGGATCGCCTTGGCATTCGATGAGGCCCGCCAGCTGTTCCTGATTCTGGTCGGGGCGAGCCTGCTGCTGTCCATCGGCGCGATGGTGCTGGTCGCCTTCGACTTCTCGCGACCGCTGCTCAACCTTGAACGGATCATGCGGGCCATCGCCAGCGGCGATATCGATACCGAGGTGTTGCATACCACTCGCCAGGACGAGATCGGAGCCATGGCGCGCACCATTGAGGTCTTCCGCGACAACACCATGGCGCTGACCAACAGCCTGACGCGCGAACGCGAACTGATGGATCAGCAGCGCAATTTCATCACCATGGCCAGCCACGAGTTCCGCACCCCGCTAACCGCCATCGACGGCCATGCCCGGCGGCTGCAGAAACTCGGCAATCGGGTCACGACAGATGATATCGAGGAGCGCTGCGGGCGCATCCGGTCGGCGGTGATCCGAATGACCGACCTGATCGACAGTGTGACCCGCACCGCGCAGTGGGACGATGCCGCCCCGCTCTGCCTGCCACGCCCGCTCGACGTCGTCACTCTGCTGAAGGAAGTGGTCAACCGCTACCGCGATCAGCACCCGCGCCGTACGGTCGAACTGATCCTGGGGCCGCTGCCCGACATCATCGAGGCGGATCCAAAACTGGTTGAACATGCAGTTGGCAATCTCGTGTCAAACGCGCTCAAATACTCCCCGCCGGGCGAACCGGTAACCGTTACTGCGGGGAGTCATGAGGATGACGTGCTGATCTCGGTCATCGATCGCGGCGTAGGCATTCCTGAAACGGAGCGCGACCGGATTCTTGGTCGCTTCTATCGCGCCAGCAACGTCGCCATGACACCGGGAACTGGCGTGGGGCTTTACTTCGTGGACCAGATTGTGCGTATGCATAGCGGTATGCTCGATGTCGACAGCCGCCTTGGCGAAGGATCGCGCTTTACGATCCGCCTGCCGATCCAACAAGCCGTTACCGTCGCTATTCAATGACCGCTAGTCGTTGCCCTGGGGAGAAAAAAACGTGACGTCGAAAATCCTTTGCATTGAAGACGATCCCGACACCCGCGAACTCCTGGTCGAGGAGCTGGAGGAAGCTGGCTACGTGGTCCGATCCGTTGCAGATGGACGCGCGGGCCTGAATGAGGCGCTGTCCTTTCAGCCCGATCTTATCCTGTGCGATGTGCTGCTCCCCGGCATGACCGGCTTTGACTTGTTGGAGCGCCTGACGGCAAGCTCGCCGGGTTACTGGCAGGTGCCGTTCATCTTCCTGACCGCCCTGACCGATCGCGACAATGTGCTCAAAGGCCGCCGTCTGGGCGCCGATGACTATGTGACCAAGCCGATCGATTTCGACATTCTGCTGGAAATCGTGAAGACCCGCCTGTCGCGCGCCGCCGGGCGCCGGGCCGAGATGGCCCAGGTCGGCACCGACCTGACCGAGCGTGAGCTGGAGACCCTGACCTGGGTGTCTCGTGGCAAATCCTCGGCTGAAATCGCGACCGTGCTGGGGATTTCGGAGCGCACGGTGAACTTCCACGTGGAAAACGCCATGCGCAAGCTGGACGTGGTGACCCGCGTGCAGGCCGCCGTCAAAGCTGTGAGCGCCGGTCTGATCAAGCCGTAGCCCTAGCCAATGCTCATTGATTTCGGTCGCCTGACACAGGCGACAGCCTCAAAGCTGACCACGGCCGTCTTGCCGCTGGCGGCGATGGAAGCCCATGGCTCCCATCTGCCGCTCGCGACGGACCGTATTATCATCGAAGCGATCCTGGATCGGGTCGCAACCGCTCAGCCTGTCGCCCGCCTGCCCTGCCTGTGGCTGGGTGCATCGGCGGAGCATGCCGACCGTCCGGGGACCTTGTCCCAGGATGCCGAGGCCATGATCGCCCAGATCCTCGCCATCGGCGAAGGTTTGGCCCGGACCGGCATCACCCGCCTTGTCCTTGCCAACGGCCACGGCGGAAATCGCGCGCTGGCCGAGATCGCTGCCCTGAAACTGCGTACCCGCTGCAAGATGCTGGTCGCCAATGCCCATTGGCTGGACTTCGGCCTGCCTGAAGCGTTCCAGGCCCCAGCCGACCCGGCCCAGGACTGGCACGGCGGCTGGATGGAAACCTCCATCATGCTGGCGCTGGATCCCGGCATGGTCGGCAAGGCGAAATCGAGCCCCGCGATCACGGATGGCCTGCCACCGCTGCTGGCGCCCCAAGGCCCTATCGGCTGGGGGTGGATGACCTCCGACCTCAGCCCCAGCGGCACCATTGGGCGCCCGGAACTAGCATCAGCCCGCATCGGCGAGACGCTGCTGGACCATGCCGCCGACGGCTTCGGCCACCTGCTCGATCAGATGGCGACGGCGCGGAGCCTGAGTTAGGCGCCGTGAATCTGATCCTGCATGTCGAAATCCCCGTGCTCGATATCGAACGGGCGATGGGTTTCTATGCTGCTGTGTTCGGGATCGAGTTCGGCGAGATCGTGGAGATCCACGGCAACCGGATGGCCTATTTCCCCTTCACCTCGGGCATGGATGGTGCCAGCGGCGCGTTGGCCGAGGGCGATGCCTATGTGCCGACTCTTAACGGGGCGATCCTCTATCTTGGCGTTTCGGATATCGACGATACCCTCGCCAAGGCCGAACAGCAGGGGAGCCGCCTGCTGTTTCCCAAAACGGATGTCGGTGACGGGAAGCTGTTCGTTGCCGAGATCAGCGACAGCGAAGGAAATCGCATCGCCATCCAGGCGGCCGCAGGCTAGCTCACCATCACCCAGAGATCGGGATAGAGTTTAACAAAGCCGTTCGGAGCAAGCTCCAGCACCGCCTCATACCCATGATCGGGCGAGACGTAACGATAGGTATGTTCTCCGGTTCGCTCGTACTGCTGGCGCAGTTCCGTGAGGCTCGCCGCTTCATCATCGAGCCAGGCGACCATGAGCTCCGCCGTTTCTCCGATAGCGAGATCCAGACGCCGGATCTGCTGAAAGTTGGTGGCGGGGGTGAAGCCGAAATCGAGATCGATGCAGTGACTGAGACCAACCGATCGCCCATCCAGCGTCCAGCCATGGCCGTCATGCAGGATGAGCCGCTCCACCGGCCGCGCTCCGATCCAGCCGGAGACAATCCCCCGTGTCGGGCGCCAGTCGGCATCAAGAGTGACTGCATAATCGAGTCGGGCTTCATCGCCCTGATGGTCGAAGGAAGCGCGCCCTTCCAGACGATGACCGCTGTCGGCCGCGATCAGGCGAACGCTATCGCGTCCTGTTACGTCCAATCTGCGCCAGGATGCCGTCTGCATCATCGTCACCTCCCGCTTCAAGCAAGCCTGTCATCCCGAACTTGATCCGGGATCTTGGGTGGCCAGTCTCATACCGACTTTTCGACGCAGTCAGTCTACATGAGATCCCGGATCAAGTCCGGGATGACGAGATTTTGTTTGGCGCTCGTCAGTCTCCGCCCAGGGCCAGTTCGCCCAGCATGTGGCCTGCCTTCGTCGCCTTGGCGTTGAGATAGCGGCGGTTCTGGGCGGTGACGGCGCCGAAGATGGCGGTGCGGCTGACGATCTCCAGTCCGGCTTGGCGCAGAGCAGCAACCTTGTCCGGGTTGTTGGTCATCAGCGCCACCCGCTGGAAGCCCAACTGCTTGAGCATCTGGGCGGCAACGTCATAGCGCCGCTCGTCGACGCCGTACCCCAGTAGGGCATCGGCTTCAACCGTGTCCAATCCCTCGTCCTGCAGGCCATAGGCGCGCATCTTGGTGGCGATGCCTGTGCCGCGCCCCTCTTGATCGAGGTAGAGCAGCACCCCGCCCCGCTCCGCCATTTCCCCGACCGCGCGACGCAACTGGTCGCCGCAATCGCAGCGCAGCGAACCGAACAGGTCCCCGGTCAGGCAGGCGGAATGCAGGCGGACATCCACAGGCTCGGATGGATCAGGATTGCCGATCAGGATCGCCACCTGATCGCGCTGAGCGTCGCCGCCCCGGAAGACGACAAACTCGGCGTCGGCAGCCTCCACCAGCGGCACCCGGGCACGGCTGACGATCTCCATTGCCTCGGCAGCCTCGCTGCGGAAGGCGATGATGGCATCTACCGAAACAGAAAGCAGGCCACCCAAGCTCTCGCGCTGTTCGTCCTGCACCTCCACCGCCACCAAGGCGGGCAGCAGCAACGCGAGGCGCATCAGCTCGAGTCCCGCAATCTCGGCAACGCTGGCCGATACCATTGCGGCAGGCTGACGCGGCTGTGGTGCGGCGATCAGGTCGGCAATCAGCGCGAGATTGTCCGCGACCGGCATCCGCATGGCGATATCGCTGGTAATGCCAAGGCGCGAGAGACGCGGCGGCGCCATCACCAGGGAGACTTCCGACGACAGGGACCGCATGTCCTGCAAGAGTGAGAGGTCCGCCAATTCGGCAGAGGCAACCAGCCGCTCGCGATCCGCACCGATGATTCGCACCGGGCGGCCGGCACGAACTTCGGCCAAGGCGCGTTGCACCTCAATCGGTCGACGATTGCGGTCGAGACCGCTAAAGAATGACGGACGTTCCGAGCGTGACGACATCGGCGGCTATCCTCCCCGTTCCTGACGTGACCTAGGAGATACCCGCGAGAGGGCCAAATGGATCAACCCGACACCGAAAATAACTTAGCCGTCACAGAGAATTGGCAGGAGGTGCTTGCCGGGCATCATCCAGACGGCGCGCCGGGCTGGATCGCGCCATTGCTGGACAGCAAAAGCTGGGTCGTGGCCCAGCTCGGTCAGTCGCTCGACGGGCGGATAGCGACCGAAAGCGGCCATTCCCATTATATCAATGGCGCCCCCGCCCTCGATCATCTGCATCGGCTGCGCGCCCTGTGCGATGGGGTGTTGGTGGGCGTGGGCACGGTTCTGGCTGATAATCCGCAGCTGACCGTCCGACGGGTCGCAGGTCCCCAGCCCGCCCGCATCATCCTCGACCCCTCCGGCCGGATGCCTGACGATGTGGCGGCGTTGCGCGACGACGGCGTGCGCCGGATCGTGATCCAGAAAGCCGCCCGCACTCGCCCCGCCGGTATCGAGATACTGCATCTGCCCGATGGTACCGGCCGTATCTCCCCTGAAGCCATCACCCAAGGATTGGCGGAAATGGGGATCGGAAGGGTCTTGGTCGAGGGCGGCGCCGTGACGGTGTCGCGCTTCATCGAAGCTGGCGCGCTCGACCGCCTGCATCTGCTGGTAGCGCCGATGATCCTGGGGTCGGGACGCCCTGGGCTGCAACTGCCCCCCATCGACAAAGTCGATGCGGCCTTGCGCCCGCCGACCCGCTCCTACCCCTTGGGCAATGGCGAGATTCTCTTCGACTGCCAGATGCGAGGATAGGATGCCGGATACGAAGACAATCGAGCGCTACAGCCCATCGCTGAAGATCCTGCATTGGATGATGGCGGCCATGATGCTGACCGCCCTCTGCACCGGCTTTCTCATGATCCGGATCGATGGTGGTTCGCTGCAGAACAGCCTGTTCGACCTGCATCGCTCGCTCGGCGTGACGATCCTGCTGCTGGCGCCGATCCGGGTGGCGGTACATTTCCTTACCCCCCGCCCCGGCCCGGTGCCGGGCCTTGCCCCGATCCAGCAACTGGCGGCCAACGGTGTGCATCTGGCGCTCTATGCCGCCTTCTTCGCCCAGCCGATCGTAGGGCTGATCGGGACCCAGGCCTTCGGCGCCCCGATCCTCGTCTGGAGCCTTGTCGAAGTGCCGGTCTTCTTCCAGAAGGACGAAGCACTATCAAAGCTGCTGCTGGGGCTGCACGGACTTGGAGCCTGGGTCCTACTGGTCCTGATTGGCGCCCATATCGGCGCAGCCCTGCATCATCACTTCATCCGGCGAGACGGCCTGATTCGTCGCATGTTATAACCTTCGACAACCGGAGGTTTTCATGAAGAGGGTATTGTTCTGCGTTCTTGCGCTCACTTGCGCATCAGAAGCTCAGACGGCGACACCGCTGGAAGCATATCTTGCCAAGCGAGATCGGCTCATTGAAGAGATCGACCGGGAAGCGACGTCCCACGACAGCGATGCCGTACTCAAAAAGAACAATCAGGGCCTCGCAGAATTGAAGCCAATGTTACAGAACCTCATAGGTTCAGCGGCCATTGAGGGTTTTGCACCGGAGGGGCAGCTTCATCTGGAAACGCTGATCAAAGAACAGGGGTTCGGTAAGCTCGACGGCTTCTATTATGAGGGCACTGATAGCGGGCGGAGCACCCTTGTGATCTCGACGCAAGCGCTATTACAAACTTGGCTCGACAGCGATCCCGAGCGGCCGAAGTCCATCAAAGAAGCTCTACGTCTGGACAAAACCTACACTTACGCCCTCTCGACCGATTCCGGATTCACCAGCTATGCTGAGCTTCCGGTCGTGCTGCCCGATGGCCAAAGCACTGGAGCTGCGCTGTTGGGGCTTTTTGCTCAGGACTCGAGCCCGGAGATGCCGCAGACCATCATCCTCTCTCTCCTCAGCGGCGACCGGGTCTTCATGCTGCAGACAAATACCGCCGTTCCGGTCGCACCAATTCCGGCGTGCTCGGCAGCCGGTAAAGCTACAGAAGAAGCCAGCCGCCGCGCTTTTGAGGCCTATAATGCGGCTAAGAATAAAGATCCGAAACAACTCGACACTATCTGGGCACTTGAGGAGCAGGCCCATAAAGAAATGGTGGCCTGTATCACCCGCGAATTACCAACGCAGCCCTACTTCCCTGCCTTGGTCGTCCAGACGCAGAAACTGGTCGACAGCCTACTCCGTTAGCTCTAAGCCCGCTTCCAGGCGACCGTCAGAATTCCCGCGCCGATCAGGAAACCACCGCCGATGCGGTTGATGGCCTTCTGGACCGAGGGTCGACCGATCTGGCGCCGGGCCAATGAGGCGAGCGTCGCATAGGTCAGGACATTGACGGTGGCGAGCACCAGGAAGGTCGCCATGAAGATTGCCATTTGCGGCACCACCGGACGCGCCGTATCCAGGAACTGCGGCAGGAAGGCGACGAAGAAGACGATGCCTTTCGGATTCAGCGCGGTCACGGCATAGGCGTTGAAGAAGATTTTCGAGGGGCGCTCGGCCGCCACCGCCGTCACTCCATCGCCCGCCGACACCTGCGCCCGCCATAATTTGATGCCGAGATAGATAAGGTAAGCGGCCCCCACCCACTTCAGCACGGTGAACAGCAGAGCGGAGGCAGCGAGCAAAGCCCCAAGCCCCAGCATCGACGCAGTCATGGCGGTGAAATCGCCAAGAGCGACGCCGGCCACCGTCGCGGCTGCCGCTTTCCGGCCATGGCCGAGAGCATAGGAGATAACCAGCAGAACCGTCGGCCCAGGGATCGCCAGCAGCACGACGGAGGCTGCAACAAACGCCAACCAATGTTCGAAGGACATAACTCTCTCCCTATCCGATTATAAGGATCGAGCAATCCATCGATTTGTCAGCTTGGCAAGGCCAATAAATCCCAGTGGCCGATTGAAGCTTCACCGGCGTTCAGGCGCCGGAAGGCAAGCCAGTCGGCTATCGCATGTCCTGGAACCTGCCCTGTCTCGCCAACAGCGGTGGCAATCCCCTCCAGCAGTTCAGCATGCAGGGGCGTATCGCGCAATCGCCAGGGGCTTGGCTGAATATCAACGCTATAGCCGACTGCTTCCAAACGCTTGCGCACCGCCTCGGTCGCCAGCGGACCCAGCGCGGGGCCTAGGCCCTTATCGGTCTGTTGATGGCGATTGAACGCAGTTGTGATCGCGACATCCAGGTGATGCACCGGATGCCATTCCATCACGCCATCATAATTGAGCGCAGCATAGAGCGGCAGGTTACGAGCGCTTAAGGCATCGCAAAACCGATCCAGCCACTCCTCCGACACCAGATCCAGCAAGGCGGAAGCCGTGACAAGATCGCACGCCACCGCAGGCAAGGGGGTGCCACTCAGGTCGATCTGCGCGGTTTCCACCGCCGGATGCCGGGTCTTGGCTTCCAGCAGCAGACCCAGGTCGGCATCGGCCAGCACCCAGCGTGCCAGCGGCAAGGTTGCCTCAAGACTGCGGAGCGTCGATCCGGTCCCCGCGCCTAGATCCATAACACGCAGATCCCTGGAGCCTCCCCAGGCCCGCAGGCGCGTCAAGAGCCCCGGCGCCCGCGCCGCCAGGTCGGCCGGTTCCCGCAGGGCGAGCCATTGGCTTGAAAAGCCGCTCATACCTTGATCCCCTTTCGAACGAAATCCGCAACGGCTGCCGCACTTCCAGCCCAACTGCCGAAGCGCCCCGCCGCCGTCTTGGCCTTGGCTGACAAGCGCTTACGCGCCCGCCCATCGTCCAGCAACCGGCCGATCTCCTTGGCCATAGCCTCGACATCACCCGGCGGCACCAAGACGGCACAGCCGGAGGACAGAATCTGACCGACGGCCCCGCCCGATGCCGCGACGGTGGGCAAACCACTGGCCACCGCATCCGCCAGCGCCATTCCGAACCCCTCATAATGGGCCGCATGGACAAACAGCGTCGCCTGACCATAGAGCGAATAGAGTTCTTCCTCCGCCTGCTCCCCGACCAGCAGGATGCGAGTCTGCAAACCGACCTGGGCGATTTGACGGCGAAGTGCCTTGACATGGGCCGGGTCACGGAACCCGCCCACGATCCGGCAGATCCAGGGCCGGTCGGCAACCTGCGCCAGGGCAGCGACCAGCACGTCATAACCTTTACGCGGAATGACGCTACCGACCGCCAGCAGCAGATCGGGCCCAAGCGGGATCGACGGTGGATAGACCGTGACCCCCGGCTCGGCCACCAACAGCCGCTTGGCCGAAACCCCAAATTCGCGCAGCAGCGTATCGGCCGTCACCCGACTGGTGCAGATGACCTGTTCGGCCAAGGCCAGGGCAGCCAGCTCCGAGCGGCGCAGCTCCGCCGCCCGCTCCTGCGTCAGGCCGGTTTCCAGGCACAGGGGATGATGGACGAGCGCGACCCAGCGTTTGCGCTGAGCATGCAACCAATCGGGCGGTAGCACACCATAGGCCAGCCCATCGACGATGATCGTGTCGGGACTGTCTTTCAGGGCTTCTGCCGTGGCGGCGAGCGTTGCACGTTTCACGACCGGATAGGTCGTGGGCAGGGTAAGAAGCGGGACATCGAGCCCCGCCTTGCGCCATTCCGCCAGCAGTCGGCTATCGTACACATACCCGCCGGTCGCCTGGTTGATATCGCCAGGAACCGCGAAGGCAAACTCATGCATCGGTGAGCGGACCCTCGAACCAGGCACGCGCCACGTGGCTTTCTTCCAACGTCACCCGCATCCGGCTCAGGCCACCGGCATTAGCGCCAAGATTACCCTGATGGATCGAGATCTTCATGCCTTCGAAGATATGGCGGCACAGGAATTCCGTGGTCGTGATCTCACCCGGCAGCACCGCATCCAGATTGCCGTAGTTCAACGGCGCCAGCACCGCCTTTAGGGCCGTCGCTGCCAAGCCGATATCCACGACCAGATTGTCGGAGTCCAGTTCCTCACGGAAAAACGCGACATCGACGATGAAGGTCGCCCCATGCATCCCCTGGGCCGGGCCAAAGACCGGGCGCGGCAGGCTGTGGGCGATCATGATGTGGTCGCGAACTTCCAAGGCGTACATGGGCTTCCCCTCCCAATTTTGCTTTATCGCTTCAATAGCATAGATATGGTCCCGCACCCCCACCCGTTTCCAGGAGGGCAGGAAGACGAGTCGCCGATTCCTCAAACGGCACCCCTGTACCAACGAAGATATCGAACAAAGGATCACGCAGCAGATCGAGGGCCTTACCCAATCTGCGGGCGTAATCCCAGCGCGGGCGACGGGCCGTTGAAACCGATCCGACCTGCGAGGAAACGAGCCGGATCCGGCCTGCATGGAACCGCCCGCCCAGCGGCACCGTCACGGGCGTCGCGCCATACCAGGACATCTCGACCACCGTTGCCTCGAACCCGGCGCAGGCAATAGCCGTCGAAAGCCCTTCTCCCCGACCGGAAGCATGAAAGACCAGATCACAATCCGTGGGCGGATCGTCGGGTCGGGTCCAGCGGCATTGCAGATGCAGCGCCAGCTCCGCTGCCTTGGGGTCGGGGTCGACCAGCGTTACCTCGGCCCCCGGCAACCGGCTGGCCAGGGCTGCGACCAACCCGCCCACAAGCCCGGCGCCGACAACCGCTATGCGATCTCCTGGTCCCGCCGCGCCATCCCACAAGGCGTTCAGCGCCGTTTCGACATTAGCGGCCAGCATCGCACGGGTGGACGGCACCTCGTCGGGTATCGGGCGCAAGGCTGCCTCCGGTAAATCGATGAGGCTCTGATGCGGGGCCAGGGCGAAGACACGGCGACCGCCCAGGGCGGGCGAGCCGGCCACCACCTCGCCGACCAGGGAGTAGCCGTATTTGACCGGAAAGGGGAAATCCCCCTCCTGAAACGGCGCCCGCATGCGCTGCCATTCGGCCTCCGGCACATGCCCGCCCATCACCAGGCGTTCCGTTCCGCGCGACACACCGCTGTAGAGCGCCCGCACCCGCGCGGCCCCATCTGGCGGCGCGCCGGGCAGATCCACGTCCCGCAGTTCCATTTCGTTCGGCGCGACCGTCCAGAGAGCTTGCGGTTTTTTCATCCTGCCTATCATCCTGTTGCCGCTTCCGACCGTATTCTTAGGAAGTGTCCCCAGCCTGCGAGCCCCGAAGTATGCGAGACAGCGCCGCGTCGACCTCGAGTATTGAGCAGCCGACAATACGTCGGTTGATCGTCTGCGCCCTCAACCTTACGACCTTGGCAGGGGTTGGGATGCTGATGGCCAGATTATTATCGGTCAATGGCTGGAATTGGGCGGAGATGGGCCTGCTCGTCTGCTTCCTGCTCAGCGCTCCCTGGACGATCCTGGGTTTCTGGAACGCCCTCATCGGCTTTCTGCTGCTGCGGTTAACCCGCAACCCTGCAGCCATCGTCAATCCAGCTCTGGCGCGAGCAAGCGAGGCCGATCCGATCCTGGCCCGCACTGCGCTTTTGATGTGCATCCGGCATGAGGATGTTGCCCCGGTTGCCCGGCGCATCGCCCTGATGCGCGCCGACCTGGAAGCCAGCGGCCATGGCCGCGCCTTCCACATCCATCTTCTGTCCGACAGCAGCGACCCCGCCAGCATAGAGGCTGAAGAAGCCGCCATCGCAGCCCTGCGCGCCGCCGATCCTTTCCCCCAGGAGATTCACTACCGCCGCCGCACCGACAACGCGGGCTACAAGGCGGGCAATATCCGCGAGTTCTGCGAGCGCGCGGGTGCCGACTATGACTTCATGGTCACCCTGGACGCTGACAGCCTGATGAGCGCCCCGGCCCTGCTGCGCCTCGTGCGGGTCTGCCAGGCCAATCCGCAGCTTGGAATTCTCCAGACCTTGGCAGTCGGCTTGCCGAGCGACAGTTTCTTCGCCCGCCTGTTCCAGTTCGGCATGCGCCAGGGGATGCGGACCTACACCATGGGCAGCGCCTGGTGGCAGGGCGACTGCGGCCCCTATTGGGGCCATAACGCGCTGATCCGCATCGCCCCCTTCCGCGACCATTGCCATCTGCCGATCCTGCCGGGCAAGCCGCCGCTGGGTGGCCGGATCCTCAGCCATGATCAGGTGGAGGCAGCCCTGATGCGCCGCGCCGGTTTCGAGGTGCGTGTCCTGCCCGAAGAAGGCGGCTCCTATGAAGAAAACCCACCGGCCCTGCCCGATTTCATCACCCGCGACCTGCGCTGGTGCCAGGGCAACATGCAGTATTTCCGCCTGCTGGGCATGAAAGGGCTGCTGCCCGCCTCGCGCATTCAGCTGTTCCTGGCGGTGATGATGTATATCGGCGCGCCTGCCTGGATCATCTTCATTCTGCTGGGTGCTGTTCAACCGTTCCTGCCCCAGACCGGCACCGAGGTATTCCCGGTGGAACTGGGTCTCACCCTCTTCGGCCTGATGTTCGGCATGAGCCTGTCGCCTAAGCTGCTGGGCGTTCTGGATCTGCTGCTGCAGGCGCGGGAACGCCGCCGCTACGGCGGCATTCTGCGGATCACTGCCGGGGCCTTGCTGGAGTTCATCTCCATGACCCTGCTCGCCCCCTCTGTCGCCCTTGCGGAAACCCTGTTCATGGCGGGGCTGCCGTTTGGGCGGGCAGTGATCTGGAGCAGCCAGCGCCGCAGCGGCTATGCCGTCTCCTGGAGTGCCGCCGCCAAGGGCCTCTGGCCACAGTTCGCGCTGGCCGCCGGGCTGCTGGCCATTCTCTGGCACGGCGCACCCGGCGCCCTGCCCTGGGCGGCGCCTTTGCTGGTTGGCTTGTTCGGAGCGATCCCGATCACGGTTCTGACCGCGTCACCCGCCTTTGGCCGCTGGGCGTCACGCTGGCGCATCTGTGCGATCCCGGAGGAATTCGAGGCGGTGGAGATTGTGGAGAAGCTGCAGGGGCGCAAGTTGGAAGCCGCAGAAATCCAACTAAGCCCTGTCATCCCGGCCCCGAGCCGGGATCCGGCCTGACCCTATAGCCGGTCTAAAGCCTTTCAGGGCTGCAACAACCTACGGCCGGATCCCGGGTCAAGCCCGGGATGACAGGCAGAGGGTACCCTAAACCCTAATGCAATTCGTCGAGCGCTGTCGCGCCCTGCCAATGCATGTTGGTGCGGCGGCGATAGATCTTGCAGCGCTCAATCATCGTCTGGGCGGGTTTATCGCCGGGATTGGCGTCGACGCAGCGCTGGAATGCCGCCTCGGCCTTTTCCCAATCGGCGGCGAGATAGAGATCCAAAGCCTCGCCATAGAGGCGGATACCCGCTTCCACATCGCTTAAGCCATCGGCCTCGGGTACCTGGAGGACTTGATAGAGATCGGTTGCCACCGTCTGACCGCGCACCCGCACAGAGTCGAGACGTCGCATGGGAACTTCGCGGGTGATCCCGGCGCGGGTTGTGCCGCAGATGATCACGCTGGCGCCATAGAGCTTGGTCGTGCTTTCGATCCGGCTGGACAGATTGACCGCATCGCCGATGACGGTGAAATCCATGCGCTTGGGCGATCCGATATTGCCCGCGATGACCATGCCGGTACCGATACCGATGCCGATCTTGATCAGGGGCTTGTCTTCCATCGCCCGCCCCTTGTTCAGCATGCCCAGCACGGTGAGCATGTCGCAGGCGGCGCGCAGGGCATTATCGGGGTCGTTACCCGTCGGGAACGGGGCGCCGAACAGGGCCATGATCGCATCGCCGATATATTTATCGATGATGCCCGCGTGGTTGGTGACCACATCCTCCATATAGGAGAAATATTCGTTCAGCATCGTCACCGTTTCCGATGAACCGAGTTGTTCGGAGATGCCGGTGAAGTTGCGGATGTCCGAGAAGAGCACCGTCACCTGCTGGCTGACACCGCCCAACGTGGTATCCGCCTGTTCGATCAGCTTCTCGATAACCTCGGTCGGCATATAGCGCGCCATGGTGCGGCGCAGCTCACGTTCGCGCGACATGTCTTCGAACAGCAGCATGAAGCCCAGCATGGTCCCGCGCCCGTCCGATAGCGGCACGACGGACAGATTGACGGGGATCCAGCTATCTTCGAGAGCGTTATAGAATTCGACGGCAGGCAGCAGACGCTCTTCCAGCGTCTCGGCCACCTGTTCCACCGCATCGGGTAGCCAGCTGTCGAATTCGGTGAAGATATCGGTCAGCGAGCGGCCAATGAAGACATCGCCGTCACGCTTCAGGATCCGGCCCACCGCCTCGTTCGCGTAATTCACGAGCCCGGCGCTGTCGATGGTCATGACACCGTTCGAAAGCGAACGCAGGATGCTTTCGTTGTAGGCCTTCATGCCCAGGATTTCGGTGAGCATGCGGTCATTTTCCGCCGCTATGCCCAACTGATCGGCAAAGCCCTTCAGGCGCTGCTCGTCAACCTCGCTGAAAGGTTCGGAACTGGCGCGATTGTCCACTTCCAGGACGCCGATTGTCTCGCCCTGGGCGGTCCTGATCGGCACCATCATCACATCGCGCGTGCGCCGTCCCAGCCGCCAGTCGATGGCGGGATGGAAGCGAGGATCCTGATAGGGATCATGCATGCGGATGGCTTCAGCCGAGGAGAAAACCGCCCCCGCCAAGCCCTCATTGGCACCGATCCGCACCTCGACGCGGGTGCCGTCACGACCGTCGACGATGGCGCGCAGTTCATGGATCGATCGGTCATGGCGCCAGATCGTGCCCCGGTCCGCCTCCAGCACATCGCAAGCGATGGAGAGAACCTTGCTTAAGGCTTCGTCCGTTTCGTCGTAGACCGTTTCCTCGATCCGCACGAGGCGCGGCACCACATCCGCCATCATGCCCGGCGCGGGCGTCCAGAGGCGCAGCAGGCGGCTGGTCATGTAACTCGCGGCGTGACGCAACAATGGCTCGGCCGCCGGGTCCACAGGCTTCGGGGCTGCAACGATCAGCGTACCGATCTCGCGCCCATCCGCCATCACCAGCTTGGCCGACAATTGATCATGCAGCGTATCGCGGGCAACTTCCGGCTGACCGCGCTCACGCGGGCGATAGGCGAGCATGCTGCCACCGCCGAACAGGGGCGTCAGGCGCAAGCGCAGCGCGCCACCACCGGTCGCGGGCAACATCGCGCGCGCCAGGGCGATCAGGATCGCCATCGGGGACGGGTCTTCAATCGCCGGGAAATCCAGGTCGATCAGGCGTTGCAACGCCATATCCAGGGCGGCTGGCAGATGCGCGGCGAGCGTTTCCCCCGACGCGTCGACGGTCGGACCGCCAAGAACGGTCGATGCGACCGCCTCGATCAAGTCGCCGTTAGCCAGTGCCATGTCCTGCTCCATCAGGTTTCTCGGACGAATTCTTGTTCGCCCCGTACCATGGCGCCGCTTCCGCGGCAAGACGTCTCATATCGAGCGATGCAGCAACGCGGTAGCTGATGGTGCCGTCGCTATTGGCCAAGGCCCCGTCGAACAGAATGTCACCCAGCTCGGAAACCGGCGGCAATGGCGCAAAACTGCGCCCTTCCAGCCTGCGTAGTCCCCGCGCCGCCCCTACAGCGACGGCCACCAGATTTTCCTGTTCGCCCTGCGCATAAACGATGGCCGTGCTGCCCTGCTCCCGCCCTTCGCTCAAGAGGGCAGCGAGGTCCAGCACCTCCAGCTCGACCCCATGCCAGTTCAGCAAGGTCTGGCCTGTTGCGAGCGGCAGGATTTCCCGGCACAGGGAGGTTTCGAACAGCAGCTCGTACCCATCCGACGCGGAGACGGTCAGATAGAGCCCCGTGTCGCCTGCCCCGCCGCTCATACGGTCTCTTCTTCGCCAACGATAGCCAATGCCGAAGCGGGCCTGCCGCTGCGCTTGGCGGTCTGGATCAAGCCGTCGGCATCCAGGATCAGCACCACCCGGCCGTCGCCCAGGATCGAGGCGCCGCCGATAGCGGGGAATTTGGCGATCTCGGGATGCAGATCTTTGAGGAAAACCTCCTGACGGCGTAGCAGCCGGTCCACCTCGATGCCGATGGCCGTATGACCGCTGGAGACCACAGCCAGCGGGAAGCGTGCCCTGGGCGTCGGATCGCTCTCCAGCCCCAGCAGGCTGCCAAGCTGATAGACCGGCAGGAAGATGCCGCGATGCAGGATCGCCCGCTGCCCGCCGACCAGCTGGATCATGTCCGATGTCACATCCTCGACCGCCGAGACGTTACGCTCGGGAATACCTAGCGTCTGTCCCGCGGCCTCGACCAGCAGGGTATTCTGCAAGGATGCTGTCAGCGGCAACTGGAGAATGAAGGTCGTGCCCTTGCCCAGGGTGGAGCGGACATCGATGCTGCCGCCCATGCGGGTGACGGAGGTCAGGACAACGTCCATCCCGACGCCGCGCCCGGAAAGATCCGTCACCACTTCAGCGGTGGAGAAGCCAGCCCGGAAGATGTAGCGGATGATCTCTTCTTCGGTCAGGCGGCGGCTTTCGGCTTCCGAAATCAAGCCGCGCGACACGGCCTTCTGGCGCACCACCTCGATATCGATGCCGCGCCCGTCGTCAATGATCTCGATAACCGCTTCGCTGGACCGCTGAACCGCGCGCAGGGTCAGGCTAGCACGCGGGGGTTTACCCGCGCGCTTGCGATCAGCCGGCGTTTCGATCCCATGGTCGATGGCATTGCGGACCATATGCATCAGCGGGTCGATCAGCAGATCGACCATGCTCTTATCGATACGGACTTCGCGCCCTTCGAGATTAAGCGCGACATCCTTGTCCTGGCTCTGCGCCAGATCACGCACCACGCGCGGGAAGCGGTTGAAGACCGTATCCAGCGGCACGACACGCAGGTCGAGGGCGACGGAATGCAGCTGCACCAGCGCGCCATCCAGACGCTGATCAAGGTCGCGTACCTTGCGCTGATGGCTGTCGATGGTCGCCAGTGCCGTGCTGAGTTCGCTGGCCACGTGGGCTGGCAGCTCGCCCAGAGTCTGGCGGATCCGCGTGATGGCGCTCGCCACCTCGCCATCATCGGCCAGCAGAGTCAGGCCGGTCGCGATGACACGCAGTTCACCGATCTGCACCATGAAGCGATCGATCGAGTCGGAACGGACGCGCAGCACCATGCCGCCCTGACCGCGCTGCTGCGCAGGACCAGCCCGTTCCACCGCCTGCTCTTCGACAACCGGAGCGGCGGCAGTGACGATTTCCTCGTCTTCTTCCTCGGTCCCCAGCAGGACGATACCGGCGGGTTCTTCGGTCAACTGCCGCAGCAGACGCAGGCAGCGCTGGCGCGGATCGATCTGCGCCAGCATCTCCGTCACCTGCTCCGGCGCATGGAACGACAGGACCAGGAACTCGAACCAGCTCTCGTGCCCGCGCAGGACGGTGCGGTTGGTGATTGCCTTCGCCTCGCCCGTCAGCCAGCCGACAATGGTGCCCGCGATATCCGTATCGGCTTCCAGATGCAGCAGCATCGTATAGGCGGTGAACCCCGCCTCCAGCATCTCTTCGACCTGCGGGACCTGATCGCCCGTCAGCGCCTCGAACAGCTGCCCGCGGATATAGGCCGAACCGACGAGGCGTCCTTCCGCCGGTCCCCGCGCCGCACCGGCAGCCAGCGCCCCCCGGAAGGTTGCCGCCAGTTCCTCGCTCTCGCTTTCCGAGATATCGCTGTCGCGATAAAGCCCAGGCTGGAACGGCAGACGCGGATCGACCGCTTCCAGGATCGCGCGGGTAGCAGCAAGGGTTTCCGTCGTGGGCGTCACGGCCCCCTGGGCAGCACGCGCGAACAGATCTTCAACCAGCGCCAGCAGATCGGCGGCCAGCTGATGCCCGAGGCACCCCAGCGCGATCCCGGCGATCTTGGAAAGGCTGACGATTTCGGCGGCATCCGCCTCGGACGGTATGCCGCCCTCTTCGATCAACGTCAGCTCCACATGGCTGACGGCATTCGACAGATCCTGGATCAGCGTCGCGACCGACGGCCCCAGGGCAACGGTAAGGGCCGATGCAAAAGCCGCCACGCCCACATCGGCACCGACAGCCTCGCCCAGCAACTCGGCCTGGGTCCGCAATTGCCCCAGCAGTGGCAGCAGTTCGCGCCGGACCTCATCCGTCACCGACCGGTCGGCGGGCAGCAGCGTCTCGATCCCCTTGAAGGTCTCCGCCAGCGCCTCGAATTCCATGACATCGGCGCCATGGGCCAGCGACTGGACGGCGTCCAGGATCTGCTCGCGCACCGCCGGTTCATCGACCTGGGGCGACACCGCCAAGGCCACATCGGGCAAGCGCTGCCCCATGACATCGGCAAAAACGCTTAAAAGCTCGACATCCTCGTGAAGTTCGGAGGCCGATATGCCGGTCGACGCCACACTTGGTGCGAGCTCCGAACCGCCTCCACCACCGCCCGACGATGCCTCAGGCACGGCCGACTTCAGGAGGCCATAGACGCGATCCAGCATCGCGACGATTTCTGCAGGCGCCTCGACGTTCTGGCGGCTGACCACCACGTCGGCCCGCAGGCGTTTCAGGGCATCGACGGCCTGGAGCAGGATATCGACGACCGCTTCCTCGAGCTGCGCGTGACCCTCGCGCACCAAACCGAGGATATTTTCCGCCCCGTGGGAAATCTGCTCCATCCCCCCCACATCCATCGCCCGGGCAACGCCCTTGACGGAATGGAACGAGCGGAACAATTGCGCGATGTCTTCGGACGAAAGACCGCTGCCAGCCCCCGCGAGCAAGGGTTCGAGAAGCTCGATATGCTCCTCGGTCTCATTCGCGAATTCCTGCCAGAGGGTTTCGGCCACATCCATCGCGGGCGCCCCTTTAAGAAGCAGCAGCGTCGAGGCTGAGAGCGCGGCGCGCCGCCTGGACGATTTCGTGACCCTTCTTTTCCTGAAGATCGAGGCTCATCGCGCCCGAGGGCTTGGGGATAACGTCGAGCGCCCCCAGCTTGCGGGCCTGCAGCGCCTGGGGCGAGCCGACCTGCCCGACCGAGGAGATGATGATCACCTTGATCTTGCCGACCAGCATCAGACGCTGAAGCATCTCGATCCCGGTCATTTCCGGCATCTCGATATCGAGAAGGATAAGGTCTGGTTTCAGCTCACGTGCCTTCTGCAGCCCGATCTTGCCGTTCTCGGCCATGCCGACAACTTTAAGGTCCGGGTCGCTTTCGACGATATCTTTGATGATCGTCCGCATGATGAAGCTGTCGTCCACCACCAGGATGTTCTTGGTCATGGCTAGGATACACTCGCTGAAGTCTGGATCCGGTTGCTCTTGGCCCATCGCGACAGCCGGCTGGCCAGTGCCTCGATGGACAGGACGTGCGAGGCGTGACCCGCCTCTATTGCGGCTGACGGCATTCCGCCGACAACGCAAGTTTCTGGAGTTTGTACCAGGACTGGCAGGCCGCGTCGGTGAAAATGCGACGCTCCTTCTGTCCCATCATCGCCCATACCCGTCAGGATTACGGCAATCGGTCGCCGGGCAGCTAAGGCCGCCGACCGGAAAAGCGTATCAACCGACGGGTGTACGGTCCCCGGAGCAGACGCGCCCCGAACGACGAAGCCGTCCGCTTTGGGCGCCACCATCCAGTCCCGCCCGCCCTTGAGCACGGCAACAGCACCGGGACCAACCTGGACGCCGCTGGCGGCTTCGAACACGTTGAGGCCGGTTTCCTGCCCCAGGAATTCGGCCATCGAACGGGTAAAAAACTCCGGCATATGCTGGGCGATCACGATAGGAACCGGCACCGGCCCCATCGCCATCAGCAGGCGCGGCAAAGTCTGTGGGCCGCCGGTCGACACTCCGATGACGATCAAGTCCGCCCCTTCGCCCGTGCGGGCGGTATCGAGGGTGCGACCATTATCCTGGGTCGGCTCCAGTGCCTTACCTTTTACCGGAACAGGGGTAGGCAGCTGACGGCGCGGCCGCTGGCCAGCCCATTGGCGCAGCTTCGGTCGCAGTTCCTTGTTGATCTGGCCCAGGTCGTTCTGGGTGAAGGAGGAGGATTTGGACACAAAATCCACCGCCCCGCCCCGCAGCGCGCGGATGGTCGATTCCGCCCCTTCCTGCGTATGGCTGCTGACCATGACGATGGGCGGAGGATTGGCGAACCCCATGATGCGCTTGGTCGCCTCGATACCGTCCATTTCCGGCATCTCGATATCCATGGTGATGACATCCGGCTTCAGGGTCTCGGCCATTTCGACCGCCTCGACCCCATTGCGTGCCTGACCGACGACGGTCAGATCGCCTTCGGCTTCGATGATCTGCCGAAGTGCAATACGCATGAAGCCGAGATCGTCGACGACGAGGACCTTGATCATCCGGTGACCCCGCCCCCAGTAACCCCGTTTTTGGCTTCGGGATCCAGGATCTTGTCCGGCGCCAGTATCCAGACATAACGACCTGCGATCTGGGTGATGCCTTCGATCAACGCTTCGCCTGTTCCCACTTCTTCGATGGTATCGATGGGAAGTGAGATCAAGCGTTCGGGATGATCGACCGGCAAAGCAAAACTGCCGGTCCCATCCTTGGCGACGATATAGGCGGTCGGACGCGCGCTGGCCGTCTTGCCGAGTTTGGCATGGAGCGGCGCGATAGGAAGGATATGCCCGCCGATCTCGACCGCCCCGGTGACGGCGGCATTCTCAGCCTCCGGCAGGGCGATGGGTTGGCTCCATTCCACCACCCGCTCTACAGACTCAACCGGCAGGGCGCAGAGGTCGGTGCCCAGACGGAAGATGATGAAATTACGTTCGATCTGGCGGATCTGCGATCCGGCGCCAAAGGCATCATCCACATCGGCGAACAGGCTGCCGAACTGATAAAACAGATCGTCCTCGACAAGACGGAACAGATTGAGCGCGCCGATCATCCGCCCTTCGGCGTCGGTGTAATAGCCGTCGAGTCCAGCCCCTGTCTCCTCGATCCCCTGGGAGCGTTTGGGCGGATAGCGGCGAATCCCCAGCACCTTGTCGACCGACAGGGCAAAGCGGGCAATCTCCCGGCGGCAGACCAGGGTGATTTCCCCGCCGGGCCGCTCCTGCCCCAGCAAAGTCCCCAACCCCAGGACAAGCACCTGCTTGCCGCGTAGATTGACGACACCGGAAACCACCTCCGGCGCGGCAGGCAGTTCGGACCAGACGAGATCGTCATGGATCTCGATCACCGAGTCGAGATCGAGGGCGAACAGCATGCCGCCCTGCTCCACCACCAGGACCGCGACGGTTTCCTCCTGCTCGACCGCAACCCGGCCCATGCCGGATTGCGCCAGCAGGCCCGGTTCATCCTCTGCCGGTAGCTTGGGAGCCAACCGGGTCAAGCCATGGGTCATCGGATCGATCAAGGTCGCGGTGCGACCATTCCAGTCCGCCGTTTCCTCATCGATAAGGCGGACGGTGGCAAGACTCAGTACCCGGTCGACCCGCAAGGCGAGACCGCGATCCTCCAGCGTCAGCCGCACCATTTCGCCCAATGTCTTGTCCCGGGACGGTGTCCGGCCACTCAAGTAAGCGCCAAGATCGATGAGCGGCAGCACGACCCCGCCCAGCGCCACGAGCCCCAGAACCGCCGTCGGCGCATAGGGCAGCGCCGTGACCGGGGGCATTTCAGCGATCCGGTCAACCTGCAGCGCTGGCAGGCCGTAAAGCTCGCCATCGCATTCGATCATCAGCCAGGCGTCTGTCGTGATCTCGCTCATGTCGTCGCCCCGCTTTTGAAGAAGACCGGCGAAGCGCCATCCAGAGGAGGCGAAAACCGCTTCACGACGCCCAAGTGCAACTGATCGGTCGGCCCCAGGATCAGCCCGCCATCGTCGCGCAGCACACCCGTCAGGCTTTCCAGAATGGCATGACGCGCAGATTTTGCCATGTAGATCAATACATTGCGGCAGGCAATGAGATCATAAATTCCGCTCATCGCCACTGGGGAGAGCAGATTGTAGGGTGTGAATTTCACGACCTTCCGAATGTCTTCGCGCACCCGCAGGCTGCCCGGCGCCAGACGATATTTCGGGAAAAAGCGCATGGTCGCATCCGGCATATCGCGGAACGACGACATCGGCCCGGTTTCATAAACTGCGCCTTCCGCCTGACGCAGGACGAGGCGGGAGATATCGGTGCCGGTGACCTTCAGGCTCCATCCCGGCGCCAGCTTGAAGGCCTGTCCCGCTTCTTCATAGGCGACGCCTGCGGCTTCCATAGCCTGGAAGGCCAGGATCGCCAGTGTATAGGCCTCCTCACCCGTCGAGCAGGCCGCCGACCAGATGCGTAAGGTCTTGGTGTCGCGTTCGATGGCTTGGCTGATCAGCCGGGACAGCACGACATTTCGCACCAGATCGAGCTGGGGCATGTCGCGATAGAAATAGGTCTCATGGACCGTCAGGCTCTCGATCAGCGACAACCAGTCCGGATTGTCCGACGGGCTGGATCGCAGATGGCGCACCCATTGGTCGAGCGTCCCGACATCGACCTTGGCAAAAATCCGCTGCAGCTTGTTTTCGACCGGCGTCGCGACCTTGATGCCCGCGATCCGCTCGACATCCTGCATCAGCCCGTGCAGCAAAGTCTTCCGGATACCCTTCGCGTGCTCTTCGCCAGGGATACTCCAGCTGTCGGCGCCTAGGCGATCTCCGAGATCCGCCATCATCAATTGACCAGTTTTTTGAACTGATCGACTTCGATGCGGGTTTTATCGGCCAGCTTCGACAGATGCACCATGGTCGCCGTGATTTCTTCGGCGGCGGTCGAATTGCTCTGACCGATGCGCGTCAGCTCGAAGACATTGCTATTGATGCCGCCGACGGTTGCCTGCTGCTCCTCCATCGCCCCGGCGATGGCACCGACCAGACGGTCGCTCTGCTTCACGCCCTCGGCGATCCGCTGCATATTGCCCGAGACTTCCTCGGCCATCTGCACACCGCGTCCGGTTGCTTCGGTCGATTGCTGCACCAGCACCGCGATCTTCTGGGCCAGCGCCCCGGAATTATCGGCCAGCTTGCGCACTTCTTCGGCGACGACGGCAAAGCCCTTGCCATGTTCGCCTGCTCGCGCAGCCTCAATGGCGGCATTCAGGGACAGCATGTTCGTCTGGGCGGCGATGCGCTGGATGGCGCCGGTAATCTGCTCCACCTGCGCGCTCGAATCCGCAATCGCCGTGACGATATCGACCATGTCGGCCATCTGCTCGATGCCGCCCATGGCCAGATCGGCCGCATTCTTGGCCTGCTCCGAGGCGAGCTGGGTGGAGCGCGCCACATCGGCAATTGCGCGTGAGCTTTGCTCCAGCGATGCTGCCGTCTGCTTCAAGGCGTTGAGCTGGGTATAGGAGCCGTCCGACACCTGACTGACAGCAGAGCTTGCCTGATTGGCCGCAGTCGCGACCTGCCGGATGGATTGCGCGACGCGGTCGGTCAGTTCGGCGGAGCTGATAGCCTGGGCACGGAACACCTTCAGCGCCCGCGCCATCATGCCGATTTCACCGACGCGCCCGGTGCCCTGCACCTCGTCGCCGATATGACCATCCGCTAGCGCCCGCATCGCCTCGGCCATATCGCGGACAGGGCGGGCAATCTTGAAGGACAGGACGTACCAGTTGGCGATCAGAACCCCAGCGCCGATCACGCCGATCGACAGCGCCAGAAGCTGCACCAGTTCAGCCGAATTATCTGCAGCCTCGACATTCTCGTCCGCCGCGGCCTCGATACGAGCGCGTACCTTAGCAACAAACGCGTCTAGGCCCGGCTTGATCGTCAGCCATTCCTTATGCATGGCGATATAGGCCGCATCATCCCCGCGCACATAGGCTTGGCGGAGCCGTTCGGCGAAATCCGGCAGACGGTCGACCTGCTGACGGGCGGAACGCACGGTTTCGGGGTCGAGATAGGCTTCGAGTTCGCGCAGGACCGTGGTCCAGCTGGCGGCCAGTTCCTTCTGGATCGTCGGCAGGCGGACCGCTGATTCCTGCGGCGAATAAACATGGGCGAGCGCGCCAACCTGACGGCCTTCATACTCGTTCACGAGCATCGAAAAGCTGTTGATGGCCGAGGTCGTCAGCTTATCGCGCACCGCGATATTATAGACCACCACCTCGTTCGAGCGCATGGCGAAGGCCAGAAGCACGACCTGTGCGCCGACCAGAACCAGCGTCACCAGCGCAATGATCTGCGCCATAACGCTGATGCGGGCCCACTTGAAGCTGCCGCCCGAAGCTTCCGCCGCCCCGACTTCTTCCGTCATAGACCCTCTGCCCGCCCCATTCGATGATCACCGCTTGTGACAAAACGGCATCTTCAAGACGACAGGAGAGGATGACCGATGCCCGTCCGCCGGATGCCGTCTTGTCCGTCAGCCTACGGCTTGTGCGAACGTCTTGTAAACAATCCGAATGCCCAAACGACTGTCATAAACCGATAAAATCGGCCAACGCAGCGCAGTCTTAACCATATCGCCTCGAGACATTAACCTAACGGGAATGTTATTAAATTGTCGATATTGCACTTGCGAGATAGAACATCTTCCGTTTCTTGACCGCCGATGGATATAATGAGTTTGTGATAAAATGTTTTCGACGGTATTAAGTGGGTAGAAAAAAGGGATGCGCTTCCCCATGGCGTCGCCTAGGTCAGAATTGGGGAATGGTTTCACGCTTTCGCGGGTCACGAAGGGCATAGCGGTATGAAATTTGGTGATCGGCGCGCGCTGAACTCGACTGTAAAACGACGCAGCGACCTTTCGACCGTCATTCTCCATTGGGCGGCTGTTCTGGCATTGGGCGTGGCTTTGTTGTCCGGCCTGCGAATTTCCACTGATAGCCCCGATGCCAGCTGGAGCCTTCTGCTGGATGCCGTTCTGCTGCATGGCGCGGTCAGTCAGTGGCATGTGTGGGCGGGCTATGGTCTGACCGCCGTCATCCTGGGCTATGGCGTCTATCTGCTGCGCGCCGGGCTCGGCAGCCGTATCATCTTCGACAGATACCGTCGTCAGGCCCTGAAATCACCCGACGGTGCCACCCGCTGGCAGGCGCGCAATGTCGCGATCTTCTGGGTCGGCTTCACCATTATCCTGCTGCTGGCGATTTCCGGCTCGATCTCCTATTGGGGCGCCGGTCTGCTGCCCGCGGCCTTCCTGGGCGCGACTCACCGGGTTCTCTCCTGGGCTCTCATCCTTTACGTCGTGATCCATATCGGTGGCCAGATCGCCTATGGCGGCATCCGTCAGCTGACCAAGATCATGATGCCGCGTCTGGCCTATGGCGTGGCTGGGGCGACCGCTTTCGTGGTGGTTGCAGCCGTCGCTGGCGGCGTCTATTGGATCGACCATATCGCTCTGCGCACGCTCACCCTGCCAAAGGTGGCAAGCGCCCCGGTGCTCGATGGCAAGTTCGACGATGAGGTCTGGAAAAGCGCCAAGGCTATCGTCATTCCCACCGCGCGCGCTCATACGGTTGAGGGCGGAGAAATCGATGTCACCGTAAAGGCGATCCACGACGGCACCACCGCCTATTTCGCCTTCGAATGGCCCGATACCGAACGCTCGATGAAGCTGTTCCCGATGGTGAAGACTGAAACCGGCTGGACCATCAAGCAGACCGAAGCCGACCGGGGCGACGAGAGCGAATTCTACGAAGATCAGTTCGCGGTGATGCTGTCCCGTGCGTCCGAAGTTGCAGGCGGCTCAGCGCATTATGGCTCGAAAGTGTTGAGCGATAAGAAATCGACCCATGGTCGCGGCATGCATTATATGACCGATGGCTCCATCGTCGATCTCTGGCAGTGGAAGGCCGCACGCACCGGCAACCGCGTCGTTTCGCAGATGGATGACGGCTATATCGGTGCACCGCTGGAAAAGCCGGCGGGTGACGAGCGCTATCGCGGCGGCTTCAACATGGATCCCGATACCGGCGGCGGTTACGTGCAGAACTTTGACCGCAAGGATCCGGCGGCCCGTCTTGCCGACGGTGTCGTGCCGCGCCGCCTGCCCAAGGATTGGCAGCTTGTTCGCGCTGCCATCGCAGGTGACGGCATCGACCACAGCAGCGCCGACCGCGCCGACTGGTGGCTGCTGTATGAAGAGACAGTTCCCTACACGGCCGAAATGGATGCCAATATCCCGGTTGGAACCGTCCTGCCGAGCGTGCTGGTGCGCGGCCCCTTCCAGGGCGACCGTGGCCATATCGCCGCCGAGGCTGTCTGGTCGGATGGAGTCTGGCGCCTGGAAGTGAAGCGCGCTCTCGATACCGGATCGCAGTACGACCTGCCGATCGCCAAAGACATGTATTTCTGGGTTTCCGCATTCCAGCATGCGCAGACCCGGCACTCATACCACACACGTCCTGTCCGTCTGGAACTGGGCGAATAAAGCTGTCGGGGGGTACCAATGAATAAGATCCTGATCGACGGCTGGCAGGAGCCGGTCTTCGCAGGCAAGCGGGCAACGGTGCTCGATGCCGCGCTGGACGCGGGCGTCCCGCTGCCGTTCGGCTGCCGCAGCGGTGAATGCGGCAGCTGCAAGTGCCGTCTGGTCGAAGGTCAGGTCACCATGGCCCCTTACGACAAGGGCGTGCTCAGCGATCAGGAGAAGGCCGCAGGCCTGATCCTTGCCTGCCGTTCGCAGCCCAAGGGCGATATTGCGATAGCCTCATTGACCGCGCTCGATGTGTCGCTTGTGGTTATCCCGCCGCGCCGGGTGAAGGCCAAGGTGGTTGCCATTGACGCCCCGGTGCCCGATGTCCGTCGCCTCGTGCTGCGTCCGGCCGAGCCCCTGCCCTTCAAGGCCGGGCAATATTCGGAACTGACGTTCGGTTCTTGCTCGCCTCGCGCCTATTCAATGGCCAGCCATCCGAACGACGAAGAACTGGAGTTCCATATCCGCATTCTCCCCGGCGGGCAGGCCAGCGGCTATGTCGCGGAGAAGCTGCAGGTGGGCGATTCAGTCGATATCGATGGCCCCTTCGGTCAGGCCTTCTATCGCTCGACCCATGAAGGTCCGATCCTCTGCGCAGCTGGCGGGACGGGCCTGGCCCCTGTGCTGTCCATCGTGCGCACCGCCTTGCAGGAAAACCCGGATCGGCAGGTGCATCTGTTCTTCGGCCTGCGCTCGCGCGCGAATGTCTATGCCGAGGAACTGCTGCGGTCGATGCAGCAAACCTATGGCAATTTCCGCACCGATATCATCCTGGCGAACAAGGAAGAGCATGAGGAATGCCGCTCCGGCTTCGTCCATGACGCCATCGCCAACGACTGGAACTCGCTTGCCGGGTTCAAGGTCTATGCCGCCGGTCCGCCACCCATGATCGATGCCCTGACCCGCACCGTGGTGTCCCTGGGCTTAGAGAGCGACCACATCCATTCCGACCCCTTCTATTCGACCGCGCCGGTCGTGAAGGTCGGTTTGTTCGGCAAGATCAAGTCGATGCTGGGCGCCAAATAGCTCTAAGGTACAGCCAATAAAAAAGGGGCCGCGAGGCCCCTTTTTCTTTGACCGGAAACCGGCGGTCAGACGACCGCCTTCTCCTTGGAGACAAGCTGTTCGAGATCGCGGAAGGTCGCGGTGATCTCTTCAGCGGCAACCGTGTTGCTCTGGGCCACGCTTTTAAGCTCGCCCAGGCTCGAGTCGATGTCCGAGAGGGTCGACTGCTGCTGCTCGATGGCAACCGCAATCGAACGGATGCGCGCGTCGGTGGAGGTCACCTGTCCGGCGATCTTATCCATCAGGCCGCGCACCTCCTGCGAGGCCGATTGACCGGCATTGGCATCGGTGACCGCCTGGGCCACGATGCGCGCGATTTCCTCGGCCGACTGGGCAGAGCTGTCGGCCAGCTTACGCACCTCTTCGGCAACCACGGCAAAGCCCTTGCCATGCTCACCCGCACGGGCAGCTTCGATGGCAGCATTGAGTGAGAGCATATTGGTCTTGTTCGCGATCTCGGTAATCGCCTTGGTGATCGCACCGATGCGGGCCGCATTCTCGCCGATGACACCGACGCGCTTCAGCAGATCCGTCATGGCGTCCTGGCCTTCGCGCACCAGATCCGAGGCCTGGTTGGCAAGGCTGCTGGCGCCCTGGGCATTATCCGAGACTTCAGTGATCGCACGCACGGATTCGCCGATGGCATTCGCCACCTGCCCCAGCGCCGTCGTCTGGACATGGGCACCGTCGCGGACCCGCCCGACGGCACCGCCGGTCGCCCGGCTGGCATCGGCGATACGGCCGGATTGCTCCTCAAGCGCCTTGCGCTGCTCCGCCAGTAGCGAGGCATTGTCGCGGAAAGTCTCGGTCGCCTTACGCATCGCGCCGATTTCACGGCCCGTGGCATTCGGCAGCTCGATATCGAGCTCGCCGCCCGCCAGCTTGGTCATGGCAATGGTGATGCGGTTCAGAGGACCTGTGATCTGGCTGGCCGTGATCCAGAGAACCAGCAGGCAGCCCAGAAGCGCCGCAGCGCCGACACCGAATGCCACCAACGTGGCGTAATCGGTAACGTCGGCGATGATATCGGCATTCCAGGCAGCAACGACATAGCCGGGAACTGTGTTATCCGAGAGCCGGGTTGCGACCATCATGATATTCAGATCGCCGACTTCACGGATTTCAACGCCGGTGGAGGTTGCACCTGCTTCGTCCAAGGCCTGCTTGGTGGCCTTCAGGATAGGCAGGAATTCCGGCAGGATGGCCTTATCCTGGTGGAACGTCCCGACCGCATTCAATTCGGCGTCATAGGCGGTGAAGCCCGAAAGACTGCGTCCCGCATCCTGCACAAAGGCCCGCATACGCCTCTCGACGATGGCGGCCTGTTTGAGATGGATTGCGGGGGCCGCTTCCTGGGCGACGCGCTTCATAAGCACGATTTGCGTCGCCTCGGCCTGTTCGCGCCAGGCCTTGTCGTAGAGAAGCGTGATCGTCGTGGCAACGACCGCCACGGCAATGAGAAGGATCGGCGTCGTAGCGAGCCAGAACCGCTGTGTGATGCTGAGATTCAACGCCGCCGCTCCTGTCGAAATTATTCGACGGTAATAGTGATCTTTTCCGACTGGACCGGCGTCGCGTGCGGAACGTGATTATGGTCGCCCAGCACGGCCTGAATGGTGTGCTTCCCCGGCGGAAGATTGATGATCTTCTCGGTCTCGCCACCGCCAAAATGCAGATGGGTCGCATTGTTCGGCAGCGGCTTGTTGGGGTCGAAGTTATCCACGTCGATCAGCAGATGATGATGACCCGTGTTCGGCCATTCGACCAGAGCGGGCGCCACGCCCATGCCCTTCAGACCGAAGACGATCTTGACCGGATTCTTCACGGTCGAACCATCCTTCGGCTCGATCAGATAGACGGACGAACCGGCCGGGGCCGGAGTCTCGCCTGCCTTGGCGGAAACGACAGGCGCGAGCGCCAACATCGAGACGACCAGGAATTGCTTGGCTTTCATCGTTTCCTCTTTCTTATCCGCTTCTGCCCAAGGGACCTTCATTAGTAGAGGTATGCTTATCAGATATTGCTGAACCTGCGACATTTTTGAACCAAATTTTTCGGATCTGACGGCGAAAAATTGTGCGCCTGTCGAACAAACCGCCGTTAAGCAAACGCTTTTAGCAAATCGATTGATCAGGTGCGGTATCCGGGCGCGCGCCTTGCATAGCGGCACCCGGATTTCCAATTCAGCCAGCCCCCTCGCGATGCCCGATCACGCCCTTCGCCGCCGCAATCTTTTCGCTGCCCTGGTTCTGGCCGGGATGATCGGCTTTGCGACCGTGATGACAGTGCAGATGCGCTCGGACGGCACAGGCCCGGTAAGGGGGCCGATCAAGGTCGGCGTGCTGCATTCCCTGACCGGAACCATGGCCGTGTCCGAGCGCACGGTGGTCGATGCGACACTGTTTGCCATCGAGGAGCTTAATGCAGCAGGTGGCGTGCTGGGGCGTCCGGTCGAACCTATCGTCGTGGACGGCCGCTCCGACTGGCCCACTTTCGCCGGTGGCGCCGAGCGGCTGATCGCCCAGAACAAGGTCTCTGCCATCTTCGGATGCTGGACCAGTGCCTGCCGAAAGACCGTAAAGCCCATTTTTGAGGCACGGGACGCCGTTCTTTTCTACCCCGTGCAATATGAAGGGCTGGAGCAGTCCCCGAACATCGTCTACACGGGCGCCGCCCCCAATCAGCAGATCATCCCAGCGATCAAATGGACGCTCGATAACCTCGGCAAACGCATCTTCCTGGTCGGCAGCGATTATGTCTTCCCGCGCACTGCCAATCGGATCATCGCCCTTCAGGTCACGGCCCTGCAGGGCGAAATCGTCGGGGACGAGTATGTCGCCCTCGGCGGTCAGGATTTCGAGGCTATTGCCGCCAGCATCAAGGCCACCAAGCCGGATGTGATCTTCAATACGATCAATGGTGACAGCAATATCGGCTTCTACAAGGCGCTGCGTGCGGCCGGGATTACGGCCGAAACCATGCCGGTCATGTCCTTTTCCGTCGCCGAGGCCGAGGTGAAGGCCATCGGTCCCGACCTGATGAAGGGCGATTATGCCGCGCGCAATTACTTCCAGACGGTCGACACGCCCGAGAACCGGGATTTCGTCCGTCGCTTCAAGGCGCGTTTCGGCCAGGATTATGTGACGACCGCCCCGATGGAGGCCGCCTACTACGGCGTACATCTCTGGGCCAAGGCGGTCACCGAAGCCCGGTCGGCCGACTGGCGGGACTATCGCAGCCATGTACGCGGGCAGAGCATGATGGCCCCCGGTGGCCTGATCCAGATCGACACTATCAGCCAGCACGTCTGGAAGACCGTCCGCATCGGCAAGATCCAGGCGGACGGTAGCTTCGCGATCCTGTGGGACAGCGGACGCCCCATCCGTCCCGTCCCCTTCCCCGCCCTCATGAGTCAGGCCGACTGGCTGACCTTCCTCGATCAGCTCTATCGCAAATGGGGAGGCCAATGGTCAGCTCCCTGAAATCGCTCAGGCTGAAACTGCCACTGGCGGGCGAGATCGCAGCGGGCAACATGCTGCTGGGCCTGCTGCCCCTGATGTTGTTCGTCTGGGGTTACTTCTCTACGGTCGAGCGCAATCTGGTGGACGAGATCCGCTCCAGCCTCGCCGCCGTGGCCGATCAGAAGGCGGCGCGCATCGAAGGCTTCGCCCGCGACCGTGTGGCGGAGATTGCGCTGCTCTCGACCCTGCCCACCGTCGCTGCCGCGCTGACCGAAACGGATACCCCGGAAACCGCCGCAACCCTGCGTCGCCATGCCGAGGCTTTCCGAGCCCACGAACTGATCCTGCTTGACCCCAGCGGCAAGCCGCTCTTCACCACGGGCAGTAGCCTCTCCCTGCAATCTGGCCCCCTGCTGGCCGCCGTCGACCGGGCGCGGACGCTGCTGGAGGCCGAAGTGGCGGATTTCGCCCAAGGCGACGGCCGTGTCACCGCCTCCGTCGCCCCGGTCCTGCGGGAGGGCGCCCTGATCGGCGTGGTCGCCCTGACCCTCGACCGCAGCGCGATCAGGGATATCGTCACCGATCCGACAGGCCTTGGGCGCACCGGCGCCACCCTGATCGTCCCCGCCGATGCCTGGAACGCCGACCTGCCCCTGGCCGATATCGCAGCCCGCACCCTGCGTGGGGATCGGGGTGTCGGAGAGGCTATCGATGCCGGGGGCGAGGAAGTGCTGGCCGCCTGGCGCTACCTCCCCTCCTTCCGCTGGGCAATGGTGGTGCGCACCGATGTGCGGGAGAGTCTGGCCGCCGTGCAGCGCCTGCGCATCGCAGGTTGGGTCGTCATCAGCGGTTCGTTGCTGCTGACCATCATCGCCTCCGTCTTCGTCGGCCGTGGCATCGCAGCCCCGCTGAAGGATCTGGCCGAGGCGACCCATGACCTGACCCATGGCCGTTTCACCCCCATCGAAGGCCATCAGGGTAGCCGCGAGATCGACGATCTTGCCGGTGGCTTCAACGAGATGGCGACGCGGATCGCGGATTATCAGACCGGCCTGAAGCGGATGGTCGACGAACGCACCGCCGAGCTTTCGACCGCCAAGGAGCAGGCCGAAGCCGCCACACGCGCCAAGACGGAATTCCTGGCCGTCATGAGTCATGAGATGCGCACCCCGATGAACGGCGTGCTGGGGATGGTCGAGTTGCTGGATAGCTGCGGTATGGATGCCGAGGCGAGACGGCATGTGCGGACTATCCGCCAGTCGGGGGAAACGCTGGCCACGCTGCTGAACGATATCCTGGATATCGCGGCCATCGAGGCGGGGCGCATCACACTGCAGGATCAGGCGTTCCAGCCTTGCGAGTTGGCGAGCGATCTGGTCGCCCTGATGCGCAATCCTGCCGAAGCCAAGGGCTTGGTCCTGGATCTGACACTAGATCCAACGATTCCCGAGCATGTGCGCGGCGACCCCGCCCGACTGCGTCAGGTGCTGCTCAACCTCATCGGCAATGCGATCAAATTCACCACCGCCGGGCGGGTCGTCCTGGAAATCGCGGCGCAGGGCGATGCCCTCACCTTCACGGTCAGCGATACCGGCATGGGTATTCCAGCAGAGGCACTGCCACGCCTGACCGAACCCTTCTATCAGGTGGACAGCGCCCTCTCCCGCCGTTTCGGCGGCTCAGGCCTCGGCCTCGCCATCGTGGCCCGTCTGGTTTCGGCCATGGAGGGAACGCTGGCTGTGAGGAGCCAGCCAGGACAAGGCAGCAGTTTCAGCGTCACCCTGCAGTTGCCCGCAACCGAAGCCCCGGTAGATGACACCGCCCCGACATTGCCGACGACACCGCTTCGCATCCTGATTGTCGAGGACGAGATGGTGAATCGCGATGTGATCGCCGGACTGTTGCGACGCGATGGCCATCGGGTCAGCCTTGCCGAAGACGGCACCGCTGCGCTCGACCTCTTCACTCCCGGCAGTTTCGATATCGCGCTTGTGGATCTTCATCTGCCCGGCGTCGATGGGCTGGCCGTCGCGCGCCGTCTGATCGAAACCGCTGCCGAAGCGGGCGAGCGTCTGCCGGTTTTGGCCGTCACGGCGAACCTTATGCCCGACGATCAGGCGGCCTGCCGGGCGGCGGGCATGATGGGACTGATTGCAAAGCCCATCGACCCCCAACGCCTGTCCCGCGCGCTATCGCTGGCGATGCAGGGGCGTGAGCTCTGGGAGAATATGGTGGCACCCGCCACCTTGACCGCCTTCGACCGCAATCTGCCCGATGATCTGTTTGCCGCCCTTGGGACTGAGGAGACGGCCCGGTTGCTCGATGCCCTACCCGATATTCTGCGTCGCCACCTCGCAGCGATTAAAAGAGCGGCAATTGCAGGCGATATCAAGGGAAGTGCGGATGCGGCCCACCGGCTGGCAGGGGCCGCAGGCAGCTATGGCCTTGCGGGGCTGCGTGATGCCGCCCGGATCTTCGAAACCATGCCGAATGACCCCGAGATGCTGGCCACGCTCGATCAGGCCCTGGCACCGGGGCTGGCGGCACTCTGGCACTGGCGTGAAACCGTCCTCGACGACAAGGCGCCGTCAGGGCTCTAGGCGCCGCGCTGCACGCGCCCCGAAAACCTGTAGCCGTGGCCGCGTTCGGTTTCGATGAAGGCCCCCACGGGCCCCATCTTGCGGCGCAGGCGGCTGACGAGGATATCGATACTGCGCGCACCGCTGTCGCCCTCGCCCGTGCCGAGCGCATCCATCAATTGGTCGCGGCTCTGGATGCGCGGGCTGCGCTGGGTCAGGATATGCAGCAGATCGAACTCAGTCGGCGTCAGGTCGATGGCGATCCCCTCGCCATTGCAGACCTTGCGGGCAGCGGGATCCAGGCTCGCCCCTTCGATCTTCCAGACCTGCGAGGCACCCGGCGCCAGGGGTTGACGACGCCCAAGCACGTTGCGTACGCGGGCGAGCAGCTCGCGGGCGAAAACCGGCTTTGGCACGTAATCTTCCGCCCCGAACTCCAACCCCTGCGCCCGCTCCTCCGGGCCGCCCCGTTCGGAGACGATGATGATCGGAGCATCCGATAGCGCCCGCACCGACCGGGTGAGGCTTAGACCCGAGGCGTCGGGCAAGGTCAGATCCAGCAGGATCAGGTCGACGCTGACCGAATGCAGCACGGCGGAGGCTTCCGACCAATCCTCGGCCTCGCTCACCCGGTGCCCGGCACGGCTCAAGACCGCCGCCAGCAATCCGCGAACGGCCTCATCATCTTCGACAATCAGAACATGCTCGGCCATGTCGTTAGCTTTTTTGCACCGCCAGAAACATATGGGAAAACTTACCCTGTCACCTTAACCATCGTCGCTTTTTGCAACGCCCGTCAAGAGACTTGACGGGCGTTCACGACGGCGATTATCAATAATAATCATAGGCAAATACAGAAATATTTGAGAAATAAAGAGAAATATCTGAAATATTGTTCATTTATTGAACTGATGATCGCAATTTAATCATCGCCCATAATGCCTTTTTATCTCAATGCGTTGAGCTTAAATTCACCAAAATCCGCGTCAATTTTATGAACAACGCTCGTTTGAGATGCGAAAAACAAAATATGACTTTTTGAATATTTGGCCAAAAACCGCAGTTGGCACGCCGCATGCTTTTACCGCAATGCAACACGTCAACCGCCTTTGGGAGGCCCAATCATGAATAAGACTGCGTTGCTGCTCTCTGCCAGCCTTGTCGCCTTTGCATCCAGCGCCTTTGCCGCCGACACCATCAAGATCGGCGTCCTGCATTCGCTGTCCGGCACCATGGCCATTTCGGAATCGACCCTCAAAGACACCGTCCTGATGATGGTGGACGAGATCAACAAGAACGGCGGTCTTCTGGGCAAGAAGGTCGAAGCCGTTGTCGTCGATCCGGCATCCGACTGGCCGCTGTTCGCCGAAAAGGCGCGCGAGCTGCTGGAAAAGGAAAAGGTCGCGGCCGTCTTCGGTTGCTGGACCTCGGTCAGCCGCAAGTCGGTGCTGCCGGTGTTCGAGGAAAAGAACGGCCTGCTGTTCTATCCCGTGCAGTACGAGGGTGAGGAATCCTCGCGCAACGTCTTCTACACCGGTGCCGCCCCGAACCAGCAGGCGATCCCGGCCGTCGAATATCTGATGAGCAAGGACGGCGGCGATGTGAAGCGCTGGGTCCTGGCCGGGACCGACTATGTCTATCCGCGCACGACCAACAAGATCCTTGAGTCCTTCCTGAAGTCCAAGGGCGTCGCCGCCGAAGACATCATGATCAACTACACGCCGTTCGGTCATTCCGACTGGCAGACCATCGTCTCGGACATCAAGAAATTCTCCTCGGCCGGCAAGAAGACCGCCGTCGTCTCGACCATCAATGGCGATGCCAACGTTCCCTTCTACAAGGAACTTTCGAACCAGGGCATCAAGGCCGAACAGGTTCCGGTCGTCGCCTTCTCGGTCGGTGAAGAGGAACTGGCCGGTATCGACACCAAGAACCTCGTCGGTCATCTGGCGGCCTGGAACTACTTCCAGTCGGTGAAATCGCCCGAAAACGACGCCTTCATCAAGCAGTGGCACAGCTTCATCAAGAACCCGAAGCGCGTGACCAACGATCCGATGGAAGCCACCGTGATCGGCTTCAAGATGTGGGCGCAGGCCGTGGCCCAGTCCGGCAGCACCGATGTCGATGCCGTCCGTCAGGCTCTCTACGGCCAGAAGGTCAAGGCGCCGTCGGGCTTCGAAGCGGTGATGAACACCAACCACCACCTCTCCAAGCCGGTGATGATCGGTGAAATCCAGGCCAATGGTCAGTTCCAGACCGTCTGGCAGACCAAGGGTCCGATCAAGGCCGATGCCTGGTCGCCCTTCATCCCCGAGAGCGCCAAGCTCAAAGCCGACTGGACCTTCCCCTGGGTCTGCGGCAACTGCACCGAACCCCGCTTCAAACCCCTCTAGGAAGTTCGGTTCTCCCGGGGCGGCGATCACCGTCGCCCCGGATTTTCTAATGTTGTTACTGGTTGCTTAGGGGACGGCCATGCGCCTGCTCTCGCTCATATTCGGGCTGTTGATGCTGATCCAGCCCGCCTTCGCGCAAAGCGCCGACGACGCCTATCGGCAATTGGCGACCGGCGGCTTTACCGAGCGCGCGTCCGCCATCGAGACGCTGGCCGCCAGTGGCCACCCGAAGGTTCTGCCAATCCTCAAGGCCCTGTCGGACGGGAACCTCCAGGCAACCGACGCCGGAGCCCTGGTGATTGATGGCAAGGACGCCCTGACCGGCGCAGCCGTCACCGATAGTGCGGCACCGATCCCGCTCAATAACCGCGTGCGCAGCGTTCTGCGCGGCGCCATGGGCCGTCTGGCCCTGTTCGACAGCGATCCCGCCGCCCGCACGGCGGCGGTCGAAGCGATCCAGGCCAGCCCGACCCCCGACAGCATTCCCCTGCTCCGCACCGCCCTGGCCGCCGAGACAGTTCCGGCGATCAAGGAGCGGATCGAAAGCACGCTCGCCATCGTCGAACTGAACGATCCCGACCCAGCCCGCCGGATCGCTGCCGTGAAGAACCTGGGCGAGCAGGCGACCCCGCGCGCCCAAGGGCTGCTGCGTACCCGTCTGGCAGCAGAGGAAAACCCCCAGGTCAAAACGGCCATCGACACTGCACTGGCTTCCATCGATACCCGTCTGAGCTTCGTCTATTTCGGGCTGAATATCTTCCAAGGCCTGAGCCTTGGTTCGGTGCTGCTGCTGGCGGCCTGCGGTCTTGCCATCACCTTTGGCGTGATGGGGGTGATCAATATGGCCCATGGCGAGATGATCATGATCGGCGCCTATACGACCTACGTGGTCCAGCAGGTCTTCCGCACCTATCTGCCGCCCAGCTTCCTCGACTGGTATCTGCCTGTCGCAGTGCCCGCCGCCTTCCTGGTCGCAGGCGCCATCGGCATCGCCATCGAGCGCGGGATCATCCGCTTCCTTTATGGCCGCGCGCTCGAAACCCTGCTCGCGACCTGGGGCGTGAGCCTCGCGCTGCAGCAGGCGGTGCGCTCGATCTTCGGTGCGCCCAACAAGGAGGTGGCCAACCCGACCTGGATGACCGGCGGCATGGAGATCGTCGCGGGTCAGGTCGTGACCTGGAACCGCCTCGTCATCATCCTGTTCGCCGTCGCGGTCGTCGCCGGACTCGCCGCCATCATGCGGTTCTCCGCCATGGGTCTGCAGATGCGGGCCGTCACCCAGAACCGTCCGATGGCCAGCGCCATGGGCATCCGCACCGGCCGGGTCGACGCCCTGACCTTCGGGCTTGGATCGGGGATCGCCGGGATCGCCGGTGTCGCCTTGAGCCAGATCGGCAATGTCTCGCCCAACCTCGGTCAGGCCTACATCGTCGACAGCTTCATGGTCGTGGTCTTCGGCGGGGTCGGCAGCCTCTGGGGCACCATCGCGGGCGCCCTGTCCCTGGGCCTCGTCAACAAACTGCTGGAGCCGATGGCAGGCGCGATGCTGGGTAAGATCCTGGTGCTGGTCATCATCATTCTGTTCATCCAGCGCAGGCCGCGCGGGTTGTTCGCCCTCAAAGGCCGGTCGGTGGAGAGCTAAGCCATGACCTTGTCCCGCCCTCTCCTTCTCACCCTTGCGGTTCTTGCCGGGATTGCCGTGCTGGTGCCGGTCCTGAACGGTATGGGGATCATCCCGAACTATCTGATCCCGCTGTTTGGCAAATATGCCTGCTACGCCCTGCTGGCCGTCGCCCTCAATCTGGTCTGGGGTCAGTGCGGGGTGCTGTCACTGGGCCATGGCGCCTTCTTCGCGCTGGGCGGTTACGCCATGGGCATGCATCTGATGCGGAACATCGGCACGCGCGGCTCCTACGGCAACGCCAACCTGCCGGACTTCATGGTCTTCCTGAACTGGAAGGAACTGCCCTGGTACTGGTCTGGCTTCGATATCCTGCCGTTCGCCCTGCTGATGGCGCTGGTAGTGCCGGGTCTGCTGGCCTTTGTGCTGGGTGGCCTCGCCTTCCGCTCGCGCATCACCGGGGTCTATCTCTCCATCATCACCCAGGCCATGACCTATGCCCTGATGCTGGCTTTCTTCCGCAACGAGATGGGGTTCGGCGGCAATAACGGCCTGACCGACTTCAAGGATATCGCCGGGTTCGAGCTCTCGAACCCCGGCACCCGCGTCGGTTTCTTCATCCTAAGCGTCCTGGCCTTGGGCGGCGGCCTCCTGCTGACCTGGGCTCTGGGGCAATCCAAGCTGGGCCGCGTCATGGTAGCGGTGCGCGATGCCGAAAGCCGTCTGCGGTTCCTGGGATATTCCGCCACCAACGTCAAGCTCGCGGCCTTCGTGCTGTCGGCGATGCTGGCGGGTTTGGCGGGCGCGCTCTATGTCCCCCAGGTCGGCATCATCAACCCGTCCGAATTCTCACCCGCCAATTCCATCGAGATCGCGATCATGGTGGCCCTGGGCGGCCGTGGGACCCTGATCGGCCCGGTGGTCGGCGCCGTCACCCTGGCCGGCGCCAAGAGCTGGCTGACCGGCATAGCACCCGATCTCTGGCCCTTTGCCCTGGGGGCACTGTTCATCCTGGTGACGCTGCTGCTGCCCAAGGGGCTGGTCGGCCTGAAATTGCCCAAGCGTGCCGCCAAGCCGGTGGAGCCCACAGCGGTCGAGGAGAAAACCCATGCCTGATGCCGTTCTCTCCATCGCCTCCCAGGTCGCCGCCGGAACCGCGCTCTATCTGGATGGGGTATCGGTCAGCTTCGATGGCTTCCGCGCCTTGAACAATCTGGCGCTGGTGCTGGCACCGGGCGAGATGCGCTCGATCATCGGGCCGAATGGCGCGGGCAAGACGACCATGATGGACGTCATCACCGGCAAGACCCGGCCCGATACCGGCGACGTGCTGTTCGACGGCACCGTGGATCTGACCAAGCTGGACGAAGCCGCCATCGCCACCCTGGGCATCGGCCGCAAGTTCCAGAAGCCGACGGTCTTCGAAACCTTGAGCGTCTGGGACAATCTCGACCTTGCCGCCTCCGGCCCACGCGGCCTCTGGCCGACCCTGACCGCCCGCCGCACCAAGAGCCTTGCCGAGCGGATCGAGGCGGTCCTGGTGGAAGTCGGCCTGACCGACCGCCGCCATATCCTGGCGGGATCGCTCTCCCATGGCCAGAAGCAGTGGCTCGAAATCGGCATGCTGCTGATCCAGGACGGGCGCCTGCTGCTGCTGGACGAGCCGGTCGCCGGTATGACCGATAGCGAGACGGAGGCGACCGCCGCCCTGCTGCTGCGGCTGGCCGGGCATCACACCATCGTCGTCGTCGAACATGACATGACCTTCGTGCGGGCGCTGGGAGCGCGCGTCACCGTCCTGCACGAAGGCTCGGTCCTAGCCGAAGGCACGCTTGATGCCGTGCAGGCTGACCAACGTGTCGTCGAAGTCTATCTTGGGAGATAAGGCGATGCTGACCGCCGAAAACATCCAGCTCTATTACGGTGCCAGCCATATTCTGCGCGGGGTTTCCGTCTCGGCCGAACTGGGCAAGATCTCCTGCGTGCTGGGCCGCAATGGTGTCGGCAAGACCTCGCTCATGCGCGCGCTCATGGGGCTGCAGGGCATTCGCTCCGGCAAACTGGAGTTCGATGGCCAGGATATCGCGGCCATGAAACCCGCCGACCGCGCCCGCAAGGGCATCGCCCTGGTGCCGCAAGGCCGCGAGATTTTCCCCCGCCTGACGGTGCTGGAAAATCTTCAGACCGGCTATGCCGCCGTTTCCCGCGCCGACCGCTATATCCCGGACGAGATTTTCGATCTTTTCCCGGTGCTGGCCGATATGAAAAACCGTCGCGGCGGCGATCTGTCGGGCGGTCAGCAGCAGCAGCTCGCCATCGGGCGGGCGCTGGTGATGCGGCCGAAACTGCTGATCCTGGACGAGCCGACGGAAGGCATTCAGCCGTCGATCATCAAGGATATCGGACGGGTTCTACGGATGCTGGCGGATCGCGGCACCATGGCGATCCTACTGGTCGAGCAATATCTCGATTTTGCGCGCGAACTGGGCGACACGCTGGCGATCATGGAGCGCGGCCAGATCATCCTGTCCGGCAAACGCGACGAGTTCTCGGAGCAGGAATTGCGGGCGAAACTGGCGGTCTAAAAACCCTGTCATCCCGGCCTCGAGCCGGGATCCGGCCGCCCTTATGACCGGTTTCAGGCGCCCCTACCTTGCAACGACCTTCGGCCGGATCCCGGGTCATGCCCGGGATGACAGCATACGCACGGTCTAATACGTCAGAAACGCCCCATTCACCCACAGCAGCACCACGGGCGTGCCGAACAACGCGGTCAGGGCCAGCATTGCCATGATGAGTGGAATCTTCACGGCATCCAGGCGGGTGAAGCGCGTGGAGCGATAGAGATGGACTTCGCCCTCGGTGTTGCTGCTCATGGTTTTTCTCCCCTCTTTGAAGAATTAACCACTGAACCCCACACCACGGGCCAACGACAAAATTGTGTCGGAACAAGCCCTTATTCTGTCACAGAAACTTTGGATTCGATCAATTCGCAGCGCTTTGACAGCGCCTCGTTCATTTCCTCGAACCCGCGTGTCGTCGCGGCCTGCATCCCCTTGCCCATCAGGACCGACACCAGCATGCCGTTGAACTGCTCGCCATGCTCGAACCGGGTCCCGCCGGGATGGGGGAACAGGCGGAAATAATGTTCACCGTCAAAGACCCCCGGCGCGAGGAAACTACCGAGCCACCGCATTTCCTGACGCGGCACCATCGCCGTCAGACGCGGGCGGATCTTGAATGTCGGCCGCCCCGGCGCCTTCAGCCAGACCCGAATGGAGCGCCCATCGACCGCCTCTCCATCGATTCGGCGGATAAAGGGGTTCCACTCGGGATATGAAGCAAAGTCGGTGAGGACATCCCAGACCACGCGGGGTGGCGCCGGGATGTCGATCATCGTCTCGATAAAGCGGGATGGCATGGGGGACTAGCCGATCAGCAGTTTCTCCAACGCATGACCATAGGCATCCCAAACCAGCGGAATTGAGGCAATCTCGATCCGCTCGTCCGCGCCATGCACGCCCTTGCAGGTCACGCCGAACCCGCAGGTCGCCGGAATACCGAGGTCGGCGAGGTAGTTGCCGATATTCGATGGCCCGCAGACCTCCCCCGGCACAGGACGTCCGGCGGCAAGGCTCGCCCCGGCCACCAGCGCCGTTCCCAACTGGGAATCGGCAGGCAGCTTATAGGCCCCCCAGCTTTCAAGTGCGGCGATCTTGGTGGGCCGTTCGCTGGGGATTTCGGCGTCGAGCTTGGCCACGATCCCTTCGATCAGCTTCTGCGCGACCGGCGCCTGGAAGGCGGGCGTCAGGCGGAAGTCGAGATTGAGCGAGGCCGCATTCGGCACCATCGCAAATCCGCTGCCCCCTTCCACCCCTGTCACCGTCAGCTTGGGCGGCAGCGGGAACGGCGCCCCTTCGGGCGGCGGCGGCGGCGTCACCGCGTCGATGGCCTGGATCAGACGGGCCAGCTTCACTGTGGCATTCTTCGGCACCGGCGAAACCGCGCCAGAATGCTGGGCGGTGCCATAAACCTCGATCTTCGCCCGCCAGAAGCCGCGCGCCCCGATATTGACGATGTCATTCTCGGGATAGCCGACCATGACGCCGCCGATATCCCGGCGTTCCTTGATGAAACGCTTGATACCGCCAAAGCGGCCGGTGTGCTCGTCCGCGTCGAACAGCACGATCAGTTTGCCATGCCAGCTGTCTTTCGATTTCGCCAGCTCGGCCGCCAGATGACAGAAGCTGGCGACCGCGATCTTGCTGTCGGCCGACCCGCGTCCCCACAGCCAGCCATCCTTCACCACCCCGGCGAAGGGATCGAGGCTCCAGGCCCCGCGATCACCGGCAGGCGCCGTATCGATGCAGGCATTCAGAACCCAAGTCGGTCCCGGCTTGCCGCCTTCGATCTCGGCCATCAAAGCGACCGGCTGACCATTCTCGTCATCCAGCAGGCGGGGTGCGAGGCCAAGGGCGCCCAGCGCCCTCGCCCCCACTTCCAGCACCGCGACCGGCGTATCGATGCCACCTTGGCTGGGCGCGCGGATCAGATCGCTCGCCAGCCCCAGCACGGCATCAAGCGGCAGCGGCGCCCTCACTGAACCGACACCTGCCAGAGGGGCAGGATACCGTCGGCGCGCTGTACGACGCTGACGCTGCTCTTGTAGGCCCAACTGGTATATTGGCGATAAAGCGGGATATGGCCGATGTCGGTCGAGTGGATCTTCAACCCTTCCGAGATCATGGCATTGCGCTTAGCCGTGTCGGTTTCGACCTCCACCGCCTTCATCAGCTCGGTCACCTTCGGATTGCTGTAACCACCGAAGTTGAAGAAGCCCGCGCCGCCCTCTGCCGGCGACATGATCGGCTTGAGCACGTCCAGCGCGTCGTTGTTCCCCGGCGTCCAGCCCAGTAGATAAAAGCTGGTTTCCTTCTTGAACAGCTTGCCCAGGAACGGGCCGACCGGCTGGCTGCGCAGCTGAACCGTCACGCCGATGCGCGACAGCATGCTGGCAACCGCCTGACAGACCTGTTCGTCATTCACCCAGCGGTCGTTCGGGCAATCCATCCCGACCGTGAAGCCGTCCGCATAACCCGCATCCGTCATCAGCTTCTTGGCCGCCGCCACATCGACGGGCAAGCGTGGCTCCAGGCTGGCGTCATAGCCGACGATGCCAGGACCGATCATGGAATTGGTCGGCTGGATCGCCCCGCCCATCAGGCGGCTCTTCAAGGCCTCCACGTCGATGGCCTGATAAAAGGCCTGACGGACCTTGATATCCTTGAAGGGATTCTTGCCCTTGACGCTGCTTTCCAGCAGCTCGTCCCGCGCCTGATCCATGCCGAGGAACATGGTACGCAGTTCGGGCGCTTGGCTGACGGTGAAACCAGCTGTCGATTTCAGCCGCGCGATATCCTGCAGCGGCACCGGATCGACAAAATCGATCTCGCCACCCAGCAGTGCCGCAAGCCGCGTGCTCGCGGCCTTGATCGGCTTATAGTCGATCTTTTCAGGCAGCGGCTTGGCAGGCTTGTCCCACCAGTCGGCATTGCGGGCAAGGCCGGTCGACACATCCGGCGCGCGCTCCACCAGCTTATAGGGACCGGTCCCCATCGCTTGCGTGTGGGCAGGCACCAGCTTGTTGGCGCGCAGATTGGTCGGGGTCGCAGATCCGTTCGCTTCCGCCCACTTCTTGCTCATGATCAGCACAAAAGCGAGATCGTTGAGGATGGTGGCCGAGGGGCGCGACAGCTTCAGATCCACCGTCTTGGCATCCACCGCCACGGCATCGGTCACCAGCGCCAGCGTCGGGATCATGGCCGAGCCTTCGGCTTTGCCGCGCAGGATGGTGAAAGCGACGTCTTCGGCGGTAAAGGGCGTGCCGTCATGGAACTTCACACCGTCGCGCAGGGTGAAGCGCCAGGTGGTCGGATCGGGCTGTTCCCATTTGGTCGCCAGCGCCGGTTCCAGCTTCAGATCGCTGTTGTAGCGGATCAGCGGCTCATAAATCGCATGCAGGAAACCGAGGGTGAAAATCTCGAACCGGCCCGCCGGATCCATCGACGCGACGTCGGCCGACCCAGCGAACTTGAAACTGGTCTGCGCTACTGCCGGTGCGCTTCCAATGAACAGCGCCGCACCGGTCATAAGTGCAACCGTAAACCCCTTACCAAACGTGCGCTTTTTCATTGCCTGCCCCCATGCTTTATGCGTGCTTAAACGATACAGTAAGCTTAGCGGACGGACTGAGGAGGAGCAAGGTGATGGCGACGCGCGGCACGTTGAAAATCGATCCGGTTTTTCTGGGGCCGGTCGCCCTGAAACTGGCAGGCGACTGCCCGACCTACGCCCGCAGCCATGTGATGTGCCGGGGCCATGAGATCATCCTCGACGAACCGCCCGAGCGTGATGGCACCGACCAGGGTGCCGCCCCGACCGAAACCTTCGTCGCGGCCCTGATCGGCGTGACCAATATCATCCTGCGCCGCCTGGGACGCCGCGACGGCCTCGCCATCCATCATGTGGAAGTGACCGCCGACGCCACCCTCGACCGCCGGGGCGTCTGGCTGGCGCAAGCCCTGCCGAACGCCTGGCCGGAGGTGCGTCAGACAGTTCGGATCAGAACCGATGCGAGTGATGAGCAACTGGCGCTGTGGCAGGAAGACCTGCCTCGCTTCTCCCCGCTGCATAGCCTGCTGCTAACGGCGGGGACGAAGCTGGAGATCGATTGGATTAGGGTGTAGCATCACCTAAACTCGTCGTCCCGGGACTTGATCCCGGGATCTCCGGTGGCCGGGCTCCGGCCAATTTCTCGACGCGGTTTGTCTACACAAGATCCCGGATCTAGTCCGGGATGACAGCCCTTGCTTGATGCGGCCTCGGAGGAGATCCCGGGATCAAGTCCCGGGATGACGACCTTCATTACCCCAACGCCTGCCCCATCACCTCGAACAGCCGCTCGACATCACCCTCAGTGGTCCAGACATGGGGCGTCACCCGCATGGCCTTGCCGCGCACGCTGACATAGACCTTGGCCGCTGCCAGCTTGGCGGGAAGGTCGGCCGGAACCTCGCCAGGGAAGCGCAGGCCTAAGTAATGCGGCGCCCGGCGATGGCGCGGCACGCTTTTGAGGCCGAAGCGCTCCTCCATCCGGGCCGCGATGGCATCGTTGCGGGCGCCAAAAGTAGCGCTGAGATTATCCGCGCCCCAGCCCAGCATCAGTTCAAGCGCGGCAATCGCTGGCGGGGTCAGGGCGAAGTTGCTGCGTCCCCCCGCATCGAACCGGCGCGCGCCCGGCTGATAGTCTTCGCGATAATTGACGAGGCCGGAGAAATCTTCCGAATAGCGGCGGCCAAGCCAGGTTTCCTCCAGCGGTTCGGCCTCCTGCCAGCGTTTGGCGACATAGAGATAGCCATAGCTATAGGGCCCCAGCAGCCATTTATAGCCACCGACCGCGACGAAATCCGGCTGGATCTGCTGCACATCGAACGGCAGCACGCCCATCGATTGGGTGGCATCGATGCAGAGCGCGGCACCGACCTTGCGGCAAGCCTCGCCCACCGCCACCAGATCGACCAGCCCACCGTCGGTCCAATGGCAATGGGGGACCGCGAGAATGGCCGTCTGTGCATCGATGGCACTCAGCAGCACGGACGTCCAGTCGTCATCGGCGGGCCGGGGCAGTGAGACACACTCGGCGCCCTTGCGACGCGCGAGGTCCTGCCAGGGATAGACATTGGAGGGAAATTGCTCGATGAGCGTCAGGATGCGCTGACCGCTTTTGATCGGCAGCACTTTGGCTGCCACCGCCATGCCGTAGGAGACGGCAGGCACCAGCGCGATATCGTCCGCCCCGGCATTGATCATCCGGGCAAAGAGACTGCGGGCCTTTTCTGAATCCGTGAAGAAGTCGGCGGGCGTGATCTGCCAGGGCATTGCCTTGCGCTGGGAGGCGCGATTGCCAGCCTCCACCACCGGGCGGGGCGAAGCGCCCATATAGGCGCTATTGAGGTAGGCGATATCCTCCGGGATATCGAAAAGCTGTCGCTGGCTAGGGATCAGGGTGGTCATCGGGGGCTCCACAGAACATGTGGACCCGGAAAATAATCGCAGCCCCTGCTGCCTGGAACAGACAAAAATGTATTGGGACAAGAAAGAACCGGCGCCCTCACATCAAGTCGAAGGCGCCGGTTGGGTTGGCGAACACAAGAAGGGGGTAGGCTTCTAGTGGCCGCCGCCTCCCCCGGCCCGCGCCTGCGGCTTGCGGACCATCAGCACCACCGGCACCAGCGCGGCGCACAGGATCGTCAACGCCATGAAGGCATCGCCGAAGCTCATGACATAGGCCTCGGCCCGGACCATTGCCGTCAGTTGCTTCAGCGCCATCGCCTGCGGATCGACCCCGCCCGCGAACTTCTGCGCCAGGGAATTCAGCCACTGCTGGGCCGCCGCGCTGCTGGCATCCACCTGTTCGTGCAGGCGGGCGAGATGTAGATCAAAGCGGCTGTTCATGATCGTATTGATCGAGGCTAGCCCCACCGCGCCGCCCAAATTGCGCATCAGGTTATAAAGCCCGGAGGCATTCTTGAGCTGTTCGGGCGGCAGCATGCCAAGGGCGAGGTTCGACACCGGGATCATGCAGATCATCAGCGACACGCCGCGGAAGATCTGCGGCCACAGCAGTTCGTAGAAGTCCCAATCCTTGGTGACGCCGCTGGCGATATAGGTGCCGATGGCGAACCCGACGAAGCCGATTGCCAGCATGTAGCGGGGATCGACCTTGGTCGACAGGCGCCCGGCGATCGGGGCGGTCAGGAACATGCAGAGGCCCGACAGGAACATCGTCTCGCCGATCATCAACGACGAGTAATGCCGCACCCGCCCCAGGTAGAGCGGATACATATAGGTCAGGCCATAGAGTCCGATGCCCATCACGAAGGAGAACAGGCAGCCCATCGCGAAATTCGGGTTCTTGAAGGCACTCAAGTCGACAATCGGCTGCTTGGCCGTGAACATGCGGGTAAAGAAGGCAATGCCACCGCCGACGGCGATCACGGTGAAAATCGTCACCATGTCTTCGTCGAACCAATCCTTCAGCGGCCCCTCTTCCAGCACATATTCGGCGCCGCCCAGGAACATCGCCATGAACAGCAGGCCCCACCAGTCGAAGTTTTCCAGCAGCTTCAGGTTGGGCTTGTCGAAATCGATCAGGCTGAAGGTGGTCAGGGCGACGATGATGCCGGGGATGATGTTGATGAAAAACAGCCAGTGCCAGGACATCAGCTCGGTCAAATAGCCGCCGATGGTCGGCCCGATGGTCGGCGCCAAGGTGGCCACAAGGCCGATCAGCGGCGTGACGGTCGAGCGTTTGGAGGGCGGGAAGATCGAGAAGCTGGCGGCAAAGACCGACGGGATCATGCCGCCGCCGATGAAGCCCTGGAGCGCGCGGAAAAGGATCATCTCCTCGATGGAGGTCGACAGGCCACAGGCGACGCTCATCAACGTGAAGCCAGCCGCCGAGACCGCGAAGACCCAGCGCGTTGAAAAAACCCGGCCCAGGAACCCGGACAGCGGGATCATCACCACTTCGGCGATGAGGTAACTCGTCTGAACCCAGGCGATTTCCTCGGATGAGGCCGACAGACCCGCCTGGATTTCCGCCAGGGAGGCAGAGACGATCTGGATATCCAGGATCGCCATGAACATGCCGACGACCATCGCGAAAAAGGCGATGACGCGACGGGTCGGCACCGGGGCATCCAGGGGGCGCCCCGTCGGCATTGTGGCTGCTTGTGCCATGATGAAGGACCTTAGTGCTGGGCCAACTGAGCCAGGGCAGCTGGGTTGCCCGCATCGCGCTTGTCGATCTCGATCACCACCGACAGACCGGCGCGCAGGGAAGCCAGGGTTTCGGCATCATGCGGTAGGGCGATACGGACCGGCACACGCTGCACGATCTTGGTGAAATTGCCCGTGGCATTTTCCGGTGGCAGCAGGCTGAAGGTCGCACCCGAGGCCGGGGCGACACTCTCCACACGGCCGATGATGTCATGGTCGGGCAGCGCATCCACATGGACCCGCACTTCCTGACCGACGCGCACATCGCGGACCTGGGTTTCCTTGAGGTTGGCTTCCACATGCAGGCTCTGGGTCGCGACCAGCGCCGCGATCCGGCCACCGGCATTCACAAAGCCGCCCAGTTCCACACCGCGATTGCCGACAATGCCGTCGACCGGCGCCCGGATCTCGGTGAAGCCGATATCGCGGTCGGCCTTAGCGACATCCGTCGACATCTGTTCGAGCTGGCGGATCGCCTCCAGCTTCTGGGCATCCAGCACCCCGATGGCCGCTTCCGCCGACACCAGCGCCGCCTGGGCCGATCGCAGAGTTGCCGTTGCGCGGTCGCGATCCGACAGGGCGGTATCGGCGCGCTGCTGCGAAATGGTGCCCTGCTTGGCAAGTTGGAAATAGCGCTGATAATCGGCCGAGGTGCGGCGGGTTTCCGCCATGGCCGACGAGATCTGCGCCTGCGCCTGGGCGATGGTCGCCTGCTGCACAGCCTTTTGCGATTCCAGCCGATCGACAGTCGCCTGCTGGGTCGCGATCTTGCCCAGTACCGCCTCGCGCGCCAGCTTATAGTCGCCATTGTCGATCCGGGCGAGCAGCGTCCCGGCCTTCACGAAGGCATTCTCCCCCACCGGAAGTTCGGTCACATAGCCCGAAACCTTGGCCGCGATCTGGGTTATGTCGGCGCGCACATAGGCATCGTCGGTCGACAGCATGAAGCGCCCATGGCTCCACCAGTTCCAGCCCAGGGTGCCACCGACACCCAGGCCCGCCAGCAGCAGAATCGGCAGGACGATCTTGCGCTTCTTGGGCGGCGCGGAAGTTGCTGCGGGGCTTTGAGGCTTGGGTTCGCCGGTGACAGGCTGACGCAGGGTCTGAGTCTCGCTCATGACAGATCTTTCTCTAGCACGAAGCGACGTCTAGGCACTCTGTCGGGTTCTGGGCAGAGGGGATGGGCGTCGTCAGGACAGTAAATTTACTAAACCGTTCGGTTTCATATTTGACATATACCCGTTTTCAGGTAAGGTCAAGATGACTAAACCGTTCGGTAAATTTTTTCTGGTGCGCTGCGGCATGAACGACACGAAGTTCTTCGATCATCCTGAGCTGCCGGTCTGCCTTGGAGCAGCGCCGAGCAAGCGGGAAACTGCGCAGGCAGCTAAACGCACCAAGATCCTGGATGCCGCCTGGAAAGTGTTCAAACGCCTGGGCTATGACGGCGCCAGCATGAACGACATCGCCGATGCCGCGAAGGTTTCCAAACCCACGCTCTACGTCTATTTTGAGAGCAAGGAAGGCCTGTTCGCCGCGATGGTGGACGAGTTGAAGATGCGCCAGGCCGAACGCATTCTGCCCCCCGACCCCAGTCATCCCGATATCGATGAAACCTTGCGGACCTTCGCGCGCAGCATTCTGCGCAAGCTGGTCAATCCCGAACATATCTCGCTGATCCGCCTCGTCTTCAGCGCGGCCGAGAAGTTCCCGGAGATCGGCCTGATGGTGTTTCAGAGCGGTCTTGGGCGCGGCATCGAGTTCATGACGGCCTATTTCGACGCTGAAGTCACCAACGGGCGCCTGAAGATCGAGGACACCGAGATGGCGGCCTATCAGTTCTTCGAACTGGTCCAGGCCCGCAATCTGCGCCGCCTGATGCTTGGCATCGACAGCAAGGTTTCCGAAGAGACCCTGCACGCCTATGCCGATGGCGCCGTCCGGGTTTTCCTCGCCGCCTACCGGGCTTAATCCTCGAAGCGGTCGCTTTCCTCGCGGTCATGGAAATAGCGATGCTTTAAGGGGAAACGCGGCAGCCAGGATTCCCGGCGCACGATCCAGCCCTCATAGGTCGGCACGAACTGATCGGCCGCATCCAGCGACCCCAGATTCACCTCGACCTCATCACCCGAGCGGGCAAAAACCGACGAGCCGCAGCGCGGGCAGAAATGGCGCCCCTCATAATCGCGGGTTTCGCCGTCAATCGTCACCGCCTCTTCGGGGAAAATCGCCGAGGCATTGAACAGCGCCCCATGGTGCTTGCGGCAATCGAGGCAGTGGCACATCCCCACCCGGTAGGGCCGCCCTGTCGCGACAAGCCGGACGTTCCCGCATTGGCAACCGCCTGTAACCTTTTCCATCGCGCCTCTCCTTCAGCCTATCTAAAGCGGACAGGCCCTCTAGTTCCCGCCAAGCCGCTGATAGAGGAAGTCCGCCACCGCCCGCACGCCCGGCAATTGGTGACGCTTCTGCGGCATCAGCAAACTGGTCGTGACCCCTCCCACCTGCCACTCCGGCAGAACCTGGACCAGCCGCCCCTGCTGGAGATGGGCGCGGCAAATGCTTTTGGGCAGGCAAGTAATCCCCAGCCCCCCTGCCGCTGCCTCCATCAGAACCCGCGACTCATCCGCCACCATCCTGACCTGCGGTGTCACCGTGGTTTCACCGAGCTGCCCCGACAGGCGCCATTGCGTATTGGCCGGGGCCGTCAGAATGCCATCATGCTCTGCCAGCTGCCCCGGTTCCGTCGGCGTCCCGCGTGCCACCAGATAGTCCGGCGATGCCACCAGCCAGATGGGATCAGTCCCCAGTACCCGTTGCAGCAGCGACGAATCGGGTAGTGGCGCGAAATGGGCGCGCAGGGCGATATCGAAGCCTTCCTGCACCAGGTCGACAAAACGGTCTGTCGCATGGACCTCCAGGCGCAGCCGGGGATAGGCGCGGGCCAGATCCGGCAGATGATCGGCCAGATAATATTGCGTGGTCGGCACCGACGCCGTCAGCCGGACAGTCCCGCTGGGTTCAGCCAGACGCGAGCGAACGGCAGCCTCCGCACTTTCCGCCTCGATCAGAGCCGCGCGGGCATGGTCATAGAAATCGCGGCCCACGTCGGTCAGCACGAAGCTGCGCGAACTCCGCTCGATCAATCGCGCGCCGAGGCTCGCCTCCAGTTCCGCCACCCGCTTCGACAGGGTGGACTTCGGCAGCCGCAACAGGCGCCCGGCAGCGGCAAACCCGCCCTGCTCCACCGCGCGGACAAAATACTGCAGGTCGTTCAGATTCAGCATCGCTCAATGTCCATATATGTGGACGATAAGTCGTAAAATCGGCGACTACCGGACCAAAGTCCATGATTTTAAATATTCCTCAACACGACGGCATCCCGCTGTCGTCCACAGGAGATCACTCATGGATCCGATCCTTTTCTACGGCGTGCCGGAAGGCTGTTCCTTTGGCACCATCGTCGCCCTCGAATGGTCGGGCATTCCCTACCGCCTCAGCCGCATCGGCATGCCCGAGGAAGTGTCGGGCGAGGTTTACCGCGCAATCAATCCGGTCGGCGAGACGCCCACGCTTTTGACGGCACGCGGCGACCTGCTGAACGAGAGCATGGCAATCCTCAATCACATCAACGGCTTGAGCGTCGCGGATGGGCGGGGATTTGCGCAAGGGACGGCGGAGTTCGACCGGCAGAACGCCATGCTGGCCTATCTCAACACCAGCTTCTTCAACGCCTTTGCCCCGCTTTGGTATGCGTTCGAACATACCACCGAAGGTAGCGTCGAGAAGAAGATCCTGACCGCCTATGGCAAAGGCAAGGTCGCCAAGACCCACGCGATGCTGGAAAAGATGCTCGGCGATAACGAGTGGCTTTTGGGCAAGCAACGCTCGCAGGCGGATGCCTATTTCATCGGGATCGCCCGCTGGGCCGATTTCCATCAGGCCATCGACCGCCGCGACTATCCGGGACTGGATCGCCTGCGGACCAAGCTGGAAGCCGACCCCGCCGTCCGCTTCGCTCAGGCCATCGAGCATGAAGAAGCAGCGACGAGTGTCGGTCAGTTCAAGGGGCACGTCAGCCTTGCGGAGATCCTGGCAAGCCGACAGGCGGCCTAGGCTCTGACGAAGTCAGGCCCCTTGTAGGTGCGGATGGGATTGCCGCGTTCGAGGTCGGCGTGATTGCGCCAACGCTCGGTCGCGGCATCCTGCCGTGTCTGTGCCTCCCGTTCACTGAGCAGGGCCCAGAGCCGGGCGGTTGCCAGCGCACGGTTGCGATGCTGCGACCTCTCCTCCTGTGCCAGCACACTCACGCCGCTGGGCCGGTGGGTCAGACGCACGGCGGAGTTGGTCTTGTTGACATGCTGACCGCCCGGACCCGAGGCGCGACAGGCTTCAAACACCAGATCCTCCGTCCGCATCGCCTGGGCGGGCGGCGGCGGAGCGAGCCGGGTTACGCCCACGAACCAGTTCTTGCGCCGGTGGCTCGGCCGCAAAGCACTGGGGCATATCCACAGCACGCTCCCCTCCCAGGAATGCGCAAAAGCGTCCACCTGTTCCCCGTCCAGGCTGACGAGGGCGGAGAGCAGACCATGCGGACCACCCTCCTCCTCCAGCATAGTGACGGCAATATCGGCAGCCTTGGCCTCCCTCTCCATCGCCCGCAGCAGGCCAACGACCGCCACCTCACACTCGCCCGGACCGCGCCCGGCCGTAAAAAGCAGCCATGTCATCGCGACTGCTCCTTCAGCTTGCGGTGTTCCCGACGATTGCGATGCTCGGCGGCCTTTTCCCGGCCGCTCGACTGCTGGCTGGACGCCTTGAAGGTGACCAGCGGGCGGAAGGCCGCGACGATGGTCAATAATCCGGCATCCGCCAGATCCCCGACCACCTGATCGACGTCCTTGTAAGCCTCCGGTGCCTCCTCCCACAGGAGTTGCTCGCTGCCGCAGACGATCCGGCCGCCATAGGCGTTGCGGTCCAGATCCTCGCGGCGATAGAGGTTGCGGAGTTTGCCCTTGGCTTCATGGCGCGCCATCTTGCGACCGGCACCATGGGCGAGCGACCAGAGTGCCTCCTCCCGCTCGCGAACGGGATCGACGAGGTAGCTCAAGGCCCCGCGCGATCCGGGGATCACCACCAGTCCCTTGTCCGACGGCGCCGCCCCCTTGCGATGCAGCCAGCAGCCACAGGACGCTGTCACGCCATTGTGACAGACATCCAGCAGACGGCGCCCCTTGGCCCCGATGGCGGTCAGCACACGATGCGCCACCAGATCGCGATTGGCCTCCGCCCACCGCACCGCCTGATCATGGGCAGTAAGATAGGCAGACGCGGCCTCGCTTCCCTCAGCAACGCCCCCAGCGCCATGAGCCGTCAGATGGCGGCGCAGAATTGCCTCCCCCAACCCGCGCGAGCCGGTATGAACCAGCACGCAGAGGCTATCGGCATCGAGGCCACTGGCGGCGAAACGCCCGGCATCCTCAATGCTGTGCACCGCCTGGATCTCGGCAAAATGATTGCCGAAACCAGGGGTGCCCAGGCTGTCGTCGAACTCGCCGCTCGGCAGATCACGTTCTGCCAACCAAGCGGCGATATCCCCCTCCCAAGGGGTATCAAGCCCCTCCAGGCGCGCGGCCAGCTTATCGGGCCGAGCCTTTTTGACCGGCAGATCGCTCTGCCATAGCGACATGCCGCAGCCGATATCGCTGCCCACCAGCGCGGGATAGAACAGCCCCTCCGACAGGAACGCCGCCCCCACCGGATTGCCCTTGCCGGGATGGAGGTCCGGCATGCCGACCGTCTGCCGCATGCCGGGCAGGGTTGCGGTCTGATCCAATTGGCGCAAAGCCTCGCCCTCGATCCAGGTCGACGGCGACGCCACCACGCGGACACCCGGTCCCCGCTCAACAATAATGGGATTGCCCATTTCTTCTTTAATTCCAAGGCAGAAAAATACGATCGAAGCAGCCAGCAGGCTTGCTTCGTCATAATCCGACCGCGCTTGTGCCTAACGGCAGAAGGGCGTCAGTTGCCTTCCGAAAAACGGGAGGCGGCAGTGATCGCAATGCAGCGCATCGGTGCCTCCTGGCAAAGAGAAATGGTGGCCGTGTGATACACAACTTGCGATGGTCTGACAAGTCGCTGAAAATTTCACGGCCTCCGCGAACCCTTTTTCGAAATCGCCGCCTCTTCCTTTCTGCGGGGCTTGTCCCGCTTTCTGGAGGAAGAAGCATGTCTTTTGTGAAGAGCGCCTTTTATGCAAAGAATCTCCCCGGTTGGGAGCGGCTGCTGCGGGTTCTGCTGGGGGGCGCCGCTATCCTGGGCGCTCCGCTGCTGGCTCCTGCGCCCTGGGGCTGGGTCATCGCGGCGGGCGCCTTTGGAATGCTGCTGTCCGGCCTGATCGGTTTCTGCCCGGCCTGCGCTTTGGTCGGCCGACGCCTCGACAGGAGTAAATAACCATGGCCCTGGCCGCAGACGATCCCCTGCTGCTGGCCGCCCACGGCGGCGACCGCGACGCGCTTGACGCGTTGTTGCGTGTCGCCCGCCCGGACATCCGGCGCTATGCCCTGCGCCATTGCCTGATCAGCGATGTCGATGACGCTGTGCAGGAGGCAATGCTGGTGCTGGCCCGCAAACTGACCTTTGTGCGCTCGCTCGCCGCCTTCTCCGGCTGGCTGTTCAAGGTCGTGCAGCGCGAATGTCGCCGCCTGGGGCGCAAGGCGCTGAACTATGATCCCTTCGATGAAGCGGCGGTTGACCGCTGGGCAGACAGGCAGACCGCCGATAGCCTGCGCCTGGAACTCGCCGCCGCCCTGCAGTCGCTGCCCGCCCATTATCGGGATGTCATCCTGTTACGCGACTTCGAGGAACTGTCGATCGCCGAAATTGCCGTCCGCCTGGGGGAAACTCCAGCAAGCGTCAAAAGCCGCCTGCACCGGGCCCGGACCATGGCGCGGGAATATCTGCTGGCTTAGAGAGGCCATTCCCATGCTAAGCTTGTCAAAAGCTGAGCGTTTCCGAGGGTACCTTGTCGAGTTTCTTCATTCTGTTCACCGGCGTCGTCGAAGAAGACAGCCCCTTACGCTCCGGCGATGATTTCTCCCCGCAGTCCATCGACCAGCTTGGCCCCGACCTCGCCGACGATCTCCGCCGTTGGGAAGAACTCTACAAGGCCTGCGACAAGCTGGTGATGACCGGCAAGGACCGCGATTTCGGGTACGAGCAGACCTCTAGCGTCGAAAGCGATCTTTCCGCGATGGGGCGGGAGCTTGGCAGCGCCATCGAACGCAAGACCGGCAAGCTGACCTACTATTACCTGACCATCGCGCTCGACGATCCGAAAGCCGCCGACGGCAACCGCCCCTGCCCGTCCTGCGGGCGCCAGTGGCGCCTGCCCCATCGCTTTTTCCGCCTGATCGACTTCAAGTGTGACCCCTGCCGCCTGCTATCGACCAAACCCGCCAGCCTCGCGAGCTTGTTGCAGGGTATCGAGTAACGAGCGAGAAAACCGCGAGCTCATGCCCCTGATATTCCAGACGTTCATCACCCGCGCCGACATTCAGGCCAACCCCGATAAGCTTTATATTTTCGGGGATAATGAACAGCGAAAAGGCATGGGCGGTCAGGCGATTGAGTTTCGGGGCGAACCTAACGCAGTCGGGATTGCCACCAAGATCGAGCCGCGCCTGAAGGAAACTTCCTTCTGGTCAGATGATGATTACGACCGTTGCATCGCTATCGTCGATGCGGATTTCGATCCGGTATTTGCCCACGCCCGAAACGGCGGCACAATCATCTGTCCCGAGGCGGGCCTTGGTACCGGCTTGGCGCAGTTATCCGAACGGGCGCCGCGGATTCTGGCCCATCTGCAAAAGCGGCTGAAAGAATTGGCCGCGCTCTAAGCCCTGACCGCCTGCGCCACTTCGACCGCCGCCGTCTTGAGGCGCGGTAGGAACTTCGCCATCACCTGATCGACCGAAGTCCGCCCGGATTGGGTCGAGACATTGATGGCGGCTACCACGGCGCCCCGGCGATTGCGCACCGGTACCGCCAGCGACAGCAGGCCGTGCTCAAGCTCCTGATCGCACAGCGCAAATCCCTCGGCCCGCACCTTTTCCAATCGCGCTTCGAGATCGGCCTTGCGGGTCAGGGTGCGCGGGGTATAGCCCGCCAGGGTCACGCCCCGCAGGTAACGCGCCAGATGGGCAGGCTCCAGCCCTGCCAGCAGCACCTGCCCCATGGAGGTTGCATGGGCGGGCAGCCGGGTGCCGACCCGCAGTCCGATGGACAGGATGCGATGGCGCGAGGCAGCACGGGCAATATAGACGATCTCCGCCTCCTCCAGCACCGCCGCCGAGCAGCTTTCATCCAGATCGCGCGACACGGCATCCAGCGACGGCTGCACCGCCTCCCAGACATCGAGCGACGAGAGATAGGCGTACCCAAGCTCCAGCACCGCCGGGGTCAGCTCGAAATGTTTGCCGTCGCTGCGCGCCAGCCCGAGTTCGCTGAGCGTGATCAGGAACCGGCGGGCGGTGGCCCGCGTCAGGCCGGTGCGGTCGGCCACATCGGACAATGTCTGCCGACGATGATCGGCGCCAAAGCTGCGGATGACCGACAGGCCCCGCGCGAAAGAGGCGACGAAATCACCGGTTTCCTTCTTGGTCATGCGGCCTCCCAGGGCGATCATTTTGGTCCGGGTTCTGTGCGGGATCCGAACAAACGATCACTATGCGAACTCGCGGATTGACGCAAGAGGCTGCTTGGCGAAGATCGGAGGAAAGCGATATCGGGTTCACGATATCGGAAAAAACACCTTTGGGGAGGTTGCCGGAATGGCGCGTTTCCTCGCTTTGTCCGAGGCGATCAGCACGCTTGTGCGCGATGGCGATACGGTGGCGATGGAGGGTTTCACCCATCTGATTCCCTTCGCCGCTGGGCATGAGATCATCCGCCAGGGTCGCCGCGACCTGACCCTCATCCGCATGACGCCGGATCTGATCTACGATCAGATGATCGGCATGGGCTGCGCGAAAAAGGCCGTCTTCTCCTGGGGCGGCAATCCCGGTGTCGGCTCGCTGCATCGGCTGCGCGAGGCCATCCAGGCCTCTTGGCCCTGCCCGCTGGCGATCGAGGAACATAGCCACGCCGCCATGGCCAATGCCTATGAAGCCGGTGCCGCCGGTCTGCCGATGGCCGTCTTCCGGGGCTATCGCGGGGCCGAACTGCCGCGCGTCAATCCGAATATCCGCGAGGTCACCTGCCCCTTCACCGGCGAAGTTCTGTCCGCCGTTCCCGCCCATCGGCCCGATGTCGGCATCGTCCATGCCCAGCGCGCGGACCGCGAGGGCAATGTGCTGATCGAAGGGATCGTGGGCGTGCAGAAGGAAGTCGTGCTGGCCTCCAAACGCAGCCTCGTGACGGTCGAGGAAGTGGTGGATGACTTGCAGGCAGGCAGCCCCAATTCGGTGATCCTGCCGCACTGGACCATCGGCACCATCAGCCTGGTGCCGGGGGGAGCCTATCCCTCCTATGCCCACGGCTACTACGGGCGCGACAATGGCTTCTACAAGACCTGGGATGCCATCGCCCGCGACCGCGGCAGCTTCCTCGCCTGGATGAAAGAAAACGTCCTCGACAAAGGACCGGAAGCCTTCGCGATCCATGCGAAGAAGGCGGCCTAAACCATGGATATGAATTACACACCGACAGAAATGATGACCGTGGTGGCCGCCCGTGCCCTGCGCAACGAGGATGTGGTTTTTGTCGGTATCGGCATGCCCAGCGCCGCCTGCAATCTCGCCCGCCTGACCCATGCCCCCGGCCTGACGCTGATCTATGAAAGCGGCACCATCGCGACCCAGCCGGACGTGCTGCCGCTGTCCATCGGCGACCCCGAACTCTGCCAGACCGCGCTCTCGACCGTGTCGGTGCCGGAGATGTTCCGCTATTGGCTCCAGGGCGGGCGTATCTCCGTCGGCTTCTTAGGGGGCGCGCAGCTCGATAGGTTCGCCAATATCAATACGACCGTCATCGGCCCCTATGACGCGCCCAAGACCCGGCTGCCGGGCGGTGGCGGCGCGCCGGAGATCGCGACCCAATGCGGCGAGATCTTCATCATCATGGCGCAGAGCCCGCGTGCCTTCGTGGATAAGGTCGATTTCGTCACCTCGCTTGGCTTTGGCGAGGGCGGCGACCATCGCCAGCGCTTAGGGGTCACCACCAAGGGTCCAAGCCGGGTTTTCACCGATCTTGCGATCCTGGAACCGGCCCCTGAAACGAACGAACTGACGGTCGTAAGCTTGCATCCGGGTGTCACTCGCGCTCAGGTTAGTGAAGCAACCGGCTGGCCCATCCGCTTTGCGGACAATGTGGCCGAAACGCCGGTACCGACACATCAGGAGTTGGACGTTTTGCGCGCCTTGCATGCCCGGACCAAAGCCGCTCATTCCGGATCTTCCGGGGCTGGAGCGGCCGCATGAGCGAAGTCTTCATCTGCGACTATGCCCGCACCCCCATCGGCCGTTACGGCGGCAGTCTGGCGAGCGTGCGGCCGGACGATCTGGCTGCCATCGCCCTGAAGGCTCTGGTCACCCGCAATACTGGACTGGATCCGGCAGAGATCGAGGAGATTATCTTCGGCTGCGCCAATCAGGCGGGCGAAGATAACCGCAATGTCGCCCGTATGGCGGGCCTGCTGGCGGGCATTCCCCAGGACGTTCCGGGCACCACGATGAACCGCCTGTGCGGATCGGGCATGGATGCCGTCGGCACCGCCGCCCGCGCGATCCGGTCGGGCGAGATGGCGCTGGCGCTGGCGGGCGGTGTCGAAAGCATGACCCGTGCACCGCTGGTCATGGGCAAGGCGGAAACCGCCTTTGCCCGCACTGCCGATATTCATGACACCACCATCGGCTGGCGTTTTATCAATCCGGCGATGAAGGCGGCCTATGGCACTGATTCCATGCCGGAAACCGGCGAGAATGTCGCCGACGACTTCAAGATCAGCCGCGAAGATCAGGATGCCTTCGCCCTGCGCAGCCAGCAAAAGGCGGGCAAGGCTATCGAGGCCGGTTATTTCGCGGGCGAGATCGTCCCTGTCACCATCGCATCGCGCAAGGGCGAGACGGTCGTCAATGCCGACGAACATCCCCGGCCTGACACCACGCTCGACGGGCTGGCCAAGCTGAAACCCATCGTGCGGGCGGGAGGCACCATCACCGCAGGCAATGCGGCCGGTATCAATGACGGCGCCGCAGCCCTGATCCTGGCGTCCGAGGCCGCCGCCAAGGCCCATGGCCTGACGCCCCGCGCTCGCGTGCTGGGCCTCGCCACCGCCGGTGTGGCGCCGCGCATCATGGGGATCGGTCCTGTTCCTGCGACGCAGAAGCTGCTGGCGCGCCTGGGCCTTAAGATCAGTGATTTCGATCTGATCGAGCTGAACGAAGCCTTTGCCTCTCAAGGACTTGCGAGCCTGCGTCAACTCGGGCTCGCCGATGATGCCCCCCAGGTCAATCCCCATGGCGGCGCCATCTCGCTGGGTCACCCGCTGGGCATGACGGGCGCGCGGATTGTCGGCACCGCCATGCGGGGCCTGGAAGTCACCGGCGGGCGCCGCGCGCTTGCCACCATGTGTATCGGTGTTGGGCAGGGGATCGCCCTGGCCCTCGAACGGGTTTGATAAACTGCGGCCACCCGGCAGCAAGACCGGGGGCCGCCCAAAGGAGGAAGCCATGAATGCCTATCGGCGCGAACAGCCCGGCAGCCAGCCGAACCTGCTGTCGCCTGCCTATGGATCGACCGTCAAGCGCGCGCCGAGCCAGCCGCTGGTGTTGCTGCCCAACACGATCTCCGAACTGACGGGACCGGTCTATGGCCACACCAAGATCGCGGCCGTCGATGGTGACCTGACCCGCCAGCATGCGGGCGAACCCCAGGGCGAGCGCATCATCGTCGCAGGCCGGGTGCTGGACGAGGATGGCCGCCCGGTGCCCAATACGCTGGTGGAGATCTGGCAGTGCAATGCCGCCGGTCGCTATATCCACGCCCGCGACCAGCATGACGCACCGCTTGACCCCAACTTCACCGGCTCGGGCCGGGTGGTGACGGACGAGAACGGCAACTACAGCTTCACCTCGATCAAGCCGGGTGCCTATCCCTGGCGCAATCACGCCAATGCCTGGCGCCCGGCGCATATCCATTTCTCGCTGTTCGGGCCGAGCTTTGTGACGCGCCTCGTCACCCAGATGTATTTCGAAGCCGATCCGCTGATCAAATATGATCCAATCTTTCACACGGTGACCGACCCGGTCGCGGCCCAGCGCATGGTCGCGAAGTTCGACCTGGACATCACCAAGCCCGAATGGGCGCTCGGCTATCGTTTCGATATCGTGCTGCGCGGCCGCGACGCCACGCCGATGGAGGCCTAGAGGCTCATGACGGAACTGGTTCAGACCCCCTGGGCGACCGTCGGTCCCTTCTTCCACTATGCTCTGCCGGTCAAGGGCGGTGAGACTCTGGTGAGTGACGCCACCCAGGGCGAGCGCATCACCATCGAAGGCCGTGTCATCGATGGCGACGGCGCGCCCGTGATCGATGCGATGATCGAGATCTGGCAGGCCAATGCCGCCGGTCGCTATCACCATCCTGAAGATACCCAGGACAAGCCGCTCGACCCCGCCTTCCACGGCTGGGGCCGGACCGAGACGGACGGCGACGGCCGCTTCGCCTTCCAGACCATCAAGCCCGGTGCCGTCCCCTATAGCGGTAACGAATGGCAGGCCCCGCACATCAACGTCAGCGTCATGGGGCGCGGGATCCTCAAGCGGCTCGTCACCCGGATCTATTTCGCGGGTGAAAGCGCCAATGCCAGCGATCCCGTGCTCTCCCTGGTGCCGCCCGAACGCCGCCCGACCTTGATTGCAGGGAAGGACGGGGCGGCCTATCGTTTCGACATCATCCTGCAAGGCCCAGAGGAAACCGTCTTCTTCGAGCTATGAGCACCTTAGCCGCCCCCTTCTTCACCACCAGCGCCATGGCTGCGATCTTCGCCGCCGACGCCCAGCTTGCGGCTCTGCTGCGGGTAGAGGCGGCGCTGGCGAAGGCACAGGAGGCCTGCGGTGTCATCCCGCCAGGGGTGGCGGCGGAGATATCGAAACTCGGCCCCAGTGCCATCGACCACGCCGCTTTGACCGCCGGACTGATGCGCGGCGGCAATCTGGCGATCCCGCTTGTGAAGCAGCTGCAGGAAAAGCTGCCCGCCGATGCTGCCCGTTTCGTCCATTGGGGCGCCACCAGCCAGGACATCATCGACACGGCCTTGGTGTTGCAGATGGCCGAGGCGCTGCATCTGATCGAAGCTGAACTGCATCTGCTGCGCGACCGGCTGGCGGTGCTGGCCGATAGCCACGTGCGCGATCCGATGGTCGGACGCACCCTGCTGCAACAGGCGGTGCCGACGACGCTGGGCCTTAAGATCGCGGGCTGGCTCGCCGCCCTCGACCGGGATGCCGCGCGTCTCGATGACGCCCGCCCTCGCCTGCTGACGCTCCAGTTAGGAGGCGCCGCGGGAACGCTGGCGTCCCTTGGTGACAAGGGGCCGCCGGTCGCCGACGCCATGGCCGCCAACCTTGAACTCTCCAACCCGCCCCTGCCCTGGCACGGGACCCGCGACCGGATTGCCGAAGCGGGCAGCCTGCTGGCACTTCTGATCGGCTCCCTAGCCAAGATGGCGCGGGATTTTGCCCTGATGGCTCAAACCGAGATCGCAGAAGCCTTCGAAGGCGATGCGGGTGGGTCGAGCGCCATGCCCCATAAGGCCAATCCGGTCTCCTGCGCCCGCATCCTCGCCTGCCACGCCCGCGCCCCGAACTTGAGCGCAACCCTGATCGCCGCGATGGATCAGGAACACGAGCGGGCGCTCGGCGGCTGGCATGCCGAATGGGAGGTGCTGCCGGATCTGTTCGCCCTGGCCGCAGCCTCGCTGGAGGCGGCCAGGACGCTGGCCGACCATGGTCGCTTCGACACCATCCGCATGGTCGGCAATCTGGAGATGACCGGCGGCCTCGTCATGGCGGAAGCGGTCTCCCTGGCCCTGGCGCAGAAGATCGGCAAAGCGGAGGCACATCGGACGCTGGAGACTGCCGCCAAACGATCTTTGAGCGAAAACATGTCGTTACGCTCGGTCCTGGAGATGATGCCGGAGACGTCGGGCCTGGATCTCGATGCTCTGTTCGCCCCCCGCCGCTATCTCGGCTCGGCGCCCCGCTTCGTCGCCGACCAGCTCGCCGCAAGGAAACGCCATGTCTGAGATTACGACCGACGACGGCTGCCGGATCTTTTATCGCTGGGATGGGCCGGAGGGCGCGCCGGTGCTCATGCTCGGCAATCCCATCGGCACGGATCATACCCTATGGGATCCCGTGCTGCCGTTGCTGAAGGGCAAGGTGCGGACGCTGCGGTTCGATACCCGCGGCCATGGTGCCTCCGACAGTCCGGCGGGGGATTATGCCATCGAGCGTCTGGGCCGCGATGCCTTGGCGCTGATCAATGCGCTGCAGTTGGTGCGGGTCGCCTATTGCGGCGTGTCGCTTGGCGGGATGATCGGCCAATGGCTGGCGGGCAGCGTGCCGACGCGGATTGTCCATTTCATTCCGGTCTGCACCACCGCCTACTACGGCGATCCGACCCCCTGGGCGCAGCGCATCGCCACAGTGCAGAAGGAGGGCATGGCCGCGATCCTGCCCGGCCTACCCGGCCGCTGGTTCACGGAGGGCTTCATCGCCAAGGCACCAGAGACTGTCGCCGCCGTCCAGGCCATGGTCGGACGCCAGAACCCCGATGGCTACAGCGGCTGCTGCGCTGCCATCCGCGACATGGATCTTCGCCCCCTGCTGGGTCACATCAAGGCCCGGACAAGCGTGATCGTCGGCGATGCCGATCCGGCAACACCGCCTGCCATGGGCGAAGCCATAGCCGCCGCCATTCCCGATGCCAGGCTGACCGTGCTCAAGACCTCTCATTTCGCCCATGTGGAAGTGCCGGATGCACTCGCCACCGCCATCCTTGCCGCGTTGGAGGCCTAGTTGGACGAGAAGGAACGCTACGACGCCGGAATGCAGGTGCGCCGCAAGATCCTCGGCGATGCCCATGTCGATAAATCTCTGTCCAAGATCAATGACCTGAACCGCGAGTTTCAGGATCTGATCACGCGCTATGCCTGGGGCGAGATCTGGACCCGGCCCGGCTTCGATCATCGCACCCGCCGCCTGCTGGTCCTGGCGATCACCGCCTCCATGGGCCGGTGGGAGGAGTTCCGCCTGCATGTGCGCGCCGCCCTGGATGGCGGCATGGGGATTGAGGATCTGAAGGAACTGCTGCTCCAGGTCGCGGTCTATGCCGGGGTCCCGGCCGCTAATACCGGTTTTCACGCGATCGAGGAAATCCTCGCCGCGCGGCAACCACCGGCAGGGGAATAGAGATGCGCCCGGCGATCCCGCGCTACAGCCTTTATGGCGAGCCGGCTTCGCCTGCCGAGGGTGACTTCGTCCACCACGAGACGATCCCCGACCGCGCTGCGCCGCATGGCTGGCGGATCGAACCCCATCGCCATGCCGACCTGCGCCATATGATGCTGGTGACGGCGGGCGGCGGTACGCTTGCCTGCGATGAGCGGCTGATCCGCTTCGATGCGCCCTGTCTGATCCTGCTGCCGCCCGCTCTTGTCCATGGGTTCCTGTTCGATCCCGGCACCGACGGTCATGTGCTGACCCTGGCCGAGGATTTTGTGCGCGATCTGGCGGGCGTGAAACTGACCGGAGAAATCGAAACGCTGCTGGACCGCGCCCTGGTTCTGCCCGATGCCCAGGCACTGACGGAAGGATTCGAGCGGCTGGCGGCAGAGATTGCCAGCGACCGCCCGGCCCGCACGCTCGCCATCGCCGGGCATATCCTGGGGTTGTGGGCGGAGGTCGTGCGCCTGCATCCGGCGGAAACCTCCGAAGGATCGGCCGAAGAAAGGCTCTACCGAGCCTATCTGTCCCTGGTACAGCAGCATGCCGCCCACAACATCGCCATCGGCTTCTATGCCGCGCGCCTCAAGCTGACGGAGGCGCGGCTCACTGCCCTCTGCCGTCACGTTGCCGGGCTCAGCCCGCTGGAGGTGATCCAGCGCCATCGCTTGGCCGAGGCTAAACGCCAGCTCCTCTATACCGATGCCAGCATTGCCGATGTGGGCATCGCCTGCGGCTTCGAAGACCCCGCCTATTTTTCCCGCTTTTTCCAGAAGCAGGCCGGATGTGCGCCAGGTCTCTGGCGAAAACAGCGCCGACAGGGCGCCTGACGAACGTTTTGTTCGATATGCGGACGGCTGTTCGTTTGGCGAATAATGGTCGCGCGAGTAGAGTTGTAATCAATAAACAAATCGGTCAAACCGTCTGCTAAACGGCAGCTAGGCCGATACAAACTGGGAGGAATATTGATGCACAAGATGTCTGCAGTGCGTTTGCTTTGCGCCGCCAGCTTCCTGGCCATTAGTGCCGGTACCGCCAGCGCCCAGGAAGTTATCAAGATCGGCCTGATTCTGCCGCTGACCGGCCCCTTCACCTCCATCGGTAAGGAAGTCGAGACCGGCGCCCGGGCCTATATCGCCCAGCATGGCGACAAGGTCGCGGGCAAGAAGATCGAGATCATCGTCAAGGACGATACCGGCGTCGCCCCGGAAAAGACCAAGCAGCTGGCAACCGACCTCGCCATCAACGACAAGGTCGATATCCTGGCTGGCTTCGGCCTGACCCCGCCCGCCTTTGCCGGAGCCCTGGTCGCGACCCAGGCCAAGAAGCCGATGGTCGTGATGGCCGCCGCCACCTCCTCGGTCACCACCAAGTCGCCCTATATCCTGCGCACCTCCTTCGCCCTACCCCAGGCCGTCGTGCCGCTGGCCGGTTGGGCGTCGAAGAACGGCATCAAGAAAGTCTTCAGCCTCGCGACCGACTATGGTCCCGGCATCGATGCCGAAGGCGCCTTCGGCAAGGCCTTCACCGATGCAGGCAATGAGATTGTCGACAAGGTGCGCGTGCCCCTGCAGAACCCAGACTATGCGCCGTTCCTGCAGAAGGCCAAGGATCTGAAGCCGGATGCTGTCTTCGCCTTCATCCCCTCGGGTGAAACCGCCTCCTTCCTGAAGCAGTTCACGGACCGCGGCCTGCCGCAGGCAGGGATCAAGCTGATCGGCCCCGGTGACGTCACCGATGACGAAGTCATCAACAACATGGGCGACTGGGTGCTGGGTACCATCACCTCGCACCATTATTCGGCCGCCCACGACAGCCCGGAAAACAAGGCTTTCAAGGAAGCCTTCGCCAAGATCGAGCCGAAGATGCGCCCGAACTTCATGGCCGTTGGCGGCTATGACGGCATGCAGTTGATCTATAAGACGCTGGAGAAGACCGGCGGCAAGGCCGATGTCGACACCTTCATGACCGCTGCCAAAGGCATGAGCTGGGTCAGCCCGCGCGGCCCCGTCTCCATCGATCCCGAAACTCGCGACATCACCCAGAATGTCTATATCCGCAAGGTGGAACGGGTCGACGGCGCCCTCTGGAACGTCGAGTTCGACAAGGTCGAAAACTTCAAGGATCCTGCGAAGTAAGGCGGTTTCCCCGCACCTTCACGCGTCATCCCGGGACTTGATCCCGGGATCCCCTCCGGGAGATCGTCCAATTCTGCCGGGATAGCGTGGAAACACGCCCGGAGGAGATCCCGGTGTCGAGCACCGGGATGACGTAGCAACTTTATAGAGGAACCCCATGCTCACCGTGCTCGTCGACGGCATTGCTGCCGGCAGCCTCTTCTTCGTGATGGCGGTTGGCCTGTCGGTCACCATGGGGCTGATGAATTTCATCAATCTTGCCCATGGCGCCTTCGCGATGCTGGGCGGTTATGTCGCCTCGGCCCTGATGCTGAAGCTGGGCGTGCCGTTCCTTCTGTGCCTGCCGGTAGCGTTCCTGGTTGCGTCCGTCGCCGGAGTGGTTCTGGAGCGAACCCTCTATCGCCGCCTCTATGCCGCGCCGCACCTCGATCAGGTGCTGTTCTCCATCGGCCTCACCTTCATGGCCGTGGCGACCGCCCATTTCATGATGGGATCGCAGCAGCAGATCATCACCCTGCCCGACTTCCTGCGGCAGCGCTTCTCCTTCGCGGGCGCCGACATCGGCACCTCGCAGATCTTTCTGATCTCCATCGGGGTTCTGATCGCCCTTGGCCTGCAATATGGGTTGAAGCGCACCCGCTTTGGCAGCCAGCTGCGGGCCGCCGTCGATAACCCCCGGGCCGCGCGTGGCCTCGGCATTCCAGTCGACCGGATCTTTGCCTTCACCTTTGCGCTCGGGTCCGGGCTAGCCGGTTTGGGTGGGGCGCTGGCAATCAATACCCTGGGCCTCGATCCAGGCTTTCCCTTCAAATATATGGTCTATTTCCTGATCGTGGTCGCTGTCGGCGGCACGGGCAGCGTGACCGGACCGCTGGCGGCGGCCCTGCTGCTGGGGGTGGCCGATATCGCCGGGAAATATTACGCCCATGAGATCGGGGCCTTCGTGATCTATCTTGTGATGGTCGTGGTGCTGATCGTGCGGCCCCAGGGCCTGTTCGGACGGGTCACGGTGCGATGAGCGATGCCTTCTCCCTACCCTTCAAGCGTCTGAAGCCGATGAGCGATCCGACCGACCCCAAGGCCCATATCCTGAATGCCACCCGCCCGCGCTGGCCGGAGGCGTTGGTCTGGGTGATCGCGCTGTCCGCCTTCTTCCTCTTCCCGACCCAGATGCCGCTGCTGTCCCAGATCGCCATCACAGGCCTCTTCGCCGTCTCGCTCGATCTGATCCTGGGGTTTGCCGGGATCGTCAGTCTGGGCCATGCCGCCTTCTTCGGCTTGGGCGCCTATACCGCTGGTCTTCTGGGCAAACATGGCTGGCACGAGCCCATCAGCGGGTTGTTGCTGTCGGGCCTGCTGGCGGGCGCCGTGGGGACTGCCACCAGCTTCCTCGTCCTGCGCGGCACCGACCTTACCCGCATTATGGTGACGGTCGGGGTCGCTGCCGTGCTGCATGAGATGGCGAACAAGATGACCTGGCTGACCGGCGGCTCGGACGGGCTGACAGAGGTGGTCATCGCTCCGATCTTCGGCATCTGGGAGTTCGATATCTTCGGCACCGTCGCCTATGCCTATAGCCTTGCCGTGCTGGCGATCCTGATGTTCCTGGCCCGCCGCCTGATCCAGGCGCCATTGGGCCTGACGTTAAGGGGACTGCGCGATAATCCGACCCGCCTGCTGGCCATCGGATCGCCGGTCAAGCGCCGCCTGATCGTCGTCTATACCGTGTCCGCCGCCTATGCCGGGATTGCGGGCGCGCTGCTGGCCCAGACGACACAGTTCGTTTCCCTGGATGTGCTGGCCTTCAACCGATCGGCGGAGGTGCTGCTGATGGTGGTCCTGGGGGGCAGCGGTTATCTCTATGGCGGCTTGATCGGCGCCGTGGTTCTGATGGTCGCCAACCGCCTGCTGTCCGACCTGACGCCGGAATATTGGCAGTTCTGGATCGGCGGCATGTTCGTGATCCTGATGCTGTTCGCGCGTGGCGGCCTGTTGGGCCTTGGCAAGCAAGTGATGGAGCGCCGCCGATGAACGCGCTTGAGACTCATGGGCTTGTCCGTACCTTCGGCGGGTTCCTGGCCACCGATAACGTCAGCCTATCCGTCCGCCCCGGCGCCCGCCATGCCATCATCGGCCCCAATGGCGCAGGCAAGACGACGCTGATCAACCTGCTGACCGGGTTCCTGACCCCGACCGAGGGGCGCATCCTGCTGGACGGCGAAGATGTCACCCGCCTGCCCCAGAATAAACGCGTCAAACGCGGGCTGGTGCGCACGTTTCAGATCAATCAGCTTTTCGCCCGCCTGACCGCCCTGGAATCGGTCTGTCTGGCCCTGGCCGAGCGCGAAGGCGTCGCCGCCCGCTGGTGGAAGCCGGTCGCAGCGCACCACAAGCTGATCGATGAAGGGGCCGAGTTGCTGGAAAGCCTGGGCTTGCTCGATGTGGCAGCCATCGAGACCCGCTCCCTCCCCTATGGCAAGCAGCGCCTGCTGGAGATCGCCCTGGCCCTGGCTCTGAAGCCGCGTGTGCTGTTGCTGGACGAACCGGCGGCGGGCGTGCCGCGCCAGGATAGCCGCGAGCTGTTCGACACCATTGCCCGCCTGCCCAGCGACGTCACCATCCTGTTGATCGAGCATGACATGGAACTTGTCTTCCGCTTCACCGACCGCATCTCCGTGCTGGTTTCCGGCGCGATCCTGGTGGATGGCACACCGGAGGAAGTCGCCCGCGACCCCAAGGTGCGTGAGGTCTATCTGGGAGAATCCGCCCATGCTTGAGGTCAAGGGCCTGACGGCGGGCTACAAGGATGCCGTAGTGCTGCAGGAGATCGGCTTTACCCTGGCGGCGGGTCAATCGCTGGCCCTGCTGGGCCGCAACGGCATGGGCAAGACGACGCTGATCACCTCGCTGGTCGGGGCGACGCGACGCTTTGCGGGCAGTCTCCATTTCGATGGCCAGGACATCACCGCCCTGCCCAGCCACCGCCGCGCTCAGCTGGGGATCGGCTGGGTTCCCCAGGAACGCGACATCTTCCCCTCGCTGACCGTCGAGGAGAATATGACCGCCGTCGCCCGCCCCGGCCCCTTCGGGCTGAAACAGGCCTATGAGATGTTCCCCCGTCTTGCCGAGCGCCGCGCCAACATGGGCAAGCAACTGTCCGGCGGCGAGCAGCAGATGCTGGCCATGGCGCGGGCGATGATGACTAATCCGCGCCTGCTGCTGCTGGATGAACCACTGGAGGGGCTGGCCCCGATCATCGTCCAGGATCTGCTGGCCGCGATTTCCAAGATGACCCAGGGCGAGGGCATGAGCGTCATTCTGGTCGATCAGCACGCCCGCCAGATCCTCCCCATCACCGACCGCGCGATCATCCTGGAGCGCGGACAGGTGGTGCATGAGGGCAAAAGCGCCGATCTCCTGGCCGATCCCGCGCCGCTGGAGCGTTGGGTCGGCGTCGGTCAGGCCGCTTAGGGGCGCTCACCCAAACGAGCGATCTGCGTCGTTGCCTGTGTGCTCAGATCCTCACGTACAGACGTACGCTCCGGTCTTGCGCGCGCAGGCGCCTAGCATCTCGCCCATTTGGCTTTCGCTTCTAAAGCCAATCAAAAAGCCGTCATGCCCCGACTTGATCGGGGGATCTCCTGGCTTTTGTATTCTGTCGTCATCCCCCGACTTGATCGGGGGATCTCTTCCGGGAGCCTTTCCTTTTTAACTCAGGCAGAGTGGCGAGGAGTTTATCCCAAAAGTCCAACTCCCCCCTTCAACCGTCCATTCAGCCTGCCCCGCCCGAAGCGTATCCTGCCCTTCCGAAAAAGAGGAAGCAGCCATGGCGAAAACGCGCACGCAAGTTGCCATCATCGGTGCAGGTCCGGCGGGGCTGTTGCTGGGGCAGTTGCTGCATAACGTCGGGATCGACAGCATCATCCTGGAGGCGCGCGACCGCGTTTACGTCGAAAATCGTATCCGCGCCGGTGTGATCGAACATGGCAGCGCCCAGACTCTGATCGAGGCTGGCGTCGGCGCCCGGATGCAGCGCGAAGGCCTGATCCATCACGGGATCGAACTGCTGTTCCAAGGCCAGCGCCATCGGATCGATTTTCAGGCGCTGACCGGCAAATACGTCACCGTCTACGGCCAGCACGAGATTGTAAAGGACATGATCGCCGCGCGCCTCGCAACCTCCCGCCCCCTTCATTTTGAAGTGGAGAACGTGCTTCTGCTGGATATCGAAAGCGATGCGCCGCGGGTCATCTACCGCAAAGACGGCGTAGAGCACGAGATCACCTGCGACTTCATCGCAGGCTGCGACGGCTTCCACGGTATCTCCCGCGACGCTTTTCCAAAGGGCGCGATCACTGGTTACGAAAAGACCTATCCTTTTGCCTGGCTGGGCATCCTGGCCGAAGCGCCCCCGGCGGGCGAGGAACTGGTCTATGCCCAGCACGAACGCGGTTTTGCCCTCTTCAGCATGCGCTCCCCCACCATCACTCGGCTGTATCTGCAGGTAGAGCCAGACGAGGATCCGGCGAACTGGCCCGATGATCGGATCTGGGAGGAACTGCACCGGCGCCTGGAAACCCGGGACGGCTGGCGGCTCAATGAAGGCAAGATCATTCAGAAGGGCGTGACGGCCATGCGCTCCTTCGTGGCCGAGCCGATGCGCCATGGGCGTCTGCTACTGGCAGGCGACGCGGCCCACATCGTCCCCCCGACCGGCGCCAAAGGCATGAACCTCGCGATTGCCGACGTGCGGCGGCTTTCCCAGGCGCTTCAAGCCTTCTACGGCCGCGCTTCGCAACAAGGAATTGATGAATACTCACCTCAATGCCTGAAAAGAATATGGAAAGCTCAGCAGTTTTCCGGATGGATGACCTCGTTGCTGCACTGCTTCCAGGAAGACAGCATGTTCGAGCGCAAACGCCAATCTGCTTTGCTTGATTATGTCGTGAACTCGCGGGCAGCGGCCACCGGGCTTGCCGAAAACTATGTCGGCCTGCCGTACGAGGAAACACTTTCTGAATAATTATTGTTTATTTCTTAACGCAGCCTATTCCCAGAGAGGGCGATACTAGCGTATCTTTACAGTCCAAGGATGCACATAACAGTGCCGGATCATGGACGAAAAGAACCGCGAGCATCATCTGGAGAGCGGATTTACCGAGGAAATCCTGCGTCTGAACGCGGTGCCTGCGCCCCTGTTTGGAACCTACACAGTTCCAAGAGGCGGCAGCGGAAAAGTACCAGCCGCCTTGATCCTCCCTGGCTCCGGTCCTGTTGACCGCGACGGCAATATTCCTGGAACCGAAACCGGCTGCATTAAGGCGCTCGCCCACGAGTTGGCTCATCAAGGCATAGCCTCCCTACGGATCGATAAACGCGGTGTCGGTGCCAGCCGGGAAGCGGCGCCCAGTGAACAGGAACTCCGTCTCGAAACCTATGTCGCCGATGCGATCCGGTGGCTCACGGCGCTGCGCGAACAGACCGAAGTCGGCCGCGTCTATCTGATCGGCCATAGCGAAGGAGCTTTGATCGCCACCATCGCCGCCCAGCGCATTCCCTGTGATGGGCTGGCCCTGCTGGCAGGGGCCGGGCGACCGGCGGGTGAAGTCATCCGCAGCCAGTTGGTGTCCACGGGTATTGAGATGGCACTCGTACGGGCCGCAGGTGTCATCCTGTCGGCGATGGAACGCGGGCAGACCGTCGATAGCGTGCCGCCGGAACTGAATGCCCTTTTCCGTCCAAGCGTTCAGCCCTATCTGCGATCCTGGCTGGCCGTAGATCCCGCAACAGAACTGGCGCGGGTGAAAGTGCCGACGATGGTCATTCAGGGCGACCGCGACCTTCAGGTTTCCATCACCGATGCCCGCCGCCTTGTTGCCCATCAGCGTGACGCGCAACTGACGGTCGTCCATGGGATGAACCATATCTTGCGGACGGTGCCGACAAACCGGGACGCCAATCTCGCGAGCTACAATGTGCCGTCGCTGCCGATTTCAGCCAGCCTGCCACCGATCCTGGCGGATTTCATGATTCCCTGGCGGGACAGCGATACCCGGCGGATGATGGGCTGAACCCTTCCGCCGGGTTTATCTGCGTATCCCTAGTTCACCAAGTCGCGGGGCGAGCGCACCACGGTCCGCGCACTGTTCAGCGACAGGATTTCCACTGCCCGGTTCATGCTGGACGACATTTCAGCGGTGACGGCGCTCTGCTGCTCGACCGACACGGAGGTTGAGACCATATATTCGCCGACGCTGTTGATTGCGGTGCGGATGCCCTTGAGCGACCCGACCACATCGGTCAGCACACCATGCAGCCCGTCGATTTCCCCGCCGATTTTGGTCGTCGCATCCTTGGCCTGGGCGGCCAGCAGTTTGACTTCGTTGGCGACCACAGCAAAGCCGCGACCTGCCTCACCAGCACGCGAGGATTCAATCGTCGCGTTCAGCGCCAGAAGGTTGATCTGATTGGCAATGCCGGCGATCAGATTGACGATCCCGCCCATGGCCTGGGCCGCATGGGTGAAGCGCTCGGCAGCCTGATCGGCGGTCATGACCCGTGCCGTGGCGACCTCAGCCGTGGCCTTGGATTTCTGCATGCAGACAGCGATTTCCTGCACCGAGGCATTCATCTGCTGTGCACCCGTCGCGACGCTTTCGATCAGCCCGCAGACCTGTTCGTTGCGCTGGCGGGCCATGACCTGCTGGGTCACATCGGCGGCATATTTGACGACCTTATAGGGACGGCCGCTGAAATCGAGGATCGGATTGTAGGAGGCTTGGATCCAGACCTCGCGGCCGCCCTTGCCGACACGCTTATATTCGGCGACACGATATTCGCCCCGGCGCAGGGCCGCCCAGAACTCCTGATATTCTGCCGATTCGCGATCGGCGACCGGCACGAACATCCGATGATGCTCGCCCACGATTTCCTTCAGCGAGTAACCGAGCGCGCCCAGGAAGTTGTCGTTCGCATCGATGACGGTGCCATCCATATTGAATTCGATGACCGCCTGACTCTTGCGGATTGCGTCGATCTGGCTGGCCTGATCGAGGGCGCGCAGCTTGGCGGCGGTAATGTCGGTGGCGAACTTGACGATCTTCACGACCGAGCCGTCGCGATCCAGAACTGGATTATAGGTCGCCTGGATCCAGATCTCCTTGCCGCCCTTACCGAACCGCTTGTATTCGGCCGCCTGAAACTCGCCTTTTGCCAAACTCTGCCAGAAGCCCGTGTAGGCACGGCTGCTGCGCTCAACGGGATCGACGAACATCGAATGGTGCTGACCTACGATCTCCTCCAGCGCATAGCCCGTCGCGGCAAGGAAATTTTCGTTCGCCTTGATGATGATACCCGCCGGGCTGAACTCGATCACCGCCTGACTACGATTGATGGCGGCAACCTGCCCTTCCAGTTCGACATCATGCTCTACCATCTGATCGACGTTGGTCGCGAACATCGAGACTTTCGCAAGCTTGCTTTCGCCGCAGTGAATGGCGGCAAACTCGGAGCGCAGCCAGACGCTGTCGCCATTTTTGCCCACATGACGGATCAGGGCGGACTGGGGCTCACCCCCGCTCAGGCGCTGCCAGAAAGCCTGGGCGCCGCCGCGCTCTTCAGGGGCCAGCAGCATGCTGCGGTTACGGCCGATGACTTCGTCCAGCCGATAGCCCAGGGCCTGCAGAAACTTCGGATTGGCGCTGGTGATCGTTCCGTCGACCGCGAATTCGATGAACATCATCGCCGCGTCAAAGGACTTCTTGAAACCGATCGAATCGTCGTAAGTCCGCTTGTCCAGAAACTTGATCATCTGCAGCCCCTCGCACAATTTCGAACGATAGACGCACATTCGTCTCTATCGTCACCGTCCTTGGAACGGCGGCTCATGCCTGGGTCTATGTATCGGCCCATTCTACTGAAAGATGTAGTCGGCGCGACGCCTAAACCACTGGCCTAAGCGACTAGTCTATCAGTCGCCATTTCCGTGCCACCTGACAATTCCGACAGTATATTTACGCGCAGCCTCAAGGTTGGGGGATGTCTCTGCCCAGGGGCTTTGTTATCGTGCCGATCCGTCACCAGCGAGCCCCCCCAATGCCGTCCAGAAAATCCGCGCTGTCCTCCCTTCTCCAGAAGCTTTTTCCCTACACCAAGAAAAAAAGCGCCAAGGAACTACAGCAGAGCAACGACCCCACCGTCAGTTCTCTGGCGCTTGAGCTTCTATCTCTCATTCGCCCCATGGATCCCGTTGGCAAAAGCTTCGAGCGGATCGGCAATGAGTTCGACGGTGGCTACGTGCAGCCAGTGCACGATACGGTATCGAAGATCGCGTACTCCCTCGGGATCAATCGCGATGTCTCTTGGGACATGGAGATGGCCAAGCGCGGGTATCGACTTTTCCAATACGATCACACCATCGAGAAGCTCCCCGCCCGGCATAAGCATTTCAATTGGGAAAAGAAGGGCATCTGCGGCAGCCGCACCCGTCAACCGCAGATGATCTCCCTTGAGGAGGCGATTTCTGGCAACGGCCATGGCGCCTTGAACGATCTCATCCTGAAGATGGATATCGAGTCCGCCGAGTGGGACGTATTTTCTGAGATGGATCAGGCGTTTCTTGGCAAATTCGACATGATCATCGGCGAATTCCATCGCTTTCATAAGCTGACCGATCCCGCTTGGTTCGCCAAGGCCAAGGCCAGTCTGCAAAAACTGGCGAGGACCCATTATGTCGTCCATGTCCATGCCAATAATGCCTCGCCCTTTGAAGTTCACGGCGGCGTCCCCCTGCCCCGCTTGCTCGAACTGACCTGGTTACGCAAGGATCTTTGCCTATTCGAACCCGCAACGAGGATCTTTCCGACCGCCCTCGATGCTCCCAATATCAGGAACAGGGCTCAGCATTTCCTGGGGCGCTTCAGCTACTGAGGCCGCCGGTTACCGCGTCGATTTAAGCGAGGCTTTTAGCGCATCTTCTCCTTGCCGCGCCTCCTTCGAGGTGTAGGATGTCTGATAACTTAACAAGCGGGCATATTTACAAACCCGCGTTATCGGGGAAGAAACGAGATGCATCTCGGGACGCAAAATGCTGCGCGCGACGACAATGACTACAAGGTGTTCGCCCAGCTGGGGCTAAAGCATCTCTGCGCCGATCCGCAGGGCAAAAAGGCCACCGAATGGACGCTGGACGATCTGTTGCGCCATCGCGAGAAGGTCGAAAGCTTCGGCATGAGCCTCGACATGGTGCAACTTCCGATGAGTTCACGCCCCATCGAACTCCAGGATAGTCCGGACATCCTGCTGGCAGGCCCGAACCGCGACCGCCAGATTGAGGTGATCTGCCGGCTGATCGAAAACCTGAAGAAGGCAGGTATTCCGGCCGCCAAATATAATCTCAACCTCATCGGCATTCCGCGCACCGAGTATGAGACGGGCCGCGGCGGCTCGAAGCACTCTTCGTTCCGCTGGGACAAGATCGATCAGAACGAGAAACCGGGCCTCGCCGGTGTCGTTTCGGAAGACGAGAACTGGGAGCGGATCGACTATTTTCTCTCCCATGTGGTGCCGGTGGCCGAAGCCAATCAGATCCGCCTCGCCTGCCACCCCCATGACCCCTACACCCCACCCGGCTATAAGGGCGTGACGCGGGTACTCGGCACCGTCGATGGGATGAAGCGTTTTGTGCAGATGCACGAAAGCCCCTATCACGGCCTCAACTTCTGCCAGGGCACAGTCGCCGAGATGCTGGATAACCCGCGTGAGGAGATCCACGACGTCATCCGCTGGTTCGGCAGCCGGGACAAGATCTTCAACGTGCATTTCCGCAATATCCGCGGCTGCAAACTCTCCTTCATGGAGGTCTTCCCGGACGATGGCGACATGGACATGTTCGAGTCGCTGAAGACCTACGCCGAAGTCGGCTACAAATACATGCTGATGCCCGACCATGTGCCGCATATCGACGGCCGCGATCCCGAAGGCGTCGCCTTCTCCTTCTGCTTCGGCTACATCCAAGGCTTGCTGGATGCGGTCAAGCACATCCATCCGGGTGCCGTTACGCCTTGATTGATCTATCAGATAGATCAATCGCACACGACCCATCTATCTGATAGATCGGTCGTGTGCGGCTACCGCCATTGTTGCCAAGACGCCGTTACGCAAATTCACAGTGTTTGAGCATTGCGCGGCGCAGGTTCAAAGGCTTAGGCCGCCAGCGCTGGATATCGCCCGCATTCACACGCTGGCGTAGTTCCCGCACGAAGGCCGCGACATCCATTGTGTCCAACCCTTTGAATTCGGGGAAAGCGTAATCCCACCACTTCAGATCTAGCAGTTCTTGGCGCAGACCTTCGCTGGCAATCCGGTATTTCAGGATCCGGGCCGGGGCTCCCCCCACGACGGCGTAAGGCGGTACATCCTTGGTAACAACAGAGCCCGCAGCGATGACAGCGCCATCGCCAATCGTAATCCCTCGGGCCAGCAATACATCCTGACCAATCCAGACATCGTTGCAGATCTTGAGGGTCACGGGATTACGCACCCAAGGTATCAAGGCGGGATGGTGCCCCCAATCCTCGCGCGCAGCGACAAAATGGGGCAGATCATCATAATCAAACCCTGATGGTGAAACTCGATCCATGGGGTGATTCGGTCCCATGATCGCGACATTCACTGCGATGGCGCAATAACGCCCGATCTCGACCTTGTCGGGAAATCCAGTGTTTGAATAGCTGAACCCCCCCATGCTGCAAATCCGGGGGCCGCCGCGCGGTGAACAATAAGGCTCCAGCGATACTTCTTTAGGCAAGGGATATATTTGCCCGACATGCAAAGATCGCATCGATCCCGAAACTGAAATACCAGGGTCTGGAAATATACGCTGCTCTGCCAGATATTCGATCAACGCGCGGCTAATAATTACCGATTTACGTTTCTTTGTCACAACGCTTGCAGCATCGGGATTCAACTGAAATGCGGCAGGGACTTGCGTCTGTTTTTTCTTTCGCCAAAACATAGTCCAAGACACCTTGAAAGAACGCAGATTATTACCCTGTCATAGCATCCTCCGTTGCCCGCAGATAGAGCCGTGCTGGGCCAGCAAAAAGGCCGGGAGTTTCCTCCCGGCCCTTTGCCTTAGACGTAGCCCGTGGAACCGTCGGGTTTCACCGGCACCTTGCGCTGCCAGTGGACATAGTCCTCCTTGCCCAGGATCTCCTCGTTGATCTCCACCCCCCAACCGGGACGATCCGGGCGGAGTTCGAGGTAACCGTCTTTCGGCAGATACGGATCCTTGACGTAATAGGCCCCTTCGCCGGCCGGAGCCGTCGAGGTCGGGGCTTCGCCGCCGCCCTGGAAGGTATAGCCGGGGCCTTGCGGCAGGCGATACTCCAGGATGCGGAAGTTCGGCTGCGAGGCCGAGAAATGCAGGTTCACCGCAGTTGCGAGCGGCCCCATGGGATTATGCGGCGCGACGGTCACGTAATGCGCCTCGGCAATCGCTGCGATCTTGCGCATTTCCAGCAGGCCACCGACGACGCAGATATCCGGCTGGATGATGTCGGCGCCGCGCACCTGCAGCAGGCGCAGGAATTCGAAGCGGCTATAAAGCGATTCGCCCGTCGCGACCGTGCAATTGATCGACCGCTTCATATCCCCCCAGGCCTCGAAATTCTCCGGCCGGATCGGTTCTTCGAAGAAGAGCGGATCGTAGGGTGCCAGGGCGTTGGCAAGCTGCACCGCTTGCTGCGGCTCGAAGATCTTGGCGTGGGCGTCGAAGGCGATGTCGTAGTGCGACTTCACCGTCTCGCGCAATTGGCGGAAATATTCCGCCGAGGTACGTACCACCTCGCCCCACCGGTTCTCATGCATATTGATGCGATAGGGCGACAGCTTGAAGGCGGTGAAGCCCCAGCCCTCGTTCAAGGCATCCAGCTCGTCCCGCGCCTTTTCGGCATCCGGTGCCGTATAGACACCGGCATAGACCTTCACCTTGTCGCGGGCATTGCCGCCCAGCAGCTTATAGACCGGAACGCCGACCGCCTTGGCCGAGATGTCCCAGAGGCAATGGTCGATGGCCGAGATCGCAGCGAGCCCCAAAGCCCCCGGCGGAAAGCGCGTCTGCTGCATCAGCATCATGATCAGATATTCGATCCGGGTCGGATCATGGCCCTTGATCATGGGGAAGAGATAGTCAAGCAGCGGGAACAGGGCCTTGTCCGGCCCATGGTTGTAGCACTCGCCCCAACCGGTGATGCCGTCGTCGGTATCGATAGCCACAAGGACGCGCGGGCGGTCCTTGTCGCGCGACATGAAGGCGCGCAAACGTTCGATCTTCATCTTTTGAAAGCCCTGCTCTAGCCGGTGTAACGCATACGTTGATGGATGCTGCGGGTGCGGGGATCCGGACGCGGGATCGCCGACAACAGCGCCTGGGTATAGGGATGGGTCGGCGTATTGCAGACCTGATCCGCCGCGCCGATCTCCACCAGCTTGCCGCGATACATGACGGCCACGCGGTCGCACATATAGCGGATGACGCTGATGTCATGGCTGATGAAGATGTAGGAAAGCCCGAGGCGATCCTGCAATTCCATCATAAGATCAAGCACTTGCGCGCGGATCGACACGTCGAGGGCCGAGGTCGCTTCGTCCGCGATGATGATGCGCGGGTTGAGCGAAATGGCACGGGCGACGCCGATACGCTGACGCTGACCGCCGGAGAAGGCGTGCGGATACCGCTCGCGCCAATCCGGGTTGAGGCCCACCTGCTCCATCAGATGCGCGACACGGTCGTCCAGTTCCTTGCCCTTGGCGATGCCATTGACCAGCATCGGTTCGGCAATGACCTGGGAAATCGTCATGCGCGGATTGAGCGAACTGATAGGATCTTGGAAGATCATGCGGATTTCGCGCCGTGCGGCCTTCAGTTCCTCCTTGTTCGCCGTCACCAGATCGACAGTCGAGCCGTCCGCCTTGCGATAGATCGCCGAGCCTTCGGTCGGGTCATAGACGCGCAGCAGGCAGCGGCCGACCGTGGTCTTGCCTGACCCGGACTCGCCGACGACGCCGAGCGTCTCGCCCGGACGCAAGGTCAGGGAGACATTGTCGACTGCCTTCACCCCGGCGGAAACCGAGCCGAATTCCATCGAGAGGTTCTTGACCTCCAGCACCGGCAGGGCATCGTCCTTCAAGGGCTCGCGCTTCAGGCGGATTTCCGCCTTCTGTTCGAGCTTCAGGACCGACCCGATCAGCATCTTGGTGTAGTCGTCCTGGGGGTTGTGGAAGATCGTATCCACCGGCCCCTCTTCCATCACCTTGCCGTGGTACATAACCAGCACGTCATCGGCGATCTCGGCCACCACACCCATGTCGTGGGTGATGAACATGACCGCCATGCCGTGATCCTTCTGGAGACGGCGGATGAGGTCGATGATTTCGGCCTGGGTCGTGACATCCAGCGCGGTCGTCGGTTCGTCCGCAATCAGCAGCGCCGGATCGCAGGCCAGGGCCATGGCGATCATCACGCGCTGACGCATGCCGCCCGAAAACTCGAAGGTATAGCGGTCGATGGCCTTGTCGGGTTTCGGGATTTCCACCTGACGCAGCAACTCGATGCAGCGCTCCCGCGCCTCGGCCTTGTTCATGCCGAGGTGCAGTTGCAGCACCTCCATGATCTGGTTGCCGACCGTATGGATCGGCGACAGCGAGGACATCGGCTCCTGAAAGATCATGGCGATCTCCCGCCCGCGGATCTTGCGGATATCCTTGGAGCGCGGATTGAGCTTGGCCAGATCGACCGTGGTGCCGTCGGCGGCATGCCAGATCATCTCGCCGCCAGTGATCTTACCCGGCGCATCGACGATCTGCAGGATCGAGCGGGCGGTGACGCTTTTGCCCGAGCCGGATTCGCCGACGATGCAAAGCGTCTTGCCGCGTTCCAGCGTGAAGGACACGCCGTCCACTGCCTTGACGAGGCCGCTGCGGGTCGGGAACTGGGTCTGGAGGTTACGGACTTCCAGAAGCGTCCCGGTGGTTGGTTTGGGATGAACCAATCGCAAGTGAGCCTCTTTTCTCATTTGTTGTACGGATCGGCGGCATCGCGCAACCCGTCCCCTAAGAAGTTCAGGGCAACCACGGCCAGCACCACGGCAACGCCGGGGGCAAACAGCCAGGGAGCCGTCGCGATGGAGCGGATATTCTGCGCCTCACGCAGCAGCACGCCCCAGGAAATCGTCGGCGGCTGCAGACCCAGGCCCAGGAAGCTGAGCGAGGTTTCGGCCAGGATCATCGCCGGGATCGCCAGGGTGATCGACGCGATGATGTGCGACAGGAAGCTCGGCAGCATATGACGGAAGATGATACGGCCTTCGGAGGCACCATCCAGGCGGGCGGCGGTCACGAACTCCTCGGTACGAAGCGACAGGAAGCGACCGCGCACCACGCGGGCCAACTGCGCCCAGCCCGTCAGCGACAGGATGACCGTGATCATGAAGTAGTTGAGCGTCGCGGGCCAATCCTGCGGCAGAGCCGCCGAGAGCGCGAGCCAGATGGGAATGCTCGGCAGGGCCAGCACGAACTCGATGGCGCGCTGCACGACGAAGTCGGTCTTGCCGCCGTAATAGCCCGAGATGCCGCCTAGGAAGATACCGATGGTCAGCGACAGGAACACGCCAACGAGGCCGACCGACAGCGAGATCTGCGTGCCCTCCACCATGCGGGAGAAGACGCAGCGGCCCAAGCGATCGGCGCCCAGCAGGAAGATCGGCTGGCGGCTGTTTTCCGGGGCGAACAGATGGATGTTCGTCGGGATCAGGCCCAGGATATTGTACTGATACCCCTCGCCGAAGAACTTGAGATAGGTCTTCTTCCCCTCATCCTCGACATAGATCGGTGCCAGCGTGACGGGGTCGCGCTTCATCACCATCTGATAGACATAGGGCCGGATCGACCAGCTACCATCGGCGGCATTATCGATGAAATGCAGGCTCTGGGGCGGCTGGAAAGCCGCGCGGGCGTCCTGCTTGGCCGGTTCATTGATGGCAAAGAAGCCGGGCGCGCAGGCCACGAGATACAGGAAGCTCGTGACGACCAGACCGACCATCGCTAGGCGATGACGGCGGAAGGCCCACCACATCAGCTGCCATTGCGAGGCGACGACGAATTTTTTGCGGTCTACCGCAATTGCGACATCTGTCATGGGGGCCTACTCCAGCCGGATCCGGGGATCGGCGAGGGCGAGAAGGATATCGCTGATCAGCGACCCGAAGAGGGTGAGCGTGCAGATCAGCAGAACGAAGGCGCCGGCCAGATACATGTCCTGGCTCATCAGCGACTGCAGCAGCAGCGGCCCGGCGGTCGGCAGGTTCAGCACGATGGCGACGATGATCGAACCGGAAATCAGGTTCGGCAGCAGCCAGGCCAGCGTCGAGATGAAGGGATTGAGTGCCACGCGCACCGGATACTTCAGCAGCAGCCGGAATTCCGACAGGCCCTTGGCACGGGCGGTCGTGACATAGGGCTTATTCAGCTCGTCCAGCATATTGGCGCGCATGACGCGGATCAGGCTGGCGGTGCCGGACACGGCCAGGATGATGACCGGGATCCAGAGGTGATTGATGAGGTCCATCACACGGCCCCAGCTCCAGGGCGCCGCGACATATTCCTCAGAAAACAGGCCGCCAACTTCACTGCCGAATTCGACGACAGCTACATACATCAGCACCAGGGCCAGCAGGAAGCTCGGCACGGCAAGGCCGACGAAGCTGAAGAAGGTCGCGATATAATCGCCGACCGAATATTTCTTCACCGCCGAGAAAACGCCGATGGGCAGGGCGATGCCCCAGGTGGCGATCAGGGTCGAGAAGGTCAGGATCAGGGTCAGCGCCATACGCTCCCAGATCAGGCCGCTGACGGGCTGCTGCCATTCGAAGCTCATGCCGAAATCGCCGGACGTGACGATGTTGAAGATCCATTTGAAATATTGGACCAACATCGGCTGATCGAGGCCAAAACGCTCACGCAAAGCGGCAGCTGCGGCCTGGTCGACAACTTCGTTGGAGGAGGCGAGCGTAGCGATATAGGTCGTCACGAAATCGCCGGGCGGCAGCTGGATCAGGACAAACGCCAGGAAGCTGATCACGATCAGCGACGGGATCATCCACATCAGGCGGACAAGAATAAAACGAGCCATGGGGCCTACTCTCTAACGCGAGGGTCCCTGCCGGTCCCAGAAGGAACCGGCAGGGGGTCGCTGGCTATCAGGTCTTGAAGAAATACTGGGCAGGCAGGGTCGGCGCCGGGTTCGGGTACGACCAGCTGTCCGGCATCTTCTCCGGCACGTTCATAAGGTTGTTCTTGCAGACACCGAAGCTGTTGACGCCGAGGCAGACGCCCACGGTTTCAAAGGCTTCATAGGTCAGATCGAGCAACTGCTTCACATATTCCGCGCGCTTGGCGAGGTCGGTTGTGCCGCGGGCCTGATCGAACAGAGCCATGCGCTTCTTCTGGCTTTCGGGCGGTTCCTCGCCCGACTTGCCGCCCGAAGTGAGCCAGTTCGCCCAGGGAATGGCATAACGCGAGCCCTGCGGGTGATAGGCGAAGTAGTCGCGCGGATCGAACATCATGTCCAGGCCGCCCGAACCCGACCAGGACGCCGCATCATGGTCGTTGTTATCGCCACGCGTGTAATAGAGCGCGCGTTCGATGGTATTGACCTTGATATCGACGCCGATATCGGCCCAGTGGCGCTTCACCAGTTCGAGGGCGTCCACCTGATCCGGATAGAGAGTCGGGATCACGTCGATGGAGAAGAAGACCTTCTGACCATCGGGACGCAGGCGCATGCCCTGGCCGTCCTTCTTGTTATAGCCCAGCTTGTCGAGGATCGCGTTGGCCTCGGTCGGGTTATGCTCGATGAACTGCTTGGCCAGTTTCTCGTGATACCAGGGGTGACCCGGACGCGGGCTGGTCTGGTAGGGCTGCGATTGGCCGAGGTAGACGAGGTCGATGATTTCCTGGCGGTTGATGCCAAGCGAGAGCGCCTTGCGGAACTCCTTGTTGCCCAGCATTTCGCGCATCTTCGGATCCTTGTGCAGGATATTCAGATGGATCTGGACCTGCTGGGCGTTCGCCGCGATCAGTTCGACCAGATGATAGTCGCCGCGCTTGGTGTTCTGCGACAGGGTCGGCTTGTTGGCCAGCGAGTTGATGTGACGATCCTGGTAGTCGATCTTGCCGCCGACGACGTCCAGCATCAGCGATTCGACGTCCTGCGAAATCGAATAATTCACCTGATCGATATAGGGCAGCTGATTGCCCTGCTGATCGACCTGCCAGAAGTAGGGGTTGCGGACGGCAACGACGCGGGTCGCACCACCGGTATAGGCTTCCTTGATGATCCAGGGATCCATCGTCGGACGTTCCGGGTTGCCCCAGCGCGACGGGATTTCGATATCGCCGCACTTGGCGCGGAAGCCCGCAGCCCAATCCGACTGACCCGCGGCCTTGGCGGCGGCTTCGGCGTTCGGATTGTACTTCGGATGGAACTGGCTGCAGTAATGCTTGGCGAACAGCGTGGTGTGCTGGCCGAGCGGGGTTGCCAGATTTTCCAGGAACAGCGCGTAGGGCGCCGCGAACTTGAACTTCACCGTGGTCTCATCGACCTTGGTCACTTCGACCGGCTTGCCGCCGATGACGATGACCGACGGGGTGGCCTTGAAGAGTTCCGGGTTCTTCGCGCAATCCTCGATCGAGAAGAGCACGTCATCGGCGGTGAACGGCTTGCCGTCCGACCACTTCAGGCCCTTGCGCAGATAGAAGGTGAATTCGGTTGCGTCGGCATTCACGTCCCACTTATGGGCAAGGTTCGGCACGACGCCGGTGAATTCGACGTTCCAGCGCACGAAGTTCTGCGGGCCGATGACCTTCAGGATGCCGTTGTGATCCGACGAACCGCGCAGGCCGCGACGCAGGGTGCCGCCGTATTTGCCGATATCCTTCACCTGAATGACGTCGGGGTTTTCCGGCAGACGCTGGGCGAGCGGCGGCAGCTTGCCTTCCGCGACCAGCTTGGCGAGATCGGGAGATTCCTTTCCGCCGGCCTGTGCGAACACATGGCTCGGGATCGCCGTCAAAGCAGCGGCGCTTGCCACCCCTTTGAGGAAGCCGCGACGGTCGACTGACCAGGCGGCGGTTAACTGATTGGTCTCAGACTTGGCCATTATTTCCTCCCACGGGAATTATCGATTTGGACCGTTTTTTTGTCTGTACGCGCAGTCTTATTGGGTCGGGGTCAGGTCACCTCGATCCGAATGGTGGCAGCCAGCGTCTGCCCGGCGCCCAAGGTACGATGACCGGTATGACCGGCTCCCTGGGTTGCGAGATTAAACGCATCCGCCACATGGCTTACCGGTTCGAGGCAGGCATAGGCCCCACCCGGCGGAACATGAAAAACGAAATGGTCAAGCGGCGCCGGGGCACTGATCGCGACCGCGATACCGGCTTTGCGACGCTGCAACAGCGCCCTGCCCTGCCATCCCGTGAAATAATGCGACAGGCTGGTCCCGTCCTGGATATGGGTAAAGCCGCTTTCCGGCCGCTCCTGCCAGTCGACGGCGATATTGGCGGCATCGAACCGCCAGTCGCCCGTCACGTCAAACGTCATCTCATCCCCGATGTCGGTCGCGAAATAGGGATGCAGACCGAAACCGACCGGCATCGGGCTGGCCGAATGATTGACGATGGACATGTCAACCGACAGGCCTTGTTCGTCCAGATTGACAAGTTGCCGCGCCGTAAACGCCCAGGGCCAGCTGTCGGGTCGATGCTCGTAGATCATTGCGACGCAATTGGCCGCATGATCCTCGATCGCCCAGGGACGCTGCTGGCTGAAACCATGCAGGGCATGCGGCTCCTCCCCCGGATGGGCAGGCAGGCGCACGTTCATGCCGTCAGCGACAAAAGCGCCGCCGCGAATTCGATTGGAAAAGGGAAACAGCGGATAACAACCCGCCTTGGGCCATAGGTGCGTCGGGAAACCCGCGACAGTCATGGGAACCAGGATATCTGTGCGTCCGCCGTCGGGATGGCGCACCCAGAACTCTGCGATCCTGCCGCCGTCGGCAGGCTGAACGCGCAGGCCCAGACGCCCCGAACTGATTTCGGGCGAAGGGTCCGGCGACAAGACACCGGCAGACCGCGAATTTCCCACCATTGAGGCCATGGCGCCCCTCGTCGTTTCCCCACGGGGCCTGTTCGCCCCCGGCCACGATCTTACGTCGCGGTCCGTGATGGAAGCCTGTGGAATGTCACCAAAGTTGTCAACTCACAAACCGCACTTGCCTTACAATTTGACAAACAAGTGCAAAGCAACCGGCCTTATCAATCAGCGCCTGCAATCCTTAAGAAACCTTGTGCGGCGGCCCTTCGGTGTCAAAAAAACACCGCTATAAGCCTGCAACATAAAGCCTGACACGGGTGTAACTGGACCGATCCGGTCAGACATGCGATCCTTGACGCCTATTTTTTGGAGCAGCTTGTTCGATGAAGCGTCTTGTCGCGATCCTGTGCCTAACCGTCTTCGCCATTCCCGTGGTCGAGGCACAGGCACAATCGTCAAAAGCCAAGGCCGAACAGCTGCTACGCCAGGGCCAGTCGAAAAAGCCGGTTGTAGTGCCCCAAAAAAAGGCGAATCCGATCAATACGACCGGCGCGACGCCGGGGCGGCTCAATCCCTACACCAATCAGATCAGCCCGCATAAGGGTACCAATTCGGCCTTGAAGGCCGGGCGCTGCCTCAACGGCATGCTGAGCTGCTGACTCTAGCATCACCGGCTCAAGAGAACAAAAAAGGCGCCCGAATAGGCGCCTTTTTTGAATTTTAGACCTACAGGATTTCAGGGTGGTGGATCGGGCCGCAGGCCGCGAATAGGCTTTGCTAGACACAATCGACGCCGATCATCATCTTGGCGCCGCGATAGAACCAAGGACAGAGATCGGCATGTACACCTTAGGGACCACGATTCCTCCCAAGCAGCTGGAGGCCTTCGCCGAAAAGCGGCAGGCAACCTCGTTCAGCTACGGCCTGGACGTCAACAAGCTGGCGATCGTGATGAAATTCGGGATGGAAGACGGCACGGCCCAGACGCTGATCTTCAATGGCAACCAGGCAAAACACATTGCCGCGACCGTGAGCGACGGCATGCGGCGGTTTTCCTGGCGGAACAAATATAATCCCGACGCATCGAAGATGCCCGCTGCGATCCGCCGCTTCCTGAATGATGGCCCGAAGATCGAAGCCAATGATTGGAGCGGTACAGGCGCCGATGGCGAACTCCATGCGGCAATGGGCCTGCAGATCGACACGTCCCGTTCGGCGTTCTTAATAACGGCCTGGCTGTCGAAAGATATCATCACGGTCATCAAACTCCAGCCCGATCAGGCCGTGCTGGTGGCCCGCGCGATTGCCGGATCGATGGAGGCAGGCGACCTGCTAACGGCCGAAGAACTGATGCAAAGCGCCCGGTTAAAGCGGTAGCTCCACCCGATCTCCCTTTAACCGCCAACAAAAAAAGGCGCCCGTTTGGGCGCCTTTTTGAATTCTAAACCTTGGTGACGAGGGGCGGATTTGAACCGCCGACCTTGGGCTTATGAGTCCCCTGCTCTGACCAACTGAGCTACCCCGTCTCGCAAGGTGGGCGGCTTATAGGACCCCGGCGGGGGTGGTGTCAAGAGGTTTGGATATGCGAATCGGCATCGTCGCCACAAGAACCCCCAGAAGCGTCAGCGCCAAGGAGGTCGCATGGAACGGCGCCAGCCCCTCTCCCAGGAAAACGGCAGCCAAACCAAGCGTGTAGAAGGGAACCAGATACATCGCCATCGAGGCCCGCGCGGCCCCAAAACGCCCCACCACACAGCTGTAAAGCCGGTAGGCGCCGATGGAGGCCACAAGTGCCAGAACCACTACTGGCAACAACGCCCCTGCATCGGACAGCACGGCCAGCGGGTTTCCGGCCTCCAGCACGGCAAAGGGCGCCAAGAGAAGCGCTCCGCCGCCCGCCAGCACCAGCAGATAGGCTTTCCAGGGCAGCGCCACCGGATGATGCTTCAGCAGCGCCGTATAGCCCGCCCAGCCTGTAGCAGCGGCCAGCACCAGCAGATCGCCCGGATTGAGGGTGAAACGCCCCACCGCCGTCAGGTCGCCGCGGAAGACCGCGACCGCCAACCCCAGAACGGCAATGGCGATACCGATCAGCGCCCGGCGCTGGATGGCGACGCCCCAGCCGATCCGCTCCAGCAGCAGCACCAGGACGGGTGTCGCCGCGAAGATAAGGGCGACATTCCCGGCACTCGTGTGGTGAACCGCCATATATTGCGGAGCGATGGCGACACCGGCCCCCAGAAACGCCAGCAGCCCCAGCAGCGGCGCCTGAGCGCGGATACGGGGCCAATGGGCGCGCAGCTCGCTCCAGGCGAACGGCGCCAGCACCAGGGCCGCCACCAGCCAGCGTCCGAAGGCCAGGGTGACCGGCGGCACATCATCGACCACCAGACGCGCGATGATCATGTTGCCGGAGAAAAGCAGCGGCGCGATGCAGAACATCGCAAGGCCCATCCCGCGCATCACCCAGACCTGCCCCATGGCGCCACTCCATCGCATAAATTCGATGGAGAAAGCCTAGGGCAAATAGGTCAGTCAGACTTTCCTATTTACGAGGATCCAGACTTCGAAATAAGGTGAATCATCTTCGGATCGATCTTTTAAAAGAAGGATATTTCGAATGTCAAAAAATAGGCAGCAGAGCCTACCAAATGAGCTGGATCCCACCGACCGGCGTATCCTGGCGGCCTTGCGGGAAAACGGCCGACTCAGCAACGCCGATCTGGCCGAACGGGTTGGGCTGTCTGCTACGCCCTGCTGGAACCGGGTGCGGCGGCTGGAGGCCGAGGGCTTCATCGCCGGATATGCCGCGATCCTGCCGCAGGAGAAGCTGGGCGCCGCCGATACGGTCTTTATCGAGATCACCTGCGACCGCCATGATCAGGAGGCCCTGAAGCTGTTCGGCGACACGCTGATCCGCATGCCTGAAGTTCTGGAGGTGCATCTGGTCAGCGGCGATTACGACTATCTGGTCCGGGTCGCCGTCGATGGAACGGCAGGATACGAACAATTTTTGCGCGAGAAGCTCTATCGCCTACCCGGGGTTCGGCACACCAAATCTCTCTTTGGTTTGAAGGCGTTAAAGCGCGAATTTTCTCTGGATCCGCTGCTCAATACCCCCTGACATACCTCGCCTCCTGGCGATCCTTCCAGTGCGCGCTGCGGCAATTTTGCGCAATGATCCCTGTAGTAGCGGCCCCTCCTCGCTACATCGCTGCATGGGAAAGAAGCCGCCATGACGAAGCTGCGCATCGGTCACCGTATCGCCATCATCCCCCTCCTCCTGTCCATTCTGATGCTGATCGTCGGCTTGACCGGCTTTTCCGGCATGAACTCGATGGGTCGGGCCATGTCGCTGATCTACAGCGACCGTATCGAGCCGATGCGCGACCTGAAGGCGATCTCCGACGCCTACGTCGTGACAGTAGTTGATACGGCACATAAGCTTCGCGCTGGAACAATTACTCCAGCCGCCGCCGTCGAGAATATGCGCCAGGCAACTCTCGTCATTAAAGACCGCTGGCAAGCTTATTCCGAGAGCGACATGATCCCCGAGGAAAAGCGGCTGGCGGCGGAAGCCAAGACACAGTTCCCGGTGGCGGATGAAGCCATTCGGCAGCTCCAGCAACTGATCAGCGCCGGAAACAGTGCCGCTCTGACCGAATACATCGAGAAAACGATGTACGCCAAGATCGACCCGCTGGTCGGCACCATCTCCAAACTTTCTGATCTGCAGCTGGTTGCCGCCAAGGGTGACAGCGATGCCGCCGCGGATGAGTTCCGAACCCTCACCTGGGTCGTAGGTCTCACCATCGCCGTTGCCGTTGCCCTGGGCGCCCTCTCCGCCTATGTGCTGACACGGGGTATAACCGTGCCGCTTGGCCTCATGACCGGGGCAATGCGGGAACTGTCGGCGGGGAAACTCGATATCGTAGTTCCCCAGAGCCGCTATAAGGACGAGATCGGCGATATGGCCATCGCCATGGTGATCTTTAAAGATAATGCCATCGAGCGCGATCGCCTCCAGAAGGAGGAAATGAAAGCGGCGCAGACGCGGGCGGAGCGCGCACAGCGTATCGAGATGATCACCCAGACCTTCGATAGCGGCGTCACCGGGGTCCTCGTCACCGTCAGCCATGCCGCCGAGGAGATGAACAGCACCGCCACCAGCCTGTCTGCCAGTGCCGAAGAAGCTTCGGTTCAGGCGACCACGGTTTCGGCAGCGGCGGAACAGGCGGCCATGAACGTTCAGACAGTGTCGGCCGCCGCCGAAGAGCTTCACTCTTCCATCGGCGAAATCTCGCGCCAGATGACCGTCGCCAAAAGCATCGCAGGCGAGGCGGATGTCGAAAGCCAGCGTGCCGCGGGGACGATGCAGGAACTGTCGGAAACCGCCCAGCGCATCAGTCAGGTGGTAACCCTCATCACCGATATCGCGAACCAGACGAACCTGCTGGCCCTGAACGCCACCATCGAGGCCGCGCGCGCTGGCGAAGCGGGCAAAGGCTTTGCCGTGGTCGCCTCGGAAGTCAAAAGCCTTGCCAATCAGACGGCCAAGGCGACCGAGGATATCGCCCAGCAGGTAACCGGCGTGCAGACGACCACCAACGCCGCCGTTAACGCCATCGGGAATATCGCGCAGACCATAAGCCGCATTAATGAAATCGCCACGACGATTGCCGCAGCTGTCGAGGAACAAGGGGCAGCGACGCGCGAAATCTCGATCAATGTCGCCCAGGTCGCCCAGGCCACTTCAGAGGTAACCCAGAATATTCAGGGGGTTAATCAGGCCGCTCAAGATACCAGCCAGTCCGCCACCACGGTTAAACAAGCGTCCCAGGAACTGAGCGCCCAGTCGTCTAATCTTCGGCAGATCGTTCAGACATTCTTAACGGACGTCCGAGCCGCATAAACCGGCCCAGCGGCACTTCTGCAAAATTTTTGCAGAATAATCGTAGGATTACCGCCAAAAATAAGCTGATTCCCATCCAACCGGACAGCTTGAGCCTGGGAATTTTGACAGGATTGAAAAGTTAAGGATGTATTAATTCCTAACAAAGCGTTAAACAGAGGCCATCCGCTTCTCCCGCTTCCAAGAGTCGCTTCCATGACGATCCGCACTGTAAACCAAAGCCCCCGTCATTCCTCCTGCTCCGCCAGCGCCCAGATCCTGCGCACGCTTGTCACCAAGTCATCGACAAGCCGACGTCCGGCTGCGTCGATCCGCCTGGCAGTGCTGGCGCGCCAGCAAGCTAATCAGAATGTTGCGGGTCTGGGTCGTGCTGATCTCGCGGTTACGCAAATCGAGAATGTTTGTGCAACCATCAATAGCATGAGTGCCGTTTCTTTCACGCGTCCGGCAGTGGAACAGGCGAACACCTCGCCGCATATCCAGGCAGCCAAGCTTCTGCGCGGCATCAAGGCTGAAGCCAAGAAGACGCTCGCGACCCAGCAGGATATTGAAAAGGCTTTGCGCGGTCTGCAGATCGCAGCCCTGATCCAGGCCGCCGGGCGCGGCCGCTAGGCGGCCAGTTCCGGCTGCAATTCGGTCCGGGCGATCCAACCGCCGCCGAGCAGACGGTCCCCGTCATAGAAAACCCCCGCCTGCCCCGGTGCAATACCAGGCTGCGGGGTGTCGAGCTGCACAACGGCAGCCCCATCAACACCCGCGATCACCGTCGCGGGTGTTGGCATCTGAGCTGACCGCAGCTTGACCGAGACACGGCGGCTATCGCCCGCCTTCAGGTCCGTCAGCCAGTTCACTTCGCGCAGATGCACCAGATCGCGCCCCAGAGCCGACTTGGGGCCGACGACGACGCGGCGCCGATTGGGCTCCAGCCGGACCACATAGAGCGGCTCGGCCGCAGCGATACCCAGCCCGCGCCGCTGTCCCACTGTATAATGGATGATGCCGTCGTGGCGACCCAGGACGGTGCCGTCGATATCGACGATCTCACCCGCCTGGGCGGTATCGGGGCGCAGCTTGGTGACGATGCGCGCATAGTCGCCATCGGGCACGAAGCAGATATCCTGGCTGTCCGGCTTATCCTTGACGATCAGCCCCAGGCGCTCGGCCTCGCGCCGGGTCGCGGCCTTGTCCAGATGACCCAGCGGAAACCGCAGATAGTCGAGCTGATCGCGGGTGGTGGAGAAGAGGAAATAGCTCTGATCGCGGCCCGGATCGCGACCGCGCAGCAGTTCGGCCCCTTCGGTTCCCATCGCGCGCTGGACATAGTGGCCGGTAGCTAGGCAATCGGCGCCAAGCTCCCGCGCCGTCGCCAACAGATCGCGGAACTTCACGGTTTTGTTGCACATCACGCAAGGGATCGGCGTTTCGCCACGGGCATAGCTGTCGGCAAATTCCTCGACCACCGCGTCGCGGAACTTGCTTTCGTAATCCAGCACATAATGGGGAATGCCGACCTTATCGGCGACCGTCCGGGCGTCGTAGATATCCTGTCCCGCGCAGCAGGCGCCCTTGCGCGCCGCGACTTCACCCTGATCGTACAGCTGAAGCGTTACGCCGATAACGTCGTAACCCTGCTCGGCCAGCATCGCGGCGACAACCGAACTGTCCACCCCGCCCGACATCGCCACCACCACGCGGGTAGCCGAAGGTGCCTTATCGAAGCCGAGCGAGTTCATGCCATGCGCGGGCCTCAGCCCATCATATTGCGCGAGGCGCCGGGGACAGAAACGGTCAGGCCGTCCAGCTCTTCGGTCATGATGATCTGGCAGCCGAGACGCGAGGTCGCGGTCAGGCCGAACGCCAGATCCAGCATATCCTCTTCATCTTCGGTCGGGTCATTCAGCCGGTCGAGATCCTCGGGATCGACGATCACATGACAAGTGGAGCAGGCAAGCGAGCCTTCGCAGGCGCCTTCCAGGTCGATGGAATTGCGGTGGGCAATCTCCAGCAATGACAGGCCGACCGGAGCTTCGACTTCCTTGCGGGAGCCATCACGGTCGATAAAGGTCATCTTGGGCATTCGCTAGAACCCTACTCTTTTATTGTCTGCCAAACTTTTGAACCGGCCTCGTTTACCGGAACATCAGCGGCAAGACCAGTCCTTTTAGCCTGTGAATTAGACCGTAAAGCTTTCGCCGCAACCGCAGCGACCCTTTTCGTTCGGGTTCTTGAAGGTAAAGCCAGTCTCGAACTTGCTTTCAACATAGTCCATCTCGGACCCGATCAAGAACATGACCGCCGCCGGATCGATGAAGACCGTCGCACCGTCCGCTTGAATTTCCTCGTCGAACTGCATCTTCTTGTCAGCATATTCGACATTATAGGAATAACCTGAACAGCCGCGCGCTTTTACGCCGATACGAAGCCCGACGGCGGGTTCGCTGCGTTGCGCCAGAAGATACTTCACCCGGTCAACCGCTGCCGCAGTGATTGTAATCGCCTGTTTGGCCACTCTGTCTCTCCTACTCCGCCGCCCTACAGACGGCATTTCCTTTATTATGGGGATGAACGCCCCGTCCCTCAACCCGTCATACGCGCCCAAGCTGCGACGAAACGGGCAAGCTCGTCTGCGCTGGTCGCGGGGCTCAAGGACAGGCGGATCGCACTCCCCGCGATCTCGTCCGGCAATCCCATTGCCACCAGCACGTGACTGCGCTTGACCTTGCCCGACGAACAGGCCGACCCGGCGCTGACCGCAAACCCGGCGAGATCCAGCGTCATCACCTGGGTTTCCGCTGGTTTCCCCGGCAGCGCGACACAGAGGGTATTCGGCAGCCGCTCGGCTTCCTCGGCGATGATCACCCCGCCTCTGGCTTTCAGATCCTCGGCCAGTTGATCGCGCAAGGCTTCCACATGGGTCATCAGGATCAGGCTTTCGCCCGCCAGTGACGCCGCCAGCCCGAAGCCCGCGATGGCAGGGACATTCTCCGTCCCCGCCCGGCGCGACCGCTCCTGACCGCCACCACGCAGCAGAGCCGCAGGTTCGGCGCCTTCCCGGAAGATCAAGGCCGCCGCCCCCGGCGCGCCGCCCATCTTATGGGCCGACAGGGTCAGCAGATCGGCCCCCAGCACGCGGATATCCATCGGCAGACGCCCGGGTCCCTGCACGGCGTCGCAATGGAGCAGACCGCCCCGCGCATGGACTAAATTCGCCACGGCCCGCACCGGCTGCACCACGCCGGTTTCATTATTCGCCAGCATGACCGACACCAGCACCGGACCGCTGAGACCATCCAGCAGCTTTTCCAGCGCCTCAAGATCGATCCGCCCCAGGCTATCGACCGGAATGCGCCCTGCCCCCTCGCTGGATTTCAGCACCGCATCATGTTCGATGGCGCTGGTGAGGATCGTATGGCCGGGAAAGCCGCGCAGCGCCTGATTATTCGCCTCGGTCCCCGACGCCGTGAACAGCACATGGCGCGGATCGGCACCGACCAGCAGGGCCACCTGTTCGCGCGCGACCTCCAGGCGACGGCGGGCCAGCCGCCCCGCCCCATGGACGGACGAGGGATTGCCACCTTCGATCAGCACGTCGCCAACCAGCTTGGCGACGGCGGGATTGACCGGCGTCGTGGCGTTATGATCGAGGTAGATCATCACTCGGCCGCGAAATTGGCGATGGTCGCCTTCAGGCGCGATTGCGGGATAACGCGACGCTCGCAGACATCCTCCAGACTGACGCTTTCGAGATAGAGCGCGATCTGATCGGACAGGGCTTCCCAGAGGTCATGGGTGAGGCAGCGACTCTTGGACAGGGTACAGCCATGGGGCGAGCCCGGCGCGCAGCGGGTGGCGCGCAAAGGCTCGTCCACCGCGACCACGATGTCCGAGATCAAGGTGTCGCGCGCACTGCGGGCCAGCAGATAACCACCGCCGGGGCCACGTACGCTCTTGACCAGCAGTTGGCGCCGCAGCTTGGCAAACAGCTGCTCCAAGTAGGAGAGCGAGATTTCCTGACGCTCGGCGATTTCCGCCAGGGCAACCGGATTGCCGCGCGAATGATGGGCCAGATCCACCATCGCCATCACGGCATAGCGCCCTTTGGTCGAGAGCCTCATGCTGCGCCCCCGATCCGGCGATCATCCTTTGCAACGTCGCCGACCGGCAGCTTCACGATCTTTTCGTCCGCCTGCTGGGCCTCTTCCATCGCGGCCACACGGTCTCGCAGGGCTTCCAGATCGTCCAGCAACCCGCCAAGGCCACGGGCAACCGGATCCGGCAATTCACCCGGCCCGATGCCATAGGCGCAGAAGCTGCGCTGATCCAGACTGACCTCGCCCACCACCTTGGCCGGGATGCCGGTAACGGTTGCCCCGGCAGGAACCGGCTTCACGACAACGGCATTGGCGCCGACACGCGCGCCCTTACCCACCGTAAAGGGGCCAAGCACCTGCGCACCGGCCCCAACGATGACATCGTCTTCCAGTGTCGGATGGCGTTTCACCTGCTCTAGCGCCGTGCCGCCCAAGGTCACTCCCTGGTAGAGCGTGACGTTATCGCCAATCTCCGCCGTCTCGCCGATCACCACGCCCATGCCGTGATCAATGAAAAGCCGCCGTCCGACGCGGGCGCCGGGGTGGATTTCGATGCCGGTAAGGGTGCGGCCGATGTTGGAGATGAAGCGCGCGATAAGCTTCAGATCATGTCGCCAGAGGAAGTGCGAGGCCCGATAAATCACCACCGCATGCAGCCCCGGATAACAGAGCGCGACCTCCAAAGCCGACCGCGCAGCGGGGTCTCGCGCTAAGATACCGTCGATATCATCTCGGAACTGCTTGAAGAACATGAGGTCCACTATGTAACAATGGCGCGCCTTGTCGGCGAAAGTCGGGAAAGCTTCTACCTTTACCCCATACGGGATATAAAAAGTCCGACCGCGCTGGTCAAGTATAGGGTAGACGGAAGTTGGCCTTCGGGCCAAGCATGGTGCATAAACGTTTGCCTACACCCCATCAGGTCACGACCGAGGTCCAGAAGCCCCCATGCCAGAAGTGCTCATAAACGGCCCAGATGGGCGTCTGGAAGGCCGATATCTCCATTCCAAGGTGCCTAACGCGCCCATCGCGCTCGTCCTTCACCCCGACCCTCGGGGTGGTGGCACGATGAACAACAAGGTCGTCTATACCCTCTATCAGACGTTCGTTCAGCGCGGCTTTTCAGTCCTGCGGTTCAATTTCCGTGGTGTCGGTCGCAGCCAGGGCGTCTTCGATCGGGGCGAAGGCGAGCTTGCCGATGCCGCGTCGGCGCTCGATTGGTTACAGACCTACAACCCGAATGCCTCGGCATCCTGGGTCGCGGGCTTTTCCTTCGGGGCCTGGATCGGCATGCAATTGCTGATGCGTCGTCCGGAACTGGCAAGCTTCATCTCGGTCTCGCCGCCCGCCAACATGTATGATTTCAGCTTCCTTGCCCCCTGCCCGGTTTCGGGCCAGGTCATCCAGGGCGATTCGGACGAGATCGTGCCGGAGGCTTCGGTCCAGAAACTGGTAACCAAACTCTCCAACCAGCGCGATATCAAGATTGACTATCAGCTGGTTCCGGGTGCCGGGCATTTCTTTGCCGAGCAGATCCCTCAGCTGGCTTCGGCTGTCGACGGTTATATCGCCGCCGGTTTGGCCGCCGACGCCGCCAAGCCCCGCTAGGAAAGAAGACGCCGTCCTATTTGTTGGACGGCGTCTGTTCGGGCGGAGGAGCCGCTTCGCCGCCGCCCTGGAACAGGCGTCGCAGGATGCCGGGGGCAAGGAAGCTGATCGGATTGACCGAGACATCAGGATTTTCGATGGTCCCGGTCCCCCGCCACGTCCAGGCGAAAATACCCCCGCCTTTGCCGCCGGTCAGAATATCCCCCAGGATCGGAATTGACCCTATGACCCGGTTAACACCGGCCAGCGGTACGACTTCGCCCATCAGGTCCAGCGTCTCGGCATCGCGGTTAACGCTGCCTTTGACCGTCAGGCCGATCGAGAGACCCGAGCTGTAAGCCTCTGAAATCTCGATCGTCTTTTCATCGATGCGAAGTTTGGCTTCGGTGGAGTTGAAAGGCAGCCCCTCGCCGCCGAGCATTTCAGGGATGCCGGTGATCGACACGATTGCCAGCAGACGGGCCAGAACCGGGACATCACGTAGCCGATAGGTAGATACTTGGAGGGAGCCGGTGACGCCGCTGGTGCCCGGCTTGAACTCTCCCTCGAAGGTCGCGCTGCCGCCGATGACCTTGTCCGTCATATCGACAGCCATCAGCAGCCCACCCAGGTCAGCCACCTGGGCCTGCACTGCGCGGTTGCCAGCCGGGCTCGTGCCGATGGCGGCAAAGAAGGCCTTCTCCCCGACGAGTCCCCGGGCGTCAAACTCGCGCCAGACATGGCCTTCAGTCCGCAGCTTGAGGGACAGATTGCGGATCTCGCGCCCCGGCACCAGTTCCACCGCGCCCAGGGTGGCATTAAGGGTCAGCGGCATTGGGTCGGTCTTAGGCTGGCCCGCGTTCTTTTTTGCCTCGATCTTACTTTGCGCCTGATAGCCGATAAGGCTGAGACGCGTGCCGCGCACCGTGGCATTCCAACCCTTGCCCTGGCGGATGAACAACCCGCCGACATCGTTCCCCGGAACCTTAAGCTGGGAGATATCCACCTGGCTCAAGTCGCCACTCGCATTAAAGCGTGCGGACAGCTTGGCTGTCAGCTTGTCGCCATTCACTTCGAACAGGCTGAGATCCTTGAGATCGCCATTCTGTAGTGTCAGGTCATAACGACCTGTGGCGATGCTGCCCGCAGGTTTCTCCCACTGAAACTCATCGACCGTCGCACGGGCAGCCGCGAAATCGAGCGTGCCGGTCAGGCGGGCAATGCCCCCGGGCGCTTCCTGATAATCCAGCGTAGCGCCGACCGGGCCGAAAACCCGCCCCTCACCCGGCAGACGCAGGGCCGTGCGCCCGGCATCGTCGATGATGCCGGTTGCCTTCAGGCTGCGATAGGTTCTGGCCTGGAAGGGTTCGGTCACCGCCAAAGTCATCGGCACGCCATTGACCTTGCCGGTTCCGCTCGCCACCAGCGATTTGGTGTCAATCTTAAGCTTCAGATCCGCCTCGGACAGATCGAACCCTTTCGAGATGCCGGGCAATGCCCCATCTCGCGCGACCGCTTCGACGCTTAAGGCGATTTGTTCGATTTTGACATCATTGAACAGCGGGAAGGAGATCTTGAGGCGCCCATCGGCCTCCCCGGCCGCACTGGACGGCAGGACACCCAGCTTCTTGGCAAACCCCAATGGCTGCTGGTCGATGGCTGCCAAAATATCCGACACTGGCCCCTTAAGCGGCAGATCGATCTTGATGGTCTGATCGGGTTGATTGAGGCCCCCAATCTCGATCTGGCCTGCACCCGCCGTGATCTTGGTGCCGGTAACCGTACCGCCGGTGGTGGTTACCCCCAGTTTGCCCGAGGCGTGATCGTAGGTAACGGCCCCCGCCACGCCCTGGACCGGCGGCAGCTTGCCGAGATAGGCGACCTGCAGCCCCTCAACCCCCAAGGCCGCGGTAAGGCTGTCGATCACCAGCGCCCCATCCCCGCCATGGGAGAAACCGAGCTTGGCCTCGGCCATCGGCACCTTGCCTTTGGTCAGGTTGGTCAGAACCCATTTACGCGCGTTCGGCCCGACGCTGGCGGGCCAATAGGTGGGCAGACTGTCGACAGGAACATTCAACAGCCGGGCGGTCAGATTACCCTTCTGAGGCTCCGAGACACTGGCCTGCCCCGTGACCTGGGCTTCGATGCCATCGGTCAGCAGCAGGCGTGCCTCTTCGATGCGCACGGCATCGGCGGCCTTGTCGAACTGGGCGCGGATGATCCCGCTTTCGACCGGCAAAAACCCTTGCGGCAGCAGGGCATGATGAACCGGCCCCGCCTCAAGCTTGGCTTCGACGGTTGCCTTATTCAGTTTTTCCAACCCGCCAACTTCAGCCGTCACCCGGATCTGGGCGGGCACATCGAGGCCGGACACGGCGTTCAGGGATGGCCAGAGGCGGGCGAGCTGCGCAGGTTTCACAGGTCCGGCGGTCGCATCGAGCGTCAGGAGATCGTCATCGGGCTTATCGGGATCGTTGAACAGCAGGCGGAAATTTGCGGAAATCGGGGCGAGCGTATGAGGCGCCACCTCGACCTGCGCACCGATGCGCCCCGTTACGAGTCCCTCGGCATCCCGGTGCAGCCACAGGTCGACATCGGGGACCTTGAGATTCAAACCCTCGACCTGATCGTCGAGGATCAGGGAGGCATTCCGCAGCCGGATACCGGACAGATCGCTCGTCGCGCCGCCTTTGCGTTTCGGCCCCAGGGTTCGCAGGATGAATTCGCGCGGTCCGTGATCGACACCCGCCTGCGGCGGAGGCGCCACCGCCGAGGTGTCACCCGGCTGGTTCTGAGTAGCCCCCAGGAAGGCCATGGAATAATTGCCATCGGCATTGCGCTGCACCCGCAGAGAGAGATCGTCGATCCGCACTTCGGTAGGCGATAGACGTCCAGCGGCAAGCTTGGCTGCATCGACAAACAGCGCGAGACGCGGGGCGGCCAGGATGACCTTTTCGCCCTCCAGGACTCGCAGCCCGCGGGCATGCAGACCGATGGCGCGCGTTTCGGCGTCCCAGATCAGCTCAACACCCGTCAGCTGCACCTTCTGACCCGCTGCCGCGCTGGAAAGAGCGTTTTCGATAACCGGCAGGAACTGGTCCAGCGCCCAGGGCCCCTGGGCAAGACGCCAAACGGCGGCACCAACGCCCACGACCACGAGAATCGTAAGGGCGAAGACCGTTTGCAGCAACCACCTGACAGATCGTGTCAACCGCACCGCTTGACCTCAGATGATCCGATACGCAAGGCTCTGGTCTTCGTGTCGTACGTCTTCGTGTGGTTCCGGGGTAAACAGCCTTGTCATTCCTTGCGTCACTTTCTTCGCTGCCCCCTGCCGGGCGCCCCGACCGGGTCGCCGTCGCCATCGAACGCTGGCAGGATCGTATCGCCGACACGCCCTGGGCCGAACGCGCCGCGAGCCTTATCGCCGATCCAACGGGTTATGCCCTAATAACGGCTATTTTCGGGAACAGCCCCTATCTGACCGAAAGTTGGCTGGCGGAAAGCGAAACCATCTTCCGGCTGATCGACACCGGTCCTGACCGCACCATGGCGGAGATTCTCGGCGCCATCAATGACGGGCTTGCGGCTCAGGACACCATGATTGTCGCGCGCGAGCTGCGCCGGGCCAAACGGCAGGCGGCGCTGGTCACCGCGATTGCCGATATCGGCGGCGTCTGGTCGCTGGAACAGGTGACGGAAATCCTGTCCGATCTGGCCTCCCGCGCCCTCGATTGCGCGGCGGGTCATGCGCTCGCCCTGCTGCGGGTCCGCAAAGGCGAGGAGATGTCGCCTGAGTTGATCGAGACCAGCCGCCGGGGGTTGGTGATCCTGGGCATGGGCAAGCTTGGCGCCCGCGAGCTCAACTATTCCTCCGACATCGATATCATCGTGCTCTATGACGCGGATCGCGTGGTTCCGCAGATCATGGCGCTGATGGAATATTCCCTGACCGAAGTCTATGTGAAGGCGACGCGGACGCTGGTGAAGCTGCTGCATGAGCGTGACGCCGACGGCTATGTCTTCCGCACCGACCTGCGCCTGCGCCCGGACCCCGCCTCCACCCCGCTGGCCATGAGTGTGCTGTCCGCCGAAACCTATTACGAGACCGTCGGCCAAAACTGGGAACGCGCCGCCATGATCAAGGCGCGGCCGGTGGCGGGCGACATCGATGCGGGCTTATTGTTCCTGAAAAACCTGCGCCCCTACATCTGGCGCAAGCACCTAGATTTCGCAGCCATCCAGGATATCCATTCGATCAAGCGCCAGATCCACGCCCATAAGGGCGGCGGCGATATCGCGGTCTATGGCCATAACGTCAAGGTCGGGCGCGGCGGCATCCGCGAGATCGAATTCTTCGCCCAGACCCAGCAGCTGATCTGGGGCGGGCGTGATCCCGCCGTGCGCGTCTCCGGCACCATCCCGGCCCTCTATGCCCTGGTGAATGCCGGACGGGTGCAGAAGGCCACCGCCGACGAGCTGGCGGCGATCTACCGCTACCTGCGCAAGGTCGAGCATCGCCTGCAGATGGTGGAGGATCAGCAGACCCATAGCCTGCCGAACGACCGCGACGGGCTGGAGAGGATCGCAGCTTTCCTGGATGAGGGCTCCGCGGAGGCGTTCGAGGCGCATCTCATGAAGACCTTCGGCCGGGTGCAGGACATCTATGCCGACCTGTTCGAGGAAGCGCCCACCCTGTCCGCTTCCGGCAGTCTCGTCTTCACGGGTATCGAAAACGATCCCGACACCATCGCGACCCTCTCCGGCATGGGCTACAGGGATGGGCCGCGCGTCTCCGAAACCGTGCGCGGCTGGCACCATGGCCGTATCCGCGCCACCCGCTCCACCCGGGCGCGCGAACTGCTGACCGAACTGATGCCCGCCCTGCTCGCGGCCTTCGGCAAGACCCCGGACCCCGATGGTGCCTTCGGTCGCTTCGATACGTTTCTGAGCAATCTGCCGGCGGGGGTGCAGCTTTTCTCGCTGCTCTACAGCAACCCCCAGCTGCTCGACACCCTGGCTGAGGTGATGGGCGCAGCGCCCGCGCTCGCCGATTATCTGGGCCGCCACCCGCGCCTGCTGGATGGGTTGTTGGCCGATACCACCGCCGTTGGACGCGATGGCTTGGCCAATGATCTCACCCGCCAGCTCGATGAAGCCAACAGCTATGAGGAAGCGCTGGATCTCGTGCGGCGCTGGACCGGTGACCGGCGTTTCCAGGCCGGACTCGCGCTCCTGCGCGGCACCATGACGCCCGAGGCTGGGGGCATTCACCTTTCCAATGTCGCCGAAGTGGTCATCGCGGCCCTGCTGGCCCCCGTCGAGGCTGCCTTCCAGCAGGTGCATGGCGAAGTGCCGGGCGGGCGCTTTGCCGTCATTGCCTATGGCAAGCTGGGCGCGCGGGAGCTATCCCCCACCTCCGACCTCGACCTTGTCTTCCTCTATGACTTCGCAGAGGGCGCGGAACAGTCGAACGGCACCAAGCCGCTACCGCCCTCGCTCTATTTCCAGCGCCTGGGCCAGCGGCTGATCTCCGCCCTGACCGCCCTGACGGCGGAAGGCGAGCTTTATCAGGTCGATATGCGGCTGCGCCCGTCCGGCAACAAAGGTCCGGTCGCGTCCGAATTCGCGGGCTTCATCCGCTATCAGCGCGAGGAAGCCTGGACCTGGGAACATATGGCCCTCACCCGCGCCCGGCCAGTGGCGGGCGATGCGGACCTTCAGAGCGAGATCGAAACGGTACGTCAGTCCCTGCTGACCGCCCCGCGCGATACCTCCAAATTGCTGCTGGATATTGCCGACATGCGGCGACGGGTAGCAAGGGAGCGCCCCGGCAACGATCCTTTCGACATCAAGGATCGCCCCGGCGGGCTGGTGGATGTGGAGTTCATCGCCCAGTTCCTGATGCTCTCCCACGCCCGCAAACACCCCGGCTTGCTGAGCGGCCATACGTCGGAGGCCTTCGAGAAGCTGGGCGCGGCGGGTATTCTGCCGCTCGACAAGGCGGAACGGCTGGCCAGAGGCTCGCGCCTGTGGCAGGCGGTCCAGTCGATGCTGCGCCTCATGTCCCTGCCCGGCCGCTTCGATCCCGACACCGCCCCGGCGGATCTGAAAAGAGCACTTGCCAGGGGCGCCCAGCACAGCGACTTTGCCGCCCTGCAAAAGGATATGGCCGATACCGCCGCCACCGTGCGGGCGATCTGGGACCATCTCATCGAACAGCCGGCTGCCTTCCTGGCCGCCGAAGCCAAAGAGGACTGACATGAGCATCGAAACCGGCAGCCCCGCTCCCGACTTCACCCTGCCGACCGATGGCGGCGGCACGGTCACGCTTTCGGCCCTGAAGGGCAAAGCGGTCGTGCTCTATTTCTATCCCAAGGATGACACCACCGGCTGCACAGCCGAGGCTTGCGGCTTCCGCGACGCCATGCCCGACTTCTCCGGCGTCAATGCGACAGTGATCGGCATCTCCCGCGACAGCATCAAGAGCCACGATAAGTTCAAGGCCAAATACAGCCTGCCCTTTACTTTGGCCGGCGACACCGACGAGACCGGCGTCTGCGCCGCATACGGCACCTGGGTTGAAAAAAGCATGTATGGCCGGACCTATATGGGGATCGAGCGCGCCACTTTCCTGATCGACAAGGACGGCATCATGCGGCAGGTCTGGCGCAAGGTGAAGGTGGCGGGCCACGTCGAAGCCGTGCTCGCCGCCGCGAAAGGACTGTGAGCATCCACAGCCCTAGGGTCGTGGTATAACGACAGGGTGGCTGATATAGTCGCCCTCAAATCCTCATCCTTGTAGTCAAGAAACGCCAAAGAACATGAGCGACGTCGATCTGAATGAAGACCGCCTGGTAACTGAATTCCAGGAAGAATCCCACGATACCTGCAACGAAATCGACGTCATGATCGGCAATCTGCGTTCGCGGTCGATCGATGCGGCAGAAGCGTTGAGCGCGATGCGCCGCCACTTCCATAATCTGCGTCTGGGCGCCAGGGCCGCCGGCCTGCCCGCCGTCGACGTCATTGCCCATCAGATGGTTGATTACTGCACCCAGATCGAGAAGCTGGGCGATAAGCAGCTCGACGATCTGCAGGCCTTCACCGACAAGCTGCGCGGCGCCCTGGATGGCGAAGTCAGCGTCAATGAAATCCGCCAGGTCGTCCGCCAGCTTCCGATTCATTCGAACTTCGACGTCAATGACATCCAGCTGCTGGATATCGTCGTGCTGCTGGTCAGCCCGCAGCGGGCCGCCGCCATGTTCGTCGAGCGTGAGCTGCGCGCCTGCGGCTATCGCGTGATGAACGCCAGCAAGAGCTTCGAAGCCATCGAGCTTGCCGTGCGCATCAAGCCGGATCTGATCATCGCCAGCGCCGTGCTGGACGATCTGTCGGGCATCGATCTGGCCTGCGCGATCAACGCCATGCCCGCCACCCAGGCGATCCCCTTTGCCCTGCTGACCTCCTTTGGCTGGGGTGACAGTTCCCTCGACGGGCTGCCGCCGCGCGCGGCCTTGATCCGCAAGGGCGCACAGTTCGGTGACGATCTGGCCGACGCGCTGTCGCGCTTCCAGATCACGTGAGCTGGGCCAGCCTCAGCGCTGGCGCCTGCGCCGTCCTGGCTACATCCGACGCCCGCGAGAAAGCCAATCTCTCGCGGGTTGTCGTTTCCTGGGCCCGCGCTGAAAAGCCGCCCCTCGGGGATAGCCTGCCGGGCCCTCGCCCGGCACGGCCCGACCGCCCGGAACTCCTGCCGCCCAATGCAGTGCCCCGTCGACGCCTGTCGCGCGGAACGCAGGGGCGCGTGGCGTTGCTGCATGCCCTGGCCCATATCGAACTCAATGCCATCGATCTGGCCTGGGACATTCTGGCCCGCTTCACCGCCGTTCCCATGCCCGAGGGCTTCTATGCCGACTGGCTGACGGTGGCGGACGAAGAGGCGATTCATTTTCTGCTGCTCGCCGACCGTCTGGCTGAATTAGGCGCCGCTTACGGAGATCTGGCTGCCCACGATGGGCTGTGGCAAGCGGCTGAGCGTACCAGCGACGATCTGCTTGCCCGTCTCGCCATCGTACCGATGGTATTGGAGGCGCGCGGCCTGGATGTCACGCCGCAGATGATCGAACGGCTGGAAGCGGTCGAGGATCCCGCCAGCGCCGCCATTCTGAAACGCATCCATGATGACGAGATCGGCCATGTCGCCTCCGGCCGCCGCTGGTTCGACCACCTGGCCCTGGAACGGGGGTTCGAGCCGCGCGCGACCTGGCAGGAGATCGTGACTGAACGTTTCCGGGGCGGTCTGAAACGCCCCTTTAATGAACCTTCCCGCACCAAAGCGGACTTCCCCGCCGACTGGTACGAACCCCTCGTCATATCGATTCAAGAATAGATTTTCATTTATACTTAGATATACTCGCCAAATCGAAATATTTATGGCGAGGCATTACTTATGAGCACGAACAAAAACCCCCTCTGGACCATTCGTGTTATTGATAGAGACCCGATTCCCAATCTCCTGAGTGTCGATATCGAAGGGCGCCTGTTCGAATTGTTCGAGGCAGGAGTGACTCCGGAACAGCTGACAATCCAGAATGATGCCGGGGAGCAACTGGTCACTGTCATCGACGAGGTCTATGGGCAATGGTGTATGGAAGCCAGTTTCCACTGAGCCGATAGGGGCGTATCCTCGCCCCATGTCCCATGACGATCTGGACTTCTCGGGCGAGCAGGCCCGCTTCTTTCGCGTGCCCGAGGGGGATACAGAGATCCTCGAAGCGCGCTTCCGTCGCCATGTCTTCACGCCCCATGTTCACGACCGTTATGTCTTCGGGATCGTCACCAAGGGGGTCGAGGGCTTTTCCTATCGCGGCGAAACCCACTATTGCGACCAGGGCAGCATCGCGATCCTGGAGCCCGACGAACTGCACGACGGTTTCGCCGCTGTCGAAGATGGCTGGGCTTACCGCATGGCTTATCTGGAGCCGGAGTTGCTGGAGCAGGCCGCCAAGGCAGCCTATGGCGAGCGCTGGTCGGGTTTACCGGGATTTGCCGGAACCATCATCCGCGACCCCGACCTTTTCAGCGGCGCAGTCGCCCTGTTCGATGCCTTGGGCGAAGCCGACCGGCTGGCCAGGGAGAGTGAGCTTCTGAGCGTCCTCACCGCCCTCGTCGGACGGCACTCCCACAGCCATCCCCGCCCCTCACTGATCCGGGCCGACAATCAACGCCTAAGCCAGGTTCGGGATCGCCTGCTCTCAACGCCCGAGGTTACGTTTTCGCTGGATGATCTGGCGAGTACGGCCGACCTAAGTCCCTATCATCTGCTGCGCGCTTTCCGCGCTGCCTATGGCCAGACGCCCCACGCCTTCCAGACCCAGGCGCGCTTACGGATGGCCGAAGCCGCCTTGCGGTCTGGCGAGACGATTGCCGAGGTGGCGGCAGCCAGCGGCTTTGCCGATCAGGCGCATCTGACCCGGACCTTCAAGCGCTATCGCGGCGTCACCCCCGGCGCCTTCCGCAAGGCCGGGCGCGCCGCCTAATCCGCGACCTTATAGGCCAGCCGCAGCCCGCCCCAATGCCGCCCTTTCACGGTAATGGGAGCCGAGACATCCTTCATCATCAAGAAGGTGCCGCCGCCCATATCGCGCCGGTAGGTCTGCAGCAGGAAACGATCCTTGTTGCGCCCTGCCGCCAGCCCAACCCGGTCGTTGAACATCCGGCGGTTGCGCGAATTGGCGGTGTTCCAGGCCACATCCTGCCCCTGGGGATGACTGAACTTCTTATTGTGGGTCGGAAGATAGCCGTTGCGGTCGATGCCCGCGCAGAAGACCACCTTGGGATCAAGCGCCAAGGCCTTTTCCTGCAGGTCCGTGAACAGCCTGTCGGTCAGCGTGGTGAAGCGCGCCATGAACTGCGGCGGATTGCTGCCCGCGATCGGCTGATATTGTTCGTCGAAGAGATCGCTAAGCGAGATATCGCCCCGATCCACCGCGGCCTCCAGACGGCGGTTGATCTCGGCGGCGGCCTCCACACAGGCATGGATGAAGGGGCTGTCGACCGTATCGACACCCGCATCCGCCGTGACCCGCATCAGGGTTTCCGACTGTCCATTCAAGCGATGCAGCCGTTCCTTGGCCGCTGAAAGCGCTGTCGCAGATTCCTTAAGGCCACCGGACAGCGCAGCCGTCCCCTCGATCAGGCGGCGGCATTCGGTATCGATGGCACCTGCCGCTTCGGAGATATCGCTCGCGCCATCATCCACCTGCCCCATGGCCCGGTGAACAGTGGCTATGACGCCGCCGATAGCTTCTGTGCCTTCGCGGGCCGCCGTCGCCTTCTGCACGCCGGCAACCGAACGGTCGGTCAGGCGCTGGGCCTGGGTTGCCAGTTCCCGCAGGGTCGCGTCGATTTCCTGGGTAGCCTCGGCTGTCTGCCGGGCCAGTTGCTTCACTTCACCCGCAACGACGGCAAAGCCCTTCCCCGCCTCCCCCGCGCGCGCCGCTTCGATGGTGGCGTTGAGCGCGAGAAGGTTGGTCTGGCGGGCGATATTGGAAATCCCACCGGCAACGCGGCTGATGCGCGCCAAGGCATCTTTGAGCCCTGCCAGATCCGACTCGATGGCCCCGACCGTATCGGCCAGTTCCCGGATATCGCCGATGGCGCGGTCGATGCTGGCCTGCGAGCGGTCGACTTCTTCACGGGCATTGCCCGCGATCTGGCGCGCCGTGCCGGTCGCCTTGGCAATTGCTTGATTTTTGGCGTCCAGCGTCAGCGAGGACGAGCGCAACTGCTCGCAGATCGCCGCCTGAGCCGTCACCGTGTCCGAAACTAAATCGACCGATCCGGAAATATCCGTGATCTCGATACCAAGTGTTCCAGCGACCCCGGCGACTTTCTGGAAGCCCTGCCGCAATTCACGCGCCAGTGCTGAATCGACATCCCCATGCATCCCGTCCATGACTGGCCGCTCTCCCCTTAGTCGACGTTGCCATGCCCCTGATGGGAGCCGCTCGTTATTTGGCGGCTCTCCATCTACCAGTTGTAGGGAACAACGGCGTATAGCGCTATGGGAAAGCGGTGTGGGAGTAGGCGTGAGGCGGATTGTCGCGGCGGCGAGGAAAATCCCTCAACATATACCTTAGATGCATATAAGATAGGAAATTTGCTACCACAAGGAATATTAAGATGCGCGTTATTGATCTTGAACTTCTGGGAAAACTGGCGAGCAAGGTCACTCATTCAAGCTTCGGAAAGATAGATAAGGTAAAATACACTGACTATATTGAGCGTCTGAAAATTGATTTCAGCGGATTGAAGGGCACATCCTTTGCTCCGAATGAATTTGACACAAAATTTGCAGAAACTGAAAAATACATTCAGGAAATACTCGCCAACACCCAGCTAATAATGAGAGGCGGACCCTTAGAATATCTGAATTTTGTTTTCGAGCACTTCAAAAAAATATGCGGCAACGACACTGAAGTTTTCCCGATCATCAACTCGGATTTCAAAAGCGATGCCTGGTTGGTCGGGCTTATCTGCGATTACCTCGATCAGGACGGCTGGCTTCTGAATACACAGAATATCGGCTTTACCGTTTCCGGCATCGAGATGGGTGAAATGGCCCCCAAGCTGCCAGACACGGTGAAAATGCCTAATAAATACATTTTCATTTATGTCGATGATGCGAGCTATAGCGGCACTCAGGCCAGTAATATTCTGCGCCATGCCTCAAAGATACAAGGCGTCAAACCCGAGAAATTCTATCTATATTTTGCGGGGATCAGCAGCACGGCCCGCTCAAAAATCGCATCCGTCGGCAAATCCTCCAAGCCGTCACAGTCGGATTCCAAACAGAGCATGCTCGGACTCGGCGGCAGTAGCAGCATCGGCATCAAGCCGTCATTCCTATCGACAAAATTCAAACCTCCCATCGGCTCGGGCGGCTTGATGAGCGGCCAAATCACCACATCGATAAAGCCGACCCCGATTCTGGACTATGAAATCGTCGCCCTGGAGGAAATCAAACCCCTCCTGATACCGCCGCCCAAAAGCCTGCTAGCGCTCAAGACCTATCAACAGCACTACGAGATCGATCCAGTCCAGTTGAAGATCGTCAAAGCGACTCAGGTCAGCACGCCGACCTTCTATAACATCACGAACTCGATGCTGCCCTATAAGATCCCGGACAGCGTCTCCTGCCCGATCCATCTATTCGTCGGGATGGACGGAAAGGGCAATGTGGCAAACAACGGAACCCTGTTCGATGCCAATGGCACCGTCAGTTACCGATCGGTCCTGGGCGTGAGTGCCAAAATCGGCAAGACGCCGCTCGATAAGATCTTCGTTTAGATCGCCTCAAGCGGCACGGGTCCGTCTGCGGGCGCCGGGAGTATCTTCGTCGAACAGTTCGGCCAGCTTGTCCATCATGGTGCCGCCCAACTGTTCGGCATCGACGATGGTGACTGCCCGGCGATAGTAGCGGGTGACGTCATGGCCGATACCGATGGCGATCAGTTCCACCGGCGAGCGGTTCTCGATCTCCGCGATAACATCGCGCAAGTGCTTTTCGAGATAGTTGCCCGGATTGACCGACAGAGTCGAATCATCGACCGGCGCACCATCGGAGATCACCATCAGGATGCGGCGCTGTTCCGGGCGACCGAGTAAGCGCTCGTGCGCCCAGCGCAGGGCTTCGCCGTCGATATTCTCCTTCAGCAACCCTTCGCGCAGCATTAGACCCAGCGAACGACGGGCGCGGCGCCAGGGCGAATCCGCCGGTTTATAGACGATATGCCGCAGATCGTTGAGGCGACCCGGCTGCACCGGCTTGCCCGCAGCGATCCAGCTTTCCCGCGACTGACCGCCCTTCCAGGCGCGCGTGGTGAAGCCCAGGATTTCGACCTTCACGTTGCAGCGTTCCAGCGTGCGGGCCAGGATGTCCGCGCTCATGGCGGCAATCGTGATCGGACGTCCACGCATGGAGCCTGAATTATCGATCAGCAGCGTCACCACGGTGTCGCGGAAGTCGGTATCGCGCTCGCGCTTATAGGACAGCGGCACAGTGGGGTTCGCCACGACGCGGGCAAGACGCCCCGCATCCAGGATCCCCTCTTCCAGATCGAACTCCCAGGACCGTAACTGCTTGGCCAGCAGGCGGCGCTGCATGCGGTTGGCCAAACGCGAGATGACGCCCTGCATATTCTGCAGCTGCTGATCGAGCAGCAGGCGCAGCTTGGTCAGTTCTTCCCCGTCGCATAGATCATCGGCCTGCACCACCTCGTCGAACTGGGTGGTGAAAGCCTTATAGGTGGCATCGGAGGTGGCGCCGGACTGCGGGCGCTGCCCTTGTGGCGGCGCAGCCTCGCCCGGCTGTTCCTCGCCGTCGCCCGGCTCCATTTCGCCATCTTGATCGGCGTCAGTGGCGCTTTCAGAGCCTGGACGCTGGTCGGGGTCGCCCTTTTCCTGGTCCTGCGGATCTTCTTCCGAGCCACGCTCGCCAGCTTCACCGCGCATTTCGCCGTCACCGGCGTCATCCTGGGCCTCGCCGTCGTCGCCTTCCTCGTCCTCTTCCGTCTGCTCCAGATCTTCGGCAGCATCGAGATCGAGATCGACCAGCAGCTGGCGGATCGATTTCGCGAAACGGTCCTGGTCGAACATCGCTTCCTTCATCACCCGCAGATCGCCTGCGATCTTCGGCTGAAGGTCCGGGCGCCAGAGGTCGACCATCTTGCGCACCGACGGCGGCGGCACTTCGCCGGTCAGGGCTTCGCGCGCCAGAAAACGGATGGCTTCGGGCAAGGTCGCTTCGGAGGCTTCCATGACCCGGTCATAGCCGAGACGGCGGTATTTCTGTTCGAGGTTCGCGGCCAGATTATCGGCCACACCGGCCATGCGGCGGGAGCCCAGGGCCTCACAGCGAACCTGTTCCAAGGCCTCATAGATCGCGCGGCCGGTCGGGGTCGCGGGAACGCGGCGGGCATGGACGGCATCGTCATGATGCTTCAGGCGCAGGGCCAGGCTATCTGCCTCGCCGCGCAGGCGCACCAGATCCTCGTCGGGAAGTCCGCGCGAGGGGGCCGGAAGACGGGCGCGCTTGCCCGCCAGACCCGGCGTTTCGGCACCAAAGCCCACTTCGACTTCACGCTCGCCCGACATGGCGCGCAAGGCTGCCGCCGTGGCGCGCTTGAATGTTTCGACCGGGGATTCCGGTTGGGACACGTCCCTTACTCCTGCAATGGCCTCGGAAAAAGGAGGGTCGCTTTACGCGACCCGCCCTACCGGACGGCCCTTGGCCTCCACGGCCTTGCCCGACAGATCGGTGCCGAAGCAGCGCTGGTAATATTCCAGCACTACAGGGCGTTCGACCTCGTCGCACTTGTTGAGGAAGGTCACGCGGAAGGCAAAGCCGACGTCACCACCGAAGATCGAGGCATTCTCGGCCCAGGTGATGACTGTACGCGGCGACATGACCGTCGAGATATCGCCATTGATGAAGCCCGCGCGGGTCAGATCGGCCAGGGCCACCATCTGAGCGATGGTCTTGCGGCCCGCTTCGTTCTGATAGGACGGATGCTTGGCGAGAACGATCTCTTCTTCCTGCTCGGCCGGCAGGTAGTTGAGGGTCGTCACGATGTTCCAGCGGTCCATCTGACCCTGGTTGATCTGCTGCGTGCCGTGATAGAGGCCGGTGGTATCGCCAAGACCAATGGTATTGGCGGTCGAGAACAGGCGGAAATTCGCATTCGGGCGAATGACGCGGTTCTGATCGAGCAGCGTCAGCTTGCCTTCGACTTCCAGGATACGCTGAATCACGAACATCACGTCGGGGCGACCGGCGTCATATTCGTCGAACACCAGCGCGACCGGGTTCTGCAGGGCCCAGGGCAGAATGCCTTCGCGGAAGGCCGTCACCTGCTTGCCGTCCTGCAGCACGATGGCGTCCTTGCCGATCAGATCGATACGGCTGATATGGCTGTCGAGGTTGACGCGGATGCAGGGCCAGTTCAGGCGGGCGGCGACCTGCTCGATATGGGTCGACTTGCCGGTGCCGTGATAGCCCTGGACCATGACGCGTCGGTTATGGGCAAAGCCTGCCAGGATCGCCTTGGTGGTTTCCGGGTCGAATTTATAGGAAGGATCGGCGTCCGGGACGTAATCGCTTTTTACCGAAAAGGCGGGAACGCGCAGGTCGCTGTCGATGCCGAAGACCTCACGGGCCGAGACGGTGATGTCCGGAGCGGGCAAGGAGTGGGCAGGCTGTTGGTTCTGCGCGTTACTCATTTTAGGCAATCCATCCTTGTAGATATGACACCCGCGTTAAACGGGCCATGCAGCAAATCATGCCGATAGGGCTGCGCGCAATGTTGCATACGCGCGGTTGATATCTTTCAGCTTCTCCTCCGCCTCCTTGGCACCGCCATGGGTGTCCGGGTGGTGAAGTTTCACCAGGGCCTTGTAACGGCTCTTCATCTCGACCGGATCCAAGGGGATCGCCAGGTCGAACAGCTCCAGCGCCTCTTCCTGCTCCGGCGTCAGGCCGCCGCGCCGCTCCCCTGCTTTGCGCCGGCCGCCTGTCGGCTCGCCATCCTCATTGAAGAAGCCGTAGCGGTCGCGGATGGGCGGATCGCGCCAGGGTTCGCGTGCCCGCGGCCGGGTGCCGTCGGTCGCGCCACCTCTGGAAAATGGCCAGCTGGGCCGCTGCCAGGTGGTATCTTTGCGGACGTGGGCTTCGATCTCTTCCGGGGTCATGCCCTGGTAGTAGTTCCAGCCCGAATTATACTCGCGCACGTGATCGAGGCAGAACCAATAATATTGGGTCAGCGCGTCCCGGCTTTTGGGCGCGCGGAATTCCCCGCCATGCTCGCAGCCGGGTGCTTCGCACCGGCGCAAGGTCGGGGCTTCGTCAAAAAAGCCGCTCGGTCGACGGCTGCTGGAGGTCCTGGTTCTCGTCATCGCATCACAGTATGGAAATACAGACGGTCGGACACAAGCGGACCGCTGCAATACGCCCCTGCTTTTCCGACATGCCTCCGTTCTTTTGAAATAAAATCACCAGCTTGTCGTCATGGGAATGTCGCCAAATGGCTGCATGGTTATGCGCTTTCTCCACCAAACCTGAGGGCCTAACCATGAAGTACACCCTTATCGGCGCAACCGGTCTCGCCCTGCTGATGGCGACGGGCGCAGCCCAGGCCCAATCTCCGACGCTCGATGGCAAGCCGACCCTGATCGTCGGCCATCGCGGCGCCAGCGGCTATCTGCCCGAACATACTCTCGCCGCCTATAAGATGGCGATCGAGATGGGCGTCGATTTTGTCGAGCCCGATCTGGTCGTGACCAAGGACGGCGTGCTGATCGCCCGCCACGAGCCGATGATGTCCGGCACCACCGACGTTGCCAACCGCCCGGAATTCGCCAGCCGCAAGACCAAGAAGCCGGTCGATGGCGTCGAGACCGAAGATTGGTTCGCCAGCGACTTCACCCTTGCCGAAATTAAGACCCTGCGCGCCAAGCAGGCGTTTGGCGACCGCGACCAGTCGCACAATGGCAAATACGAAGTCCCGACCCTGGACGAGATCATCGCCCTGGTGAAGACCGAATCTGCCGCGCGCAACCGCACCATCGGCATCTATCCGGAAACCAAGCATCCGACGTTCCACAATGCCGTCGGCCTGCCGCTGGAAGACCGCCTGCTGGCCCGCCTGAAGCAGGAAGGCTGGACCGAAAAGTCGAGCCCGGTGATCATCCAGAGCTTCGAGGTGTCGAACCTGAAGTATCTGCGCAAGCAGACCAACGTCCGCCTTATCCAGCTGATCGACGGCGAAGATGTGGATAAGGACGGCAACATGATGTTCGGCGCCCCCTATGGCCAGCCCTACGACTGGACCGTTGCCGGTGACAAGCGCACCAACGCGGCACAGCTGACCAAGGAAGGCCTTGCCGAGATCAAGACTTATGCCGATGGCGTCGCCCCCTGGAAGCCCTATCTGCTGCCCTCCAAGCAGGTCGATGCCGACAAGGATGGCAAGCCGGATGATCTGAACAAGGATGGCAAGATCGACGAACAGGACCGCGTCAATCTGCCCGCCACCGACATCATCAAGAACGCCCATGCCATCGGGCTGCAGGTCCATACCTGGACCTTCCGCAACGAAGCCAAGCGTCTGACCTCGGACTACAAAGGCAATCAAGAAGCCGAATATAAGGCCTTCTTCGCCCTCGGTATCGACGGCCTTTTCAGCGACTTCCCGGACACGGCAGTAAAGGCACGCCGCTAAAAGCCGCTATCCCGCTACCCAAGGATGCTTGGGAGTAGTTTTGCGGGATTTCCGATATTATTCTGGTATCGAAAAAGAGCGGGCGGTGCAGAGTGCGCCGCCCGCTTCCGTTGCAGAGACTTTTTGGGAAAAGATCCGACATGACCGTCGCCCAGGCGATTGAACAGAAACTCCAGGCCGCCTTCACCCCTATTCGCCTGATCGTGGAAGACGACAGCGCGAGCCATGCAGGACATGCCGGGGCCAGGGCAGGTGGCGAAAGCCACTTCAATGTCTATATCGTTTCAGAAGCCTTTTCCGGCCTAAGCCGGGTCGACCGGCAGCGCCGGATCTATCAGACTCTATCGGAAGAATTGGCAGGCCCTATTCATGCACTTGCATTGCGCGTATTGACCCCCGCCGAGGAAGCGCAAAAGACGACATAAAGCCACAGCTGTCGCTTTCCGATTGAATATCCGATTATTCTAGGTAACCATCATATCGGGTCAGGAACTTGGCAGGAGGATCCGGTGGCCATAGCGGCGATCGGCAGGGGTCTACAAGCCCGAACAGTCAGAATGGGACGCCATCGCACGAGCCTGAGGTTGGAGCCAGAAATCTGGGCAGCGCTGTTCGATATCGCGCTCGCCGAAGGGTGCGAGGCATCCGATCTGGTGGCCCGCCTGCGGGATCGCGTCGTGAAGGGCCAGCTTTCAGCGTCGGTCCGGGTGTTTGTCGTTTCCTATTACCGTGCCAAGGCCGAGAAATTGGCCCCCCTTCTCTCTCAGGGCTGATTAGGCTTGCCTGTATAGAACTCCGGGTAGAAGCGTTGAACCACGGTACTGTCGCTGGCCAGAGCGTGGCAGGTATCGAGGATCGGCGGGCGTTTCCCCTTGGGTGGTTGCGGCGGCCCACCCTCTCCGCTGCGGTCACGATAGCGGTCATGGGCAATGGTCTGGAAGGCCACTGTCCCAATAGGCCCAAGCATCTCCACCAGATGAGTGCAGCCTTCGATGCCGCCCAGCATATCGCGGACCTTCTGGTTCCAGCCCTTGGCAATCCGCTCTCCGATCAGTTTGCGGAAGTTGAGCAGGATAGCAGGACATTCCGGGAAAGGTGTCGCGTCGTGGCAGACCGCCACATCGCGGATGGTATAAGTCTCGTCGAGCGTGAGGCGCAGACTCATGTCGTGAAGCGCCATGCCGGGTGTCAGCGTACCGCGCCAGGCATTCTCGAAGGCATAGGCTTTGGTATCCACGAGACGGCCCTCGATATCCCAAAGCCCGTCTTCACGGCGATAACCGTCGAGCGTGATCTGGCGGCGATGCAGCGGCTGGCGCGTAGCCGTGGGCGGCGGGAGAGGCATTCTGAACCCTTGAGCATCTTTGATTTATCGTTGCCCAAGATGTGCACCCGCCCCGCCGCGACTGCAAGCGTCCAGGAAAAGTCCCTGGTCGCTAACCGCCGTAGCCGGCGCCAAACATGATCTCATCCCGTTGCTTGAGATCCTCGGTCAGTTCCTCGTTCACCGCTGCGAAAAGATCGCGGATCGAGCATATGGCAACAATCCGCTCGCCGTCCAGGATCGGCAAATGGCGGAAGCCCCTGGATTGCATCAGATCCAGCGCCTCCCCCACGGTTACATCGGGGGAAACCGTCTGTGGATTGCGGGTCATGACGTCGGCAATCTTGACGGCTTGGGGATCGAGCCCCTTGGCTACCACACGGTTGAGAATATCGCGTTCGGAAAAAACGCCGATCAATTTACCGGCCTTGGCGACCATCACGGCACCGATGCGTTTCTCGGCCATAATCTCGGCCGTCGCACGCACGGTCATATCTTCGGTAACCAGGGTGTAGCGTTGCTGATCGGAAACGATGTCAGGGACGATTCGACGCTGCATGCTGCCCTCCCGACTTGTTATTCAGATAGTCTTCTCACCTGTTTGGCGGAGCGACCTTCCGCCGCACCTATAAATTAAGGTGCGGTAGCCGAAGGAACGATGCAAGGGGGATAACCCCTTCTGACAAAATTTATCCAGCCCTTGTCACGATAGTTCCGCGCCAATACAGCAGCGGCCTTGCCTCAAGAATGGGCTATGCTGAAAAATCAGACTGAAAGTCCGGCGAATATTATGCAGCATCTCGCCCATGCGAAAGAAGCGCCTGTTTAACAGGCGCTTCTTATGGATGCGTCGCAAAAGAACGGACTTAGATACCCAGGGATGGCCGGACCTGGTCGGCCGGTACGTCATTCAGAACAGCCGCCGATCCCAGGCCGTGGGAGACCACAAAGGTCAGACGTCCATCGCTGGCCTTTTTGTCATGGGCCATGTGGGCCAGCAGACGATCTTCATCGAAGGGGGCGTTCTGGATAACCGTGGTAGAGAACGGCAACCCTACGGCCCGCAGATGGGAGGCCAGCCGCGAGGCATCGCTCCGGGGAGCCAATCCCAGGCGGACCGACAAGTCCATGGCCTGAACCATGCCGACGGCGACTGCCTCGCCGTGGAGCAGTTTCTCGCCAAAGCCGGTTTCCGCTTCCAGCGCGTGGCCGAAAGTATGGCCAAAGTTCAGCAGCGCACGACGCCCGCCTTCGCGCTCATCCTCCGCCACGATAGCAGCCTTGGTGCGGCAGGAATGTTCGATAGCCACCGCCTGGGCATCGCGGTCGCCCGTCACCACCAGACCACCATTGTCCTCCAGCCAACCGAAGAAAGGCGCATCGCTGATCGCAGCGTGCTTCGCGATCTCGGCATAACCCGAACGCAGCTCACGGGCAGATAAAGTCGCCAGACAATCGAGATCGGCCAGAACCATGCGCGGCTGATAGAAGCTGCCGACCATGTTCTTGCCAGCAACGGTATTGATGCCGGTCTTCCCACCGACGGAACTATCGACCTGCGACAGCAGGGTCGTCGGTACCTGAACGAAATCGATCCCACGCATCACGATGCTGGCGGCAAAACCGGCCAGATCGCCGACTACGCCACCGCCCAGGGCAATCAGCAACGTGCCGCGGTCAACCTTCATCGCCAGCAACTGGTCGCAGACCTCGGCCAGTTGGGGCCAGCTCTTGGATTTCTCACCCGATGGAACCGTGACGGAACCAGCGGAGACGCCGGTCTTGGCCAACCCCTCTTCCAGGCGCTTGAGGTGTCCGGCAGCGGCAACCGCGCTGTCCGTCACAATCACCACGCGCTTGCGCTTGCCCAGGACTGGCGCCAGCAGTTCGCCCGCCGCCTCCAGCAGGCCGTCACCGATGATGATCTCATAGCCACGGCTACCGAGTTCAACCGGTACTTTGGTGCGGATATTCATGACAGGATCGGCTTTCAGAGGCTGGGTTTCTGGTAATCACGGATGGCGTTGGCGACACGCATCACCATCTCGTCATGGTCCTGGGCGCTGCCTTCGACTGTGATGTCGGCTTCAGCATAGGTGGGATAGCGCAGGTCGATCAGGCGACCGAGGGTTTCGCGCGGGTCACCGTTCTTCAGGAGCGGTCGCGTGTTGCGGCGGGCCGTTCGACGGACCAGCTCGTCCAGATCGACCTTGAGCCAGACCGACAGGCCACTCTCTTTGATCTTCGCGCGGGTGCTGGCATCCATGAAGGCGCCGCCGCCCGTTGCAAGAATATGGGGCGGCTCTTCGAGCAGGCGGGCGATCACCCGGCGCTCCCCTTCCCGGAAATGCTGCTCGCCGTGGCGCTCGAAGATTTCGGATACGGTCAGGCCGGCGGCAGCCTCGATTTCAACGTCGGCATCACGGAAGGGAATCCCGGCGCGCATCGCCAAGCGCTTGCCGATGGAAGATTTGCCGCAGCCCATCAAACCGACCAGCACAATCGGCCGGTCCAGCGTCAATTCTATATGAGGCGAACTTGTCACGGCACCCAGGAAACTATACTCGAGTTCGGCACCGGCATTGCGGCGCCCTCAATTTGCGACCACTATGCGCGAACTTCTCGGGTCGGCACAAGCCAAGGCACCCGACCCGCACGTTTAAAATCAAGTTGGACCTGCGAAAGACCTCATGAACCGCCTGCCTCTTATTATCCTCGGCGCCGTCGTCGTGCTTGTTGCCGCTCTTTTTGTCGTGTTCGCCACCGTGGACATTCCCGCCCCGAGCAAACAGGTCGAGAAAGTGATCCCGAACGACCGACTTGCGAAGTAAGCCGCAGGGCCGTTTGCTCCATACCCAAGTGTGACCACAAGGTCACACTCACAGCAACTCCGCAACACTCGCAAAGCTTTCCACTTTTTAACCTTCGCGCACCCGCTCATATTGGTCGGCAGGCCAATTGGGCCAATGCGTTGCAGGGGGATGCCGACGCGGTTGGGTGATCTATGTCTCGGCTCGTCCTTAAGGATATGGGCCGGGCGATGGTCGCTGACTGATGTCGGCAGTTCGGAATGATCGGGTTCATGGTTCGCCATCCATATTTGAACGGCCCCTCTTGGGGAACATCGCTGGCTAGGCGCGTTGCGCTGTTGATCGGCCTTGGACTCCCTATGTTTCCGGGTATTACGACCGTCGCCCATGCGCAGTCGGTCACGCCCGAAATGGCCGACGGGCTGGGATTTGCCGTTAATGAGGATGATCCCCTGGGAGCTCGCACCTGGGAAGGTGTCAGCCGTGACACCGTCTTCCAATTGGTATCGCGCCTGCCGGAAACCTATAATAGTCGGCCTTTGCGGAGCCTCGCCAGGCGGCTTTTGACCGCCCCTTCGGCACCTCCGACCCAGCCCCCCCCGGCACCTAGCCTGCTTGCCCTGCGCCTTTCCAAACTGAATGCCATCGGCGACGTCGCTAGCGTCGAATCCATCCTGAAGCAGGTTCCGCCGCGCTATGCGCCGGAGGAAATCGCCCGCGTCCGCGTCGAACATGCGTTCCTGAGCGGCCGAGACAGCGAAGCCTGCGCACAGGTCGAAGCCTATAAAGCCAGTGTCGATCCCTATTGGATGAACGCGCGCGTCGCTTGCCTCGCCCTGACCGACAAGGCACGGGATGCGGTCACCGCCCTGTCGCCCCTGATGCGAGACGGGCTGGAAGACGAAACGATCAAGGTGCTGGTGGAGCGGCTGGCCGGACGGCGCGTCGATGTCCCCGCCGATCTGGAAATCACACCTGCCGCCGTTGCGCTCTACGCCAAAAGCGGGCGCCTGCCTCCGGTGCCGGAAATCGAGCGGATGGCCGGATCGCCTGCCCGCTCCTTTGCTGAAATGAATTTGCCGGGTCGGCTGGCGGCCGCCGAAGTCGCCGCCCGCCAGGGGGCCATGACCCTCGACCGCCTGAAAGCGCTTTACGAGGCTGCGGCCGCGCAATCCAATCCCAAGGACGCCAGCGATGCGCCTTTGGCCCGCGCCCGCGCCCTCCGCCTTGCGGAAACCGAGACCAACCCTGCCAAAAAAGCCGACGCGTTGGCCACCGCCTTCGATATGGCAGAGCCCGTGGGGTTGCTGCCGGTGATGGCGGAACTGGCGGTGCCTGTTCTGCAGAAAATCCCGCCCGCTCCGGCGCTTGTTCAGCACGCGCCGCGTTTTGCCCGCATGCTGCTGCTGGCCGATGATCAGAACGGCGCTCTTGCCTGGGCCAAATCCCTGCATGAAGCCGCAGGCACCGATCCGGGTCTCGCCGATCAGGCCTTGCGGCTGTCGATTCTCACCGGTCTGGCTGCTCCCGACATCGCAGGCCCCCTCGATCCCGCGCAGATTTCGGATTGGGCTCTGCTGGCTGGTGACGGCGGGCAATCGGCGGCTCTGCTGCTCGCCACTATGCAGGGGTTGAGCGACCCGATCCCCAGCCCGCTGTGGGATGTACTGCCGCCCCAGTTACCCCTGGTGCCTCAGCCGATCGATGATGCCCTGGTCTGGATGCGCCTGCCGTCTGCTGCCACTTCAGGCCGTATCGGCGAAGCATTAGCCCTGGCGCTGATCCTGACACGGGGCGAAACCATCCCCTCCTCCGAACCCCTGCGCCTTTCCCATGCCGTGGCCGCACTGCGACAGCTTGGCCTAGAGGCCGAAGCGCGGCGCATCGCAGTTGAAGCGGCGATCATGGCCGGACTCTAGGCCTGATGAGCGCGCCCGGCCTCGACGCTTTCTTCGAAATGCTGAGCGTCGAGCGCGGGGTCAGCCGGAATACCCTGCTCGCCTATCGCGACGATCTGGAAGATGCGGCGGAATTCCTGAAAGAACGCCCGCTGGTCGAGGCCGGTGAGGCAGATCTCCGCGCTTATATGCAGGAGTTGGGGAACCGCGATCTCAGCCCGCGCACCCAGGCCCGGCGCCGCGCTGCTCTGCGGCAACTCTTCGGCTTCCTGGCCGCCGAAGGTGTCCGCAAAGACAATCCCACCAGCACCCTCGTCGCCCCCAAACAGGGGCGCAGCCTGCCGAAATATCTGACCGCTGCCGAAATGGACCGCCTCTCCGCAGCGGCGGCCGGTCTGGATAGCCCGACGCGCGAGCGAGATGGGGCGATTATCGAGCTTCTGTATGGCAGCGGCCTGCGTGTGTCGGAGCTTTGCAGCTTGCCGCTGGCGTCGGTGGTGCGGGAGCCGGACTATGTTCTGGTGCGCGGCAAGGGTGACAAGGAGCGTCAGGTGCCGGTCACCGATGCCGCCAAAGCCGCGATTGCCGCCTATCTTGCCGTCCGTCCGCAGTTTCTGGGCAAAGCCAAAAGCAATCCGCATCTCTTCATCGCCGGCCCCCGCCCGCTCGATCGCACCTGGGTGACGATGCGGCTGAAGACGCTGGCCAAACTGGCGGGCCTGGACCCTGCAAAAGTATCCTCCCATGTTCTGCGCCACGCATTTGCCACGCATCTGGTGGAGGGTGATGCCGATCTACGTTCCGTCCAGCTTCTGCTGGGCCATGCGGATATCACGACGACACAAATCTATACCCACGTCGCCCAGCCGCGCCTGAAGGCCACCGTTGAGGGCCACCACCCGCTTGCACAATTGGGACGCGGTAAGACGGCACAAGATTGACATTGCTGCCCGCGCCCGCCATGGTGCGCCGCATTGTTTTTGGGGACGATCCGAGCCTGATGCGTACATTCCTCGACTTCGAGAAGCCCGTTGCCGACCTTGAGGCGAAGATTGAAGAGCTTCGCCACCTGAGCAACCCTGACGGCGTTAATATCGCCGACGAGGTGGCTCGGCTGGAGAAGAAGGTCGAAAAGCTTCTTAAGCAGACTTACACCAAACTGACCCCGTGGCAGAAAGTCCAGGTGGCGCGCCATCCGCAGCGCCCCCATGGCTTGAACTACGTCAACAGCCTGATCGAAGATTTCACCCCCCTGGCGGGCGACCGCTATTTCGGTGAAGACCAGGCGATCATCGGCGGCCTCGGCCGTTTCCGGGGTCGCGGCGTTGTCGTGATGGCGCAGGAGCGCGGCCACGATATCGAGACCCGTGTGCGCCATAACTTCGGCATGCCGAAGCCCGAAGGCTACCGCAAGGCCCAGCGCCTGATGGAACTGGCCGACCGGTTCGAGTTACCGATCCTGTCGTTCGTCGATACCTCCGGCGCTTTCCCCGGCCTTGAAGCCGAAGAACGCGGTCAGGCCGAAGCCATCGCCCGTTCGATTGAGGTTTGTCTCAAGGTCGGCGTACCACTGATTTCGACCGTTATCGGCGAAGGCGGCTCCGGCGGTGCCATCGCGATTGCGACCGGCAACCGCGTTCTGATGCTCGAACATGCCATCTATTCGGTCATTTCGCCCGAAGGCTGTGCGTCGATCCTCTGGAAGACGTCGGAAAACGCCAAGGATGCCGCAGAAGCTCTGCGCTTGACCGCCCAGGATCTCGACAAGTTGGGCGTCATCGATCAGGTGGTGAACGAGCCCCTGGGCGGCGCCCATCGTGATCCGGCAGCTGCGATTGCCACCGTTGGCGATGCCATCGAGGAACAGCTGAAATCGCTGCTTCTGCTTGATGCACCGGCCTTGAAAGCCCAGCGCCGCGAGAAATTCCTCGCCATGGGTTCCAAGAGCCTCTGATCGCAAGAAGACTCTGTTAGGATGAAGGCCCGCCCAACCCGGCGGGCCTTTTTCTTTTTCGGAGGTTTTTGATGCTCCTCAGCACCACCAGCAATTTGGATGGCCATAAGGTCACCAGCTATGTCGGCATCGTGACCGGCACCGCCGTGATGGGCGTCAATGTCTTTAAGGATTTCTTCGCGTCGATCCGCGATATCGTCGGCGGGCGTTCGGGCGGCTATCAGAACGCCCTGAAAGACGCCCGCAACGCCGCCTTTGCCGATCTGATGGACGAGGCGCGCAAAGTCGGCGCCAATGCTGTGATCGGGATCGATATCGACTATGAGGTGCTGGGCAAGACCAACGGCATGCTGATGGTCAGCATCACCGGCACGGCGGTGACGCTGGGGTGAGGGGTCCCCTCCCCCAAAGAGAACTGTCATCCCAGCCATAGAGCCGGGAATCCTTCAAACATAACTCTTCATCCCCGGACTTGATCCGGGGATGAAGAGTCTACTTAACCTTAACTACCCCATCCGGATCGTCGGGGCCGGGCGCGGCGCCTCGGCACCGGCATTCAGTCCGGCCCACAGCTTTGCCGCCATGTCGCGATAGAGTCCGGCGACGCTGCTTTCCGGGTTAGCCGCCACGATGGGGCTGCCGCTGTCGCCTGCCACCCGCACCGCCGTTTCGATGGGGATTTCGCCCAGGAACGGCGCGCCGATCGTCTCTGCCTCGTGCCGGGCGCCGCCATGGGCGAAGATATCGGTGCGATGGCCGCAGGCCGGGCAGCTGAAGTAGCTCATATTCTCGATCAGCCCCAGGATCGGCACGGCGACCTTCTTGAACATGGCGATCCCCTTGCGAGCATCGAGCAGCGCAACATCCTGCGGGGTGGAGACGATGACCGCACCGGCCAGCGGCACCCGCTGCGCCATGGTCAGCTGCGCATCGCCCGTTCCTGGCGGCATATCGACGACCAGGATATCGAGGGCGCCCCAGGCGACATCCTTCATCATCTGTTCCAGCGCACCCATCACCATCGGACCGCGCCAGACGACGGCCTCGTTATCCGGCACCAGGAAGCCGATGGACATGACCTTCACCCCGTGATTGACGGGCGGCACCAGCTTGCGTTCGGCCGTAATCTCCGGGCGCCCGGCGAGGCCCATCATGCGGGGGCCGGAGGGACCGAAGACATCGGCGTCCAGCAGGCCGACTTTGAGCCCCTGCCCTGCCAGCGCCACGGCAAGATTGGTTGCGACCGTCGATTTGCCGACGCCGCCCTTGCCGCTGGCCACGGCGACGATGAATTTCACGTCCGGCAACAGAGTTGGCCGCTGGGGCTGGGCCGCTGGCGCTGCTGGAGCTTTTTCGGCGGTGAGAACGGCAGAAACCGATTTGATACCCGGTAGAGCGAGAACAGCTTGCTCGGCGGCTTTGCGCAGCGGCTCGAATGTCGGGGCTTCGCTGGGCTGTATCTTCAGGGCGAAAGCAACGTTTCCGTCCTTCACGACCAGCCCTTCCAGCCTGCCGGAAGCCACCAAACCTTGTCCCCGACCCGGATCGACGATGGTGTCGAGGGCTTTTTGGACAAAAGTTTCGGCCTGAGTTTGGTCCGACATGGTTGAACTCTCCTTCCCCGCTCCGATATTCGGGATGCCTAAAGACTGGCCTTCGCTTCCCGTTCTCCGTCATATAGGACGGAGGATAGCTGTGGCGAAAGCCGTTAGATCGTTAAAACAGTCAATAAAAAGGACAGGGGCTGGATGAGTTGGCAGAATAATGGCGGGGGCGGCGGCCCCTGGGGTGGCGGTGGTTCGGGTGGCGGGAGCGGTGGTTCCGGCGGTCCGGGCAACAACAATCCGTGGGGACGCGGCGGCGGCGATAAACGTCCGCCCGACATCGACGATATGCTCCGCAAGGGCCAGGACCGGATGAAGAATATGCTTCCGGGCGGCTTTGGCGGCTCCAAGGGCATCGGGCTCGTCATTCTGGCTGCAGTTGGCGTCTGGCTCGCCTCCGGCTTCTATCGGGTCGAGCCCGATCAGCAGGGCGTCGTCACGACCTTTGGCCGTTTTACTGGTGTCACTGCCCCCGGTCTGAACTGGCATTGGCCCTCGCCCATCCAGTCGGTCGACAAGCCATCGGTCACGCAGGACCGTCTGCTCAACGTCACCGGCCGTCAGCAGGGCGGCGAAAATCTGATGCTCACCGGCGACGAGAACATCGTGAACATCGATTTCAACGTCCTGTGGCGCATCAAGGACGCACCGAAGTTCCTGTTTACCGCCCAGAAACCCGATGTGCTGATCGCTGCCGTCTCGGAAAGCGTCGTGCGCGAGATCATCGGCCAGACCCCGATCCAGTCGGCTCTGACCGAAGGGCGTGGCCGTATTGAAACCTCGGCTCGCGACCAGATCCAGGGGCTTGTCGACAGCTATAATATCGGCGTTGAAATCCGGCAGGTTCAGCTCTCGCGCGTCGATCCGCCCGCCCCCGTGGTCGATGCCTTCAACGACGTTCAGCGCGCACGCTCCGACCGTGAGCGTACCCGTAACGAAGCCGAAGCCTATCGCAACGACATCATCCCCCGCGCCCGCGGCGAGGCGGAGCGTATGCTCCAGGAAGCCCAGGCTTACCGCGAGGAGATCGTCAATCGCGCCCAGGGTGACGCCCAGCGCTTCCTGTCGATCTATGAAACCTACAAGGTTTCCAAGGACGTAACTTCGCAGCGCCTCTATATCGAAGCGATGGAAGAAATTCTGGCCCGCTCGCAGAAGATCGTGATCGAGCCGGGTGCAGCCGGTCAGCAGGGCGTTCTGCCCTATCTTCCCCTGCCCGAGTTGCGTAAACCGGCATCGCCGGCACAAGGAGTCCGCCAATGAACTCGCAACGTCTTCTCATCGGCGGTGCCGTCGCGGTCGTAGCTCTGCTGGTTGTCGCGGCGAACACTTTCTTTACCGTGCGCGAGACCCAGCAGGTCATCGTGACACAGTTCGGCGCCCCCGTCGGCGACGCCATCAGCACCCCCGGCCTGCACATCAAAGTCCCTTTCATGCAAGATGTGCGCGTCTATTCGCGTCAGCTGCTTGAAGTCGATCCGGCTGCACAGGAAGTGCTGCTGGTCGACCAGAAGCGTCTGGTCGTCGACGCCTATGCCCGCTACCGCATCGTTGTGCCGCTGAAATACTATCAGACGGTCGCCAACGAAGCCGGTGCCCAGGGCAATATCGCGCCGATCATCAATACCTCAATCCGCCGCGTGCTGGGTGGCAATACCCAGGCCGCCCTGCTGTCGTCGGACCGCACCCGCATCATGGAAGAAATCCAGCGCGAAGTGTCGGACCGCACCGCTGCCTACGGCATCGAGATCGTGGACGTGCGCCTGCGCCGGGCCGATCTGCCCGACCAGACCTCGGCCGCGGTCTTCAACCGCATGAAGGCCGAACGCGACCGCGAAGCCCGCGAACTGCGCGCCCAAGGTCAGGAACTGTATCAGCAGATCCGCAGCCGCGCCGACCGCGACCGCACGGTCCTGATCGCCGAAGCCCAGCGTGAGTCGCAGACGATCCGAGGCGAAGGCGACGGCAAGTCGATCCAGATCTATGCCGATGCCTTCAATAAGGACGTCGAGTTCTATGGCTTCTATCGCTCGCTGCAGGCTTATCGCCAGTCGCTGGGCAATGATACGACCCTGGTTCTGTCGCCGAATTCCGAGTTTTTCAGGTATTTCGGCGGGAAACTTTCGGGTCAGCCCTAGTTCCCTAATAAAGCGTTAACTTGAGAGGCGGTTGATGGTAGACTATCAACCGCCTCTTTTGTTTAACGAGGTTAAATTATAAAGGCGACAGCCGATTGGGAGGGGCGTTAGGTATGGGTTTTTGGGGTAAAGTCTTTCACTTCCTGAGTACCGAGGATTCTCCCCAGCCCCAGGCGCGGTCGAAATCTAATCCAGGATGTGTGCTTTGCCGTCACTGGGTCGAACCGAATGCCATCACGACCAAGATCGTGCCCAGCCAGCGCGCCGTCGATTGGGCGAAAAGCAATGGATTTGGCCGCTGCACCGCCCCGGCATCCGGTGATGTCGAAAAGAAGCGCTTCACCAAACAGACCGATGGCTGTGATCAGCACCAGTTGAAAACTGCCGGTGCAAGGTAGGGGTGGCCCCACGCCCCTAACGCCTTAATCACGACAAAGTTCCAACCGTGTTTGCGCCACAATCGGACGCTTAAAGTTAAATTGATCGCAGGTTTGGCGCGGATGCTCCATGGTGGCAGCGTCGCTCCCTGCGCAGCACTTAATTCGAGTCTATGCCCATGACCGAAAATATCTCGACGATCTCCCCGGCCCCGCTTCTGGTTCGCCTGCCCCGCGCCCTTGCGATGGCAGCTGTGGCCGCCGTCCTTGCCGTTGGCCCCCTTGCGGCTCCCACACCGGCGTTTGCCGCCTCCGCGCCCGAAAGCTTCGCCGATATGGCGCAGAAGCTTCTGCCCTCGGTCGTCAACGTCTATACGACCCAGACAGCCAAGCAGCCCGAACAGCGCGGCCCCGCCCCCGATCTGCAGTTGCCCCCGGGTTCGCCGTTCGAGCAGTTCTTCAAAGACTTCATGAACCGGCAGCGCAATCCGAACGCTCCGCCCCGCCGTCAGACCTCGCTCGGCTCCGGCTTCATCATCGATGAGTCGGGCTTCATCGTGACGAATAATCACGTCATCGATGGCGCCGACGAGATCAGCGTCCGCCTGCATGATGAAACCGAACTGAAGGCAACTTTGGTCGGCAAGGATCCGCGTACCGATCTAGCACTGCTGAAGGTCGAAACCAGCCGCAAGCTTCCGGCCGTTCCCTGGGGCAACTCGGGCGATATCCGCATCGGCGACTGGGTGCTGGCCATCGGCAATCCGTTTGGCCTGGGTGGCACTGTGACCGCCGGTATCCTGTCGGCCCGCAACCGGTCGATGGGCGGCGCCTATGACGACTTCCTGCAGACCGATGCCTCGATCAACCGGGGCAACTCGGGCGGCCCGATGTTCAACATGAAGGGCGAAGTCATCGGCATCAACAGTGCCATCCTGTCGCCCAACGGCGGTTCGGTCGGTATCGGCTTTGCCATCGCCTCCAATCTTGCCAAGCCGGTGATCGAGCAGATCCGCAACGGCGGCCAGGTGAAGCGCGGCTGGCTGGGTGTGCGCATCCAGAAGCTCGACGAGGATGTCGCGACCGGCTTCGGCCTCGATAAAGCCCGCGGTGCTCTTGTCTCCTCGGTGCAGGAGAACTCGCCCGCTGCCAAGGCCCAGATCAAGCAGGGTGACGTCATCCTGAAGTTCGACGGCCGGGATGTGCCGGAAAGCGATCGTCTGCCGCGCATCGTCGCCGACACCCCCATCGGCAAGGCCGTCGATGCCACCGTCTGGCGCAACCGCAAGGAAATCACCGTCAAGGTGACCGTGGGCGAGCTGAAGGAAGATGAAGTCGCCGCTGCTGCCGATCCCAATGTTCCGGCCGTCACCGGCGAAGTCAAAAGCCTGGGTCTCACGCTGGCGGGTCTCAACGCCCAGTCGCGCGAGAAATATGGCCTTGATGAATCGGCAGTCGGCGTTCTGGTAACCGATGCCGCCCAGGACAGCCCCGCTTTCGAAAAGGGCGTGCGTCCGGGCGATCTGATCACCGAAGTCGGCCAGGAAAGCGTCAAGACGCCCAATGACGTCTCGGACAAGATCAAGGCTGCCCGCGACGGCAAGAAGAAGAGCGTGCTGCTGACCCTGTCCAGCCGTGGCGAAACCCGCTTCGTCGCCGTCCGCGTCGACTAAAGCGGCTTCAGACCGAACGAAAGGGGCGCCCTAAACCGGCGCCCCTTTTGTTTTGAACAGGGTGAGCAGCCGACCGTCGATGATCAGCAACCCCAAACCGATCCCAACCATCCCCAACGCCTGCCCCAAGCCGACGCTTTCACCCAGGAAGACTATGCCCAGCACGTTGGCGCTGACGGGGATCAGCAAGGTCACCAGCAGCGCGTTGGTCGGCCCGGCGCGGGTCAGCAACCTGAAGAACAAGATATAGGCGAGCGCCGTCGAAAAGACCGTCAGCAAGCCGACAGCCCAGATAACCTGCGTCGACGGCATCGGCAGGGAAAGCAGCCCCTCCTGGAAGAACACGACAGGGGCCAGGATCAGCGTCGACCCGGTCAATTGCCCCATGGCCAGCACCAGCGGCGGCACGCCCTTGAAGAAGCGGCGGGCGAAGGCGCCTGCAAATGCGTAGGTCACGGCGGCCACCAGGATCGCCAGCGACGGCAGAACACTCGCGGAGGAGCCGCTCCAGGCGGCAGGGCCGACCATCACCGCGACACCTGCGATCCCCAGCAGGATCCCCAACAGCCTGCGCCCACCCAGGGCCTCCGCCCCCAGCGCCGCGCCCAGCAGCAGCGAGAAAAGCGGCGTGGTGGCGTTCAGAACCGACGCCATGCCCGCGCCCAGCTCCTTCTGCGCCCAGAAGATGAGCCCCATGGGGATAACATTGTTGAGACCGCCCATGATGACGAAGGCTAGCCAGATACGGGCGCCCTGGAACGGCAGGCGCAGCACCGCCACCACCAGCATCAGCAATACCGCCGCCCCGGATACACGCAGGAAGACCAGGATCAGCGGCGGCAGTTCAGCAATCGCGACCTTGCCGAAGAAAAAAGCGCCGCCCCACAGGATCGACAGGCTGATCAGCAGAAACCAGTCGTATGGCGTCAGGCGCGGCGGTACGGAGATCATAAAGGCTGCTCCATGGTTAATCGGATGGAGCAGCCTATGGGGGAACGATCCTATCGTCAGCCCGCTTCTTGCCGGTATGCCGAGGCGTCGCCGGGAAAAGCCGGGCTCCCTCTCCTCACAGACCTCGTCATCCCGCACGTGATGCGGGATCTCGTGTAGTCACACCGCGTCGAGACGCCGAACAGAGCCGGTCCACAGAGAGATCCCGGATCAAGTCCGGGATGACGGTTCTTGTTTGAGGCGCTTCCTAGATGCAGGAGATCTATGGGGAAACGTTTCTAAGCCTTCCGCAATGTCTCCAGCATGTGATGCACGCTCTTGCGCAGATGCCCCGATTCGCCCGTCAGCAGCGTGCTGTCTTCGGCCAGGCGCTTGGCGGCCGAACCGCTGTTGCTGACCGCCGTCTGCACCTCCTGCATGGTGACGGAGATTTCGGAAGTGGCGCTGGCCACTTGCCCAACCGAGCGCGAGATTTCGGCTGTGGTGGCCGACTGCTCCTCGACAGCGCCGGCGATCCCGGTGGCCGCCCCCGCGATCTGCTCGATGATGCCGCGCACACCGTCGACCGCTGCCACCGACCGGCCCGTTGCGTCCTGAATGTCGCGGATGCGGCCGCCGATTTCCTCGGTCGCGCTGGCAGTCTGATTGGCAAGCGCCTTCACTTCCGAGGCCACCACGGCAAAGCCCTTACCGGCATCCCCGGCGCGCGCCGCCTCAATGGTGGCATTCAGCGCCAGCAGGTTTGTCTGCGCCGCAATGCCATTGATCAGCGTCACAACCTCGCCGATGGCCTGCGCCGTCTCATCCAGGCTGCGGATAAGGTCGGCGGCGCTAGTTGCCTCCGATGCCGCCTGATTGGCGATGCCGGCGGTACGGCCGATCTGGCCGGAGATTTCATTGGTTGCCGCCATGAGTTGCTCACAGGCCGCCGCGACCGTCTGCACGGCGTGACTCGCCTCTTCGGCTGCAGCTGCAACCGTCGTGGATTTCATCGTGGTGTCGCCCGCCATCTCGGACAGATGGGTCGAAGCCACCAACGCGCGTTCCGCCGCCTGCCCCACCGTCTCGGCGATGGTCAGCACCTCACGCTCGAACGTATCGGCCAGCCCGGTCATCTCGGACGTGCGGGCCTGACGCCGGGCTGCGCTCGCTTCTGCTGCCTCCTGTTCCAGGCGCTGCTTCTCAACGGCCTGTTCCTTCAGGAAGGTCACCGCATCCGTCATGGCGCCGATTTCGTCTGCCCGGCGTGCCGGTGGGATTTCCACCGTCAGATCGCCCTGGGCAAGATTTTGCATCAGCGCGGCCAACCGTCCCAGCGGCGCGACCGCCCGTCCCAGCATGACGAACAGCACCAGCGAGATCAGGGCGCAGGCGATCAATGCGGTAACAGCCTGCTTGAGCAGGGCTTCCTGCCCCAGCTTTTCAATCCGCTCGGTCGACAGGGTCAGCGTCATATCGCCAACATCGGAGTTGTCTGGTCCCTTGATATCGACAGACCGCACGATGGTCCCGGCGCCCTTGGCTTTCTCGACCGAGAAATTAAATTCCTGATCGGCAGGCGTTTTGACGTAGATGGCTTGGAAGTCGGGATCGCGCGCCAGGTCCTTCATCAGGGGCTCGATAGCGTCTTCCTCGTACCGCCAGAGCGGCTGCGCCATGGCACTGGCCTGCAGCTGAGCCATCGTATCGGCCTTGCTCTCCAGCGCTGCCGTCAGGCTGTTGCGCTCGTTGACCAGACCCAAGCCCGCAATCACCAGCAGGCTGAGCACCACGATGGCGATAGCGCCCGCGATGATCCGCCCCCGCAACCCCACACCGCGCCGTGTCCCTTGATTCATCTTCGACCCTCTCCCCTACCGCGTTTTCGCGGGTAACTACCGTGCCGATTTTGGGCCGACTCTCCCCAGACGATCCCAAGCACCAACAAGTATGGGGCCTATAAAGATAAAAATAGTATTGATGCGGGCGCCGAAAACGACTGTTTACGTACGGTCAATTTCGACAAAAACAAAGCCCTCCGCTTACGCGAAGGGCCTGTCGAAAAAATCAGCAAGTAATACGGTTAAGCTTAACCGAAGCGACTGGTCAGCGCTTTCTGAAAGCTGAAGCTGGAGATCGTCATGCCGTGGCGGAAATAGAAGCGATGGGCCAGCGTGCGGTGTGTGCCGCTGTCCAGGGTGAAATAGTCGCTGTCCAACGCCTTCGCGTGGGCTTCGAGATGGCTCAGCATAATGCCGCCATGACCCGATCCCCGGCTGTTCTCGTCGGTCACCAGATCGTCCACATAGAAGCGCCGCCCCTGATAGGTCGTCAACCGCACGCGCCAGACGCCAACGGCTTTGGGGACGTCCCCTTCCAGCAGAATGCTCATGCGGACGTCTTCCGCGAACATCTGCTTCAGATAGTCGGCATAGGGAGCCGGGATTTTCGGGCGAAGCTGCCGGTGCAGCGGTTCGACCAGGGCGAGCGCCGCATCCATGTCGGCGGCCGGGGTTTTGGCGTCGAGTTCGATGAAACGATGGGACATGGGAAATACCTTGGAAAGAAAAAGGGCGGCACCGATGTGCCGCCCTTTGGGATCTTAGTTATCGAGGAAGCTGCGCAGCTTGCGCGAACGCGACGGGTGTTTCAGCTTCCGCAACGCCTTCGCCTCGATCTGACGGATACGTTCGCGGGTAACCGAGAACTGCTGGCCGACTTCTTCGAGGGTGTGGTCGGTGTTCATGCCGATGCCAAACCGCATGCGCAGGACACGTTCCTCACGCGGGGTGAGGGTCGCAAGAATGCGGGTCGTGGTTTCGCGCAGGTTGGCCTGAATGGCGGCATCGAGCGGCAGAACGGCGTTCTTGTCTTCGATGAAATCACCCAGATGGCTGTCTTCCTCGTCACCGATCGGCGTTTCGAGGGAGATCGGCTCCTTGGCGATCTTCAGGACCTTGCGGACCTTTTCGAGCGGCATGATGAGCTTTTCGGCCAGTTCTTCCGGGGTCGGCTCGCGGCCGATCTCGTGGAGCATCTGGCGCGAGGTGCGGACCAGCTTGTTGATGGTTTCGATCATATGCACCGGAATACGGATCGTTCGGGCCTGATCCGCGATGGAGCGCGTGATCGCCTGACGGATCCACCAGGTGGCATAGGTCGAGAACTTGTAACCGCGGCGATATTCGAACTTATCAACGGCCTTCATCAGGCCGATGTTGCCTTCCTGGATGAGATCCAGGAACTGCAGACCACGGTTGGTATATTTCTTGGCAATGGAGATGACGAGACGCAGGTTCGCCTCGACCATTTCCTTCTTCGCGCGGCTGGCCTCGCGTTCGCCCTTCTGCACCTTCTGGACGAGGGTACGGAATTCGGCGATCGGCAGGCTGACCATCTCGGCGATGACAGCGATTTCGTTCAGGGCCTTCTGGGCCTCGACCTGATGCTTCTCGAAGAACTTCGCCCACTTCGGGCTGCGGCGGCCCTGGGCTGCCAGCCAGTTCGGGTTCAGTTCGTGACCGAGGTAGCTGGACAGGAAGTCGGCCCGTGCCACCTTCTCGCCTTCGGCAAAACGCAGCAGACGACCATCGAAACCGATCAGGCGCTTCGAAAGACCACCCAACTGATCGACCAGTTCGTCGATGCGGGCCGGATTCAGGCGGATTTCCTTGGTCAGTTCGACCAGCTCCGTGCGGGCCTTCTCGTACTTCTTCTCGTTCGCCGGAACGAGCTCTTCGCCCTTGCGCAGGGCGGCAACGCGCTTTTCCTGCATCTTGGCGAGCTTGCCGTAGGCTTCGGCAATCGCATCGAACTTTTCGAGGATCTGCGGCTTCAGTTCGGCTTCCATGGCCGAAAGCGAGACACCGCTCTCCTCGGCACCTTCTTCACCGCCCTCGCCGCCTTCACCTTCACCCTCGCCTTCCGGACGGGGTTCGCCCTCGCCTTCACCTTCGACGTCGTCGCCTTCGTCCTTGTCGCCGCCCTGGGCCAGCAACTCAGGAGGCAGGTCGTCGTCGCTCGCGCCCTCGGCGGTGCCGCCGGGCAGGCTGGCGCCATAGGTGGTTTCGAGGTCGATGATGTCGCGCAGCAGCATCTTGCTGTCGTTGAGGGCATCGCGCCACTCGATCATCGCCCGCATGGTGAAGGGGCTTTCGCACAGGCCCGAGATCATGGCCTCGCGGCCCGCCTCGATGCGCTTGGCGATCGCGATTTCACCTTCGCGCGACAGCAGCTCGACCGAGCCCATTTCGCGCAGGTACATGCGGACCGGATCGTCCGTGCGACCGATTTCGTCGTCGTCGACGTTACCACGCGCTTCGGCGTCGGGATCGGCCTCGGCTTCCTCGGTTTCTTCGGTTTCTTCAGCTTCGACCAGATTGATGCCCAGGTCGGACAGCATGGTCATGGTGTCTTCGATCAGTTCCGAAGACACCTGTTCGGGCGGCAGCGCGCCATTCAGTTCGTCGTAGGTGATGTAGCCGCGCTCTTTACCGCGCGCGACCAACTTCTTGACCGCAGTGGCAACACCGTCAACAAGCGGGCTTTCGATCGCCTCTTCCTGCGTCGTCGTCTCTTCCGTAGCGTTCGCCGCCTTCTGCGCCATTACCGAATACCCTTTCGTCCCGATCTTCTAACTCGTCCGATGTTGCGATCCGTCAAGACCGCCTAACACCTGCCCGACTATTCCTGTTCCGCCGCCATGGTCGCGATCTGCTCGCGCAGGCGTTTAACTCTTTCCCACGCTTCTGGGCTAGCTTCAGCCGCAAGAACCGCACTAGCCTCTTCCATATCAGCTTTCAGACGACTGCGCTTCAAATCAGCCAATAAAACCCGCGCCCGCGTTCTCGCATCGGGGAGATACGCGTCGGGTCTGGCTAGAGGGTACCTATTAAGTACATCTGGCGTAGTGACCTGCTGAAGGGTCAAGGCGTGACCATTCTCCGTTAAATGTGATTGCAGCGTCCCTACATCAAGCCCAGGGTGAGCGGCCGTAACGCTTACGATTTCTCTACATAGAGAGTCAAGCGCTGCATCCGCTAACGTTATATCAGCAAGGGATTCTAATGCTTCTTCTGCCAGAACAGGATTAAAAATCATCAATGTAAGCAACTCAAGAGCTTGCTCCGCGCCAATCGCAGAGGTCACTCGATCGGCGTTCGCAGGCAACACTTTAATAAAATCTTCATTGGGGCCGATTGGAGTAGAGGCGCCTTGATATTCAAGAGAAGCCAAGTGCATACGCAACCCAGCGGAATGATTTTTTTTATTATTATTTTTTTTATTTCTTTCGTTTCGCTCCCCTGCCCTGAATGATTTGCCCGCCTGAAACAATCGACCATTAAAGAAAACTTCAGCTTCTCTATCGATATGCCGCGGAGGGACCGCACCAGGAGCGAATCGTTCTAGTCTCCCAAATTTTTCTTCAAGTCTCGCTTGAATGTCTTGCCCATAGAGAGCTCGCACGTCATCGTTTTTGATAGACGACACGCGATCACGTAAACGTACTTTGAATTCTGCTTTTTTTTCGGGCGTATCTAGAGAGTGTACTCCCGTTTCAATCCTCCACAGAGCCTCAATCAGTGGGATTGCATCAGCTAATGCTCGACGTAACTTTTCAGCCCCACCAGGTTGAGCAAGCAGATCGTCCGGGTCTTGTCCTTCTGGCAGTGTTGCAAAACGAAGACTTTTACCCGGCTTTAAAAGAGGCAAAGCGCGCTCGGCAGCGCGGGCCATTGCTCGTTGGCCGGCACTATCGCCGTCTAAACACAAGATTGGTTCAGGCGCGAGCTTCCAGAGCTCCCCCATCTGCTCTTCTGTAAGCGCAGTCCCCAGCGGCGCAACGGCGGTCGCAAAACCTTTGCGATGCATCGCCACTACGTCCATGTAGCCTTCAACTACAATTACACGCCCTTCACGCGCTGCAGCGATACGAGCGTGATTAAGAGCATAAAGCGTACGTCCTTTATGAAAAAGTGACGTTTCTGGGCTGTTCAAATATTTCGGCTTAGCGTCGCCCATGGCACGGCCACCGAAGGCAATAACTTTCCCTCGACGATCCGCAATCGGGAACATTACTCGACCGCGAAAGCGATCATAGGTGCCGGGGCGATCCTCGGGCAGGATAATCAGACCCGCCTCGATCAGGACATCCTCAGTGAACCCCTTGGCGATAAGGCTCTGTTTCAGCCCTTCACGGCGATCTGGTGCCCAGCCTAGGCGATGATGGCTGATATCCTGCTGGGTGACGCCTCGCCCCAAAAGATACGCGAGCGCGTCCTTGCCGTCATTGGTGCGCAGTTGCTCCTGGAAATAGGCCGCCGCCGCCTCGCAAGCTGCCTCGGCGCCTTGGCGACGCACCACCACTTCGCGGTCGACGGGCGTGTCGGTCGGGACTTCCATCCCAGCCTCGCCCGCCAGACGCTCCACCGCCTCGCGGAAGCCCAGCCCCTCGGTATCGATGACAAAACTGACGGCATCGCCATGCTTGCCGCAGCCAAAGCAGTGGTAGAAAGCCTTGTCGTCATTAACGAAGAAGCTGGGCGATTTCTCGTTATGAAAAGGACAAAGGCCGGAAAATTCCCGGCCTTTTTTGGCAAGCTTCACCCGTCGACCGACAACGCTGGAAAGCGTTATGCGCCCGCGCAGTTCCTCCAGGAACTCGGGTGGAAATGCCATGCCAAACCCAAAAAGCCGCGCCTAGTTACGCACCAGCGAGATGCTTTTTAACTATAGCACTAGCCTTCTGGAAGTCCATCTGGCCTGCGAATTTTTCCTTCAGCGCGGCCATCGCCTTGCCCATGTCCTTGACCGAGGTCGCGCCGATTTCCGCCAGCGTCGCGGCGACGGCGGCATCGGTTTCAGCCTCGGACATCATCTTGGGCATGAAGCGCTCGATGATCGCGATCTCCGCCTCTTCCTTGGCGGCCAGCTCAGGTCGGTTGCCCTGATTGTACATTGTGATCGAGTCCTGGCGCTGCTTGATCATCTTCTGCATGAGCGAAAGCAGCTGATCGTCCGGCACGCCGTCGGGATAGCCTTCGGTGCGGCCGTCGATGTCCTTCTTCTTGAACTCGGCCATGATAAGGCGAACGGCGGAAACCGTCGCTTGGTCGCGGGCGACCATCGCCGCCTTGTAAGCGTCGTTGATTTGCTGGCGCAGCATGTCTTTAAAGCCATCGATCTTTGGAAAGCGGTAACAATAGCGACCTTATTCGGTCATGACCACCCCTCTTCGACAAGGGGGGCCTGCGCGTCGGCTTTTCTTGACCCTAGCCCCCCTGTCCCGTATAGCGTCCGCAATTTGGCCATAAGAAGCGAAAGCCACGAGGCTGGTTTCCGAAAGTTCGGGGAAACCGGCGTCTTGTCGCGCGCCGAAATATAAGGTCGAAGAGATTCTTACGGAAAGGTTCCGCCATGACCATCGCCCCGCCCCCCGAAGCCACCGGCGCTCTCGTATTAGCTGATGGGACGGTGTTCTGGGGCCGAGGACTTGGCGCCAAGGGTCGATCGGTCGGCGAAGTCTGCTTCAATACCTCGATCACCGGTTATCAGGAAATCCTGACCGACCCCTCCTACGCTGGCGAAATCATCAATTTCACCTTCCCGCACATCGGGAACGTCGGCACGAATGCCGAAGATATCGAGACGGTAACCCCCGCCGTGCGCGGCTTCATCGTGAAGGCCGATATCACCGAGCCGTCGAACTGGCGCGCCGCCCAGAACCTCGACGCCTGGGCCAAGAGCCACAATATCGTCGGCTTGGCCGGGATCGATACCCGCAAGCTGACCCGGCGCATCCGCGACCTCGGCGCCCCGCACGCCGTCATCGTCCATGGCGAGGCAGGCAAGCTCGACATCGACGCCGCCCTTGCCGAAGCGAAGAGCTGGGCAGGCCTCGAAGGCATGGACCTCGCCATCGAAGTAACCACCCGCCAGTCCTATGGCTGGGACGAGAATACCTGGGAACTGGGCAAGGGCTACGGCAAGCTCGGTGAAAAGAAGTTCAAGGTCGTCGCCGTCGATTATGGCGCCAAGCGCAATATTCTGCGCTGCCTGACCAACATCGGCGCCGAGGTTGTCGTGGTTCCGGCCGATGCCAGCCTTGAGGATGTGATGCGCCATCAGCCCGACGGCGTGTTCCTGTCGAACGGCCCCGGCGACCCCGCCGCCACCGGCAAATATGCCGTGCCGGTCATCCAGGGCCTGATCGAGAAGAATGTGCCGGTCTTCGGCATCTGCCTTGGTCATCAGCTGCTGGCCCGTGCGGTTGGTGCCTCGACCAAGAAGATGGAGCGCGGTCATCGCGGCGCCAATCACCCGGTCAAGAACCTGGAGAATGGCCGCGTGGAGATCACCAGCCAGAACCACGGCTTCTGCGTCGATCCCGACACGCTGCCCAAGAATGCGGTCGTCACCCACGTCTCGCTGTTCGACGGCACGAACGAAGGCTTCCGCATGACCGACAAGCCTGCCTTCTCGGTGCAGTACCACCCGGAAGCCAGCCCCGGCCCGACCGACAGCCATTATCTGTTCGAGCGTTTCGCCGAACTGATGACCGCCGCCAAGAACTAAGACCCGCGCGTAAGAAAGAAGAGAAGATGCCCAAACGTACAGACATCAAGAGCATCCTGATCATCGGCGCGGGTCCGATCGTCATAGGCCAGGCTTGCGAATTCGACTATTCCGGCGTGCAGGCCTGTAAGGCGCTGCGTCAGGAAGGCTATCGCGTCGTTCTGGTGAACTCGAACCCCGCGACCATCATGACCGACCCCGGTCTGGCGGATGCGACCTATATCGAGCCGATCACCCCGGAATTCGTCGCCCGCGTTCTTGAAAAGGAACAGGTCGACGCTCTGCTGCCGACCATGGGTGGCCAGACTGCGCTCAACACCGCCCTGGCCCTGGCCGAGAACGGCACCCTGGACCGTCTGGGTGTCGAGCTGATCGGCGCCAAGCAGGAAGCCATCGAAAAGGCCGAAGACCGTCAGCTTTTCCGCGATGCGATGGAGAAGATCGGTCTGGAATCCCCGCGCTCGCACATGGTGACGAACCTGGAGCAGGCGCGTGAGGCCCTGGGCAAGGTCGGCCTGCCCGCGATCATCCGCCCCTCCTTCACCCTGGGCGGTCAGGGCGGCGGCATCGCCTATAACGCCGAGGAATTCGAGAATATCGTCGCGGGCGGCATCAAGCTGTCGCCGGTCGGCTCGGTCCTGGTCGAGGAAAGTGTCCTCGGCTGGAAGGAATATGAGATGGAAGTCGTCCGCGACCGCGTGGACAATTGCATCATCATCTGCTCCATCGAAAACATCGATCCGATGGGCGTCCATACCGGCGACTCGATGACCGTCGCCCCGGCCCTGACGCTGACCGATAAAGAATATCAGCGCATGCGCGATGCCTCCATCGCCGTGCTGCGCGAGATTGGCGTCGATACCGGCGGCTCCAACGTGCAGTTCGCGATCAATCCCGAAGATGGCCGCATGGTCGTCATCGAGATGAACCCCCGCGTCTCGCGCTCCTCCGCCCTGGCCTCCAAGGCGACCGGCTTCCCAATTGCCAAGGTCGCGGCCAAGCTGGCCGTCGGCTACACGCTGGACGAACTTGCCAACGATATCACCAAGGTGACCCCGGCCAGCTTCGAGCCGACCATCGATTATATCGTCACTAAGATCCCCCGCTTCACCTTCGAGAAGTTCCCCGGCGCCTCCACCACCCTGACCACTTCGATGAAGTCGGTCGGCGAAGTGATGGCCATCGGCCGCAACTTCAAAGAATCGCTGCAGAAGGCCCTGCGCGGTCTGGAAACCGGCCTGTCGGGCCTGGATGAGATCGCGGTCGAAGGCGCAGAAGATGGCGCCAACACCCAGGTCATCCGCGCTGCTCTCGCCACCCCGACGCCGGATCGCCTGCGTATCGTTGCCCAGGCTCTGCGCTGGGGCATGAGCGTCGAGGACGTCCATACCGTCACCAAGATCGACCCCTGGTTCCTGCGCCAGATGGCCGAGATCATCGCGACCGAAAATGACGTGGCGGCCAAGGGCCTGCCCCAGACGGCTCCAGCCCTGCATGCCCTGAAGGCGCAAGGCTTTGCCGACGCCCGCCTTGCCAAGCTGACCGGCAAGAAGGAAGCGGATGTCGCCGCCCTGCGTGCCAAACTGAAGGTCAATCCGGTCTTCAAGCGCATCGACACCTGCGCCGCCGAATTCGCCAGCGACACGCCCTACATGTACTCGACCTACGAAGGCGAAGGCCTGTTCGAGGCACCGGAATGCGAAAGCGTCCCGACCGAGCGCAAGAAGGTCATGATCCTCGGCGGCGGTCCGAACCGTATCGGCCAGGGCATCGAGTTCGACTATTGCTGCGTCCATGCGGCCTATGCGCTGAAGGAAGCCGGGTTCGAGACCATCATGGTCAACTGCAACCCGGAAACCGTCTCGACCGACTATGACACCTCGGACCGTCTCTATTTCGAGCCGCTGACCGCCGAAGACGTGATCGAGATCGCCCGCAAGGAACAGTCCAAGGGCACGCTGCTGGGCTGCATCGTGCAGTTCGGCGGCCAGACCCCGCTGAAGCTGGCGGCGGCTCTCGAAAAAGCCGATATCCCCATCCTCGGCACCTCGCCCGATGCCATCGATCTGGCCGAAGATCGCGAGCGTTTCCAGGCCCTGCTACAGGACCTGAAGCTGCTTCAGCCCAAGAACGGCACCGCCCGTTCGGCAGAAGAAGCCGAGCGCGTCGCCGCCGAAGTCGGTTATCCGGTCGTGCTCCGCCCGTCCTATGTGCTGGGTGGCCGCGCCATGGAGATCGTCCATGATGTTGCAGGTCTGCGCCGCTATGTGACCACCGCCGTGCTGGTCTCGGGTGACACGCCGGTCCTGATCGACAGCTATCTGCGCGATGCCATCGAAGTGGACGTCGATGCCGTTTCCGACGGCAAGGACGTGCTGGTCGCTGGCGTCATGGAGCATATCGAGGAAGCGGGCATCCATTCGGGCGACAGCGCCTGCGCCCTGCCGCCCTACTCGCTCTCCGCCGCCATCGTCGAGGAGATCAAGAAGCAGACCGAACAGCTCGCCCGGGCGCTTAAAGTGGTCGGCCTGATGAACATCCAGTTCGCGGTCAAGGACGACACGGTCTACATCCTGGAAGTCAATCCGCGCGCCAGCCGCACGGTGCCCTTCGTCGCCAAGGCCACCGGCCGCCCCATCGCCAAGATGGCCGCCCGCATCCAGGCTGGCGAAAAGCTGGCCTCCTTCCCGCCCGCCCCGGCCGGTATCGCCCAGGTCGCGGTCAAGGAAGCGGTCTTCCCGTTTGCCCGCTTCCCCGGCGTCGACACCATCCTCGGCCCGGAAATGAAGTCGACCGGCGAGGTCATGGGTCTTGATGCCGACTTCGGCCGCGCCTTTGCCAAGGCGCAGATCGCAGCGGGCAACCTGATCCCGACCAAGGGCACCTGCTTCATCTCGGTCCGTGACAGCGACAAGCCGCAGGCGGCACAGCTCGCCCGCAGCCTGATCCAGATCGGCTTCAAGATCGTCGCGACCAAAGGTACCGCCGACTATCTGACCGACCAGGGCATTGATGCCACCCGCGTGAACAAGGTGCAGGAAGGCCGCCCGGATGTGACCGACCTCATGCGCTCGGGCGGCGTGCAGCTGGTCATCAATACCGTCGCGGGCCGCCAAGCCTCGTCCGACGGGTTGACGATCCGCCGCACCGCGCTGAATTCCAGCATCGCCTACGTCACCACCATCGCTGGCGCCAGAGCCACCGTTCGGGCCATCGAAGCCCTGAACGGCGAAACCCTCGGCGTGCGTCCCCTGCAGGAATACTTCACCGGGACCTTCTAAACCCCAGGACCTGCAGAACTATTTTCGAAGTCAACATCCAGCGTTAAGACCTTATTAACGCTGGATGAATGACCTTCACCTTCCGTGAAGGTTGCATGACGTCACGTTTCTCCCCTTGCGAGCTGGTAGCAGCGCGCCTATCCTTACTGCCCCAGAACCGTGGCAAGACCGGTTAAACCGATCTGGCCGCGGCATTCTATTGCCTGAACGACGACTGAGGTTCCTTGGGTATGGAAAAGGTTCCCATGACCGCCGGCGGTTTCAACCGTCTGGAGGCCGAGTTAAAGAATCTAAAGTCTGTTGAACGCCCCGCCGTCATCAGAGCTATCGCAGAAGCCCGCGACCACGGCGATCTTTCCGAAAACGCGGAATATCACGCCGCCCGTGAGCGTCAGAGCTTCATTGAAGGCCGTGTGGCCGAGCTTGAGGATATGGTGTCGCGCGCCGACATCATCGATCCGACCAAGCTGTCCGGAACGACCGTGAAGTTCGGCGCCACCGTCACCCTGGCGGATGACGATACCGGCGAAGAACAGACCTATCAGATCGTGGGCGCCGTCGAAGGCGACATCAAGTCGGGGCTGCTGTCCATCACGGCCCCCCTGTCCCGCGCCCTCATCGGCAAGTCCGTCGGCGACAATGTCGAAGTGACGACGCCGCGCGGCTCGAAGTCCTACGAGATCATCGACCTCGCCTTCAAATAAGAAGACCGAAGGTTCGCTGACGTGAAAACGGCGCCCAAATGGGCGCCGTTTTTGTTTATGGCCATCTTGAAGACTCGTCATGCCGGGACTTGATCCCGGCATCTCCTCCGAGCGCGTTTCCACCCTGTCCCAGTCCTATTTGGACAAGCTCCCGGAGGAGATCCCGGTGTCGAGCACCGGGATGACGACCAACACAAATGATTGGAGATCCCGTGGTCAAGCCACGGGATGACGACATAAACTGAAAAGCCAGGATATCTACCGCGCCAGGTTCTTCATCACATTATGGATGATCCCCGGCCCGACCCCATCGCCCAGCGACATGATCGATTCGGGATGGAACTGCACGCCCGCGATGGGACGGCTCTTATGCTCCACTGCCATGATGAGGCCGTCGTCGGTCTGGGCGGTGACGCGGAAGCCTTCCGGCAGCACCTTGGGCTCGGCATAGAGCGAGTGGTAGCGGCCTACGGCGAAGCGATCCGGCAGCCCTTCGAACAGACGCGACTGATCGGCAGCACAGCTCACTTCGGATGACTTGCCGTGCATCGGTTCCGGCAATTGCCCAAGTTCGCCGCCAAAGGCCTCGACCATCCCCTGAAGGCCTAAGCAGACGCCGAAGACCGGGATATCCATCTCGTCGGCCTGACGGATCATATCCGGCACGCCGAACTGCTCCGGCCGTCCCGGCCCCGGTGACATGACCACCAGATCCCAGCCGCCATCGGCGATCACCGGCAGGGCGTGGCTATGGCGCATGGTGACGACCTCGGCCCCGGTCTGGCGGAAATAATCGCCCAGGGTCAACACGAAGCTATCCTCGCAATCGACCATCAGCACCCGTTTGCCGGTGGCAGGTGGCTGTTCGGCGACCGGCGGGTTGTTGCTGATCTGGCCGACGGTGGCGAGCGCGCGGCGGGAGGCCGCCGCCTTCAACACCGTTTCGGCCTCTTCGGCCACCGGGTCACTGTCGAACAGCAGCGTGGCGCCGACGCGGATTTCGGCGATCTCATCCTGCAGGCGGATTGTGCGCAGCGTCAGTCCGGTATTGCAGCCGCCATCGAAGCCCAGCTTGCCCACTGCCCCGCCGTACCAGCGGCGCGGTGACTTCTCGTTGGCTTCGATGAATTCCACCGCCCAACGCTTGGGCGCGCCGGTCACCGTCACTGCCCAGCAATGGGTCAGGAAAGCATCGAGGGCATCGCAGCCCTCGCGCAGGGTGCCTTCCACATGATCGACGGTATGGATCAGGTGGGAATACATCTCGATCTGGCGGCGGCCGATGACGCGCACCGTGCCCGGCTGGCAGACGCGCGCCTTGTCGTTGCGATCGACGTCGGTGCACATGGTGAGTTCGCTCTCGTCTTTTTCAGAGTTGAGCAGCGCACGGATCTGGCGGGCATCCTCGATGGCGTTCTTGCCACGGGCGATGGTGCCGCTGATCGGGCAGGTTTCGATGCGGCGCCCTTCGACCCTGACGAACATCTCCGGGCTGGCGCCGACGAGATATTCCCCGCCCAGATTAAAGACGAAGCCATAGGGGCTGGGGTTGATGCGGCGCAGGGTGCGGAACAGGTCGGTTGGCCGTGCCGTGCATTTCTCGAAGAACGTGTGGCTCGGCACCACTTCGAACAGGTCGCCGCGCTTGAAGTACTCCAGCGCGTCCCGGACGATCCCGGCATAGCCGCCTTCGGGGAATTCCGAGGCCTGAAACGGCGTCTTCTGCAGGCCGCGATAATCCACGTCCGGCGTTTCGCGCGACAGGCCTTCGGTATTCACCCCATCTCCGGTGAAATCATAGGAATAGACGGTCGCCCGGCCCGCATGGTGATCGACGATCGTCACCCGGTCGGGGATGAAGAGCACCAGGTCGCGCTGGTCTTCGGCGCGCGGCATCTTGCGCTCGATCCCTTCGACCTGATGCAGCAGATCAAAGCCGAAGGTGCCATAGAGACCGAGGTACGGATCTTCATCCGAGAAGAAATGGCCGATGATCGCCCGCAGGACCGAGAAGGCCGACGGCTGACGCGAGCGGTCTTCTTCGGCAAAGCGCAGCGGCGGCGGGATGATCGCCCCATCGATCCGGGTTTCAGCGATGGAGAGCGACGCGAGATGCGGATGCGCCTCCAGGGCGGGCAGTAGCAGTTTCAGCAGGATGCGCCCACGTCCATTGAGCGCCACCATCGAGAAAACGCGGTCGCGGGTCGTGATCTCGACCGGCGGATTGGCAAAGCCCATGCTCCAGCGCTTATAGCGGCCGGGATATTCATAGGCAGAGGACAGGAAGGCGCCACGGCGGCTGTCGAGCTGATTCAACAGGCTTTCGACGGCAGTATCGATGGCATGGATGGATTCACGACGGGTAACGGTCAGACCGCCAGCGGTCTGATAAACGAGATCGGTCACGGGAAGTCCTCGTGGCTGCTTTTCAAACGGAGATCGGAATGCGCGGATAACTTTCGCGGGGGCGCATCAGCCCCGCGACTGCCATCGACGCCATCGTCCAATCTTGCGTTGATCCAGCACCGGTCACGTCTTTCGAAATAATCGACCCTTAAGGCGATACCATCGCCATCGCGTCGTGGTCAACCCGTCAAACAAAACTCGTCATCCCGTGGCTTGACCACGGGATCTCCTCCGGGAGCTGGTCCAAGTCTCACCCGGGCAATGTGGAAACGCTCCCGGAGGAGACCCCGGGATCAAGTCCCGGGGTGACGACAAGGCACAAATGGCAAGAGACCTCTAATCAGAAAACCCAAGACGATGCGTGCCTAGGTCAAGTCGCCCCGACCAGTGCCGCCCGGCGCGCCTTGTAGGCTTTCGCGGCCTGCCAGAAGCCCAGACCGTCACCATCGACAAAATGGATATGTTTGCCCTCCACCACCTTGCCGACAAGGCAGGTGATGGTCGCGGCCGGTGCGCGATAGGAGCCATAGAGGATTGTTCCGGCCCGGGTGCGCTCCTCCAGCAGAGCCTCGATCCGCTCGGCCTGATCCAGACTCACATCGATGACGAGACGCAGCCCCGTGGCAACCCGCCGGAAATCGGTCTGCCGGGCAACCGCGCCACGATAATCGCGCGGATTGAAACGCCCGATGCCCCGATCCAATCGATAGAGGCCCCACATCAGAACGACCTCCAGCGCCACGGAAGCCAGCTTCTTCAGTCGGGCGCCGCTGCGGGCGAGCAAGGTTTCCTTCCAGGCTGCCGGGATCATGGAACGCAGACGCGGCACCATGTTCGACCCATCGCCCAGCGGGGCGGCCTCATCGATAGCAGCTATAGCGTCGATGGCAGCCCGCAGGACTTCAATCTCATGGGCGCCGCTGGCATCCTCGGCTACTGGATCCGCCATCAGGCACAGGATCGTCCCTTTCCGACTGTTGATCGGCTCCCAGCGGCAGGAAAGCCCGTCCAGCCCATCCAAGGGACCTTCCTGCGGCACCAGCTGATGACCGGCATCGCTTTTCAGTAGCCGGTCGGCAATCGAGGCACCCGCCCCCAGGAACATGCCGTAATAGTTCCCCTGCCCCGCGTCATAGAGGGCAGCCAGCACCTCGCCGCCAGCCGCCTCGATCTCGGCGACCGAGACCAGCCCGACGCGTAGCTCAAGATCGAAGGTATTCTGCGACCAGTAACCCAGCGCCGCCAGGGTGCGCTCCACCCCGGCGCGGGCCTCGGGCGGGATTGCCAGCGTGGCGCCATCGCCACCGAACTGGCAGGCGACGGGATGGGGTGAATATTTCGCGACCTCGGCCTGGATCGCGGCGATGACGGCGGCAGCGACGAAATTGACATCGCGGTAGCGCCCGCTCTGCACCTTCTTGGTACTGCCGACGATATCGGAGACGGCCAGCGCCCAATCGGGCGGCAGACGCCGGTAACGGGCAGGATCGGTCGCTGCGTCGAAGCGATCGATCAAAGGCAGATCGGACATGGAGACCCTTTCAAAACAATGCCCCAAGCTATATGGATCAAACCTGTGTCCAGGGTATAGCCGTCCCTCGTGATTATCGGCTTGCACGAGGAAAGCCAATCGCTATACTCCGCGCTCCTTCGTGGCAGTCGGCTGCGAGGAACGATTGCGTCTGGGCCACGAGGTCATGCCCGGCCAATCGGTTTGTCGACCCCTTATGTTGAGGATCGAAATGACCAAGTTGAAGACCAAGAGCGGCGCCAAGAAGCGTTTCCGCTTCACCGCCACCGGTAAGGTCAAGTTCGGCGTTGCGAACAAGCGTCACGGCATGTCCAAGCGCACGAAGAAGATGATCCGCACCTCGCGTCGCACGGAAATCATGTGCGAGAGCGATCGCGGTCTTGTCCTTAAATACATGCCCTACGACCGGTGAGGTGCTAAATGGCTCGTGTTAAGCGGGGCGTAACGTCGCACGCCCGTCACAAAAAGCTCCTGGGTCTTGCCAAGGGCTATCGCGATCGCAATTCGTCCAACTACCGCATCGCTCTCGAAAAGGTCGAGAAGGCGCTGCAGTATGCCTATCGTGACCGTCGCGTCAAAAAGCGCACCTTCCGCGCTCTTTGGATCCAGCGCATCAACGCTGGTGCTCGCCTCTATGGGCTGAGCTACTCGCAGTTCATGAACGGCGTGAAGAAGGCCGGCATCGAGCTCGACCGCAAGATCCTGTCGGATCTCGCGACCCGCGAGCCCGAGTCGTTTAAGGCGGTGGTTGAGCAGGCCCAGGCCGCCCTCTCCGCCTAAAGACGAACGTCTTTCTGGTTAGTGGTAGCAAACGGGGCCGTTCCGTCGAACGGTCCCGTTTTCTTTTGTCCGAACCCTAAGGAATTTCTGGAATGAGCGACGGACAGACTCTCGACGCCCTCAAGGATGGCGCGCTGGCTCAGGTGGCATCGGCCTCCGACCTTGCGTCCCTGGAAGCCGCCCGCGTCAATCTGCTGGGCAAAAGCGGCAGCGTTTCGGCCGAAATGGCTAAGCTGGGCAAGCTCCCGCCCGAAGAGCGCAAGGCTTTCGGTCAGGCGGTGAACGTCGTCAAGCAGGCGGTCGAGAGCGCCCTCAAGGACCGGTTCGAGATCCTGAAGCGCGAGGCGATGACCGCCAAGCTGGCTGCCGAAACCATCGACATCACCCAGCCGGTGGCACGTCAGGGCGCGGGCAAGCTGCATCCGATCACCCAGACCATCGACGAGCTGATCGCCATCTTCGGACAGATGGGCTTCACGCTGGCCGAAGGGCCGGACATCGAAGACGACTTCCACAATTTCACGGCGCTGAACTTCCCGGTCGGCCATCCGGCCCGCGAAGCGCACGACACCTTCTATCTGCCCGATGCGCCCGAGGCGGGTAAGGACGGCAGCCACAAGATGCTGCTGCGCACCCACACCTCGCCCGTGCAGATCCGTACCATGCTGAACGGCAAGCCGCCGATCCGCGTGATCGTGCCCGGCCGCACCTACCGTTCGGACAGCGACCAGACCCACACGCCGATGTTCCACCAGATCGAAGCGCTGGTGATCGACCGCAACATCAACATGGGCCATCTGCGCGGCACCATCACCGAGTTCGTGCGCGCCTATTTCGAGCAGGACGACATCCCCGTCCGCTTCCGCTCCTCCTTCTTCCCCTTCACCGAACCCAGCGCCGAAGTTGACATCGGCTGTTCGCGCAAGGGCGGGGAGATCAAGATCGGCAAGTTCGGCGACTGGCTGGAGATCCTGGGCTCCGGCATGGTGCACCCGAACGTCATCCGCAATTGCGGCCTCGATCCCGACGAGTGGCAGGGCTTTGCGTTCGGCATGGGGATCGAGCGTATCGCGATGCTGAAGTACGGCATTCCCGATCTGCGCACCTTCTTCGATGCCGACCTGCGTTGGCTCGATCACTACGGCTTCGCGCCGCTCGATATTCCCTCGCTCATTACGGGGCTCGGCCGATGAAATTCTCGCTCTCCTGGCTGCTGGAACATTTCGAAACCCAGGCGCCGCTTGAACTGCTGCTCGATACCCTGACCGACCTCGGGCTCGAGGTTGAAGGCGTCGAGGATAAGGCTGCCGCGCTGGCGGGCTTCACCATCGCGCGCATCAAGGAAGCCAAGCAGCATCCGAACGCCGACCGCCTGCGCGTCTGCACTGTCGAAACCGGTACCGGCCCGGACATCCAGGTCGTCTGCGGCGCGCCCAACGCCCGCACCGGCCTCGTGACCGTGCTTGCGGTGCCCGGCCAGACCATTCCGCGCAACGGCACCGTCCTCAAAAAGGGCGAGATCCGGGGCGAGGCATCGGAAGGCATGATGTGCTCGGGCTATGAGCTTGGCCTGACCGAAGACCATGAAGGCATCATGGAGCTTCCGGCCGACGCTCCCATCGGCGCCAAATTTGCCGAAACCATGGGCCTAGCCGACCCGGTGGTCGAGATCGCCATCACGCCGAACCGCGCCGATGCGCTGGGTGTCCGTGGCATCGCCCGCGATCTCGCTGCCAAGGGTCTGGGCCAGCTGAAGCCCCTGCCCTATCCCGATGCGCCCGTCACCGGGACCTATGAGCATCCGGTCGGCCTGACGATCACCCCGGATGCCGCCAAGGGCTGCCCCGTCTTCTATTCGCGCCACTTCAAGGGCGTGAAGAACGGCGAAAGCCCGGAATGGCTGAAGGCGCGCCTGCAGTCCATCGGTCTGAAGCCGATCTCGGCCCTGGTCGATATCACCAACTTCCTGACCTTCGATCTCAACCGTCCGGCCCATGTGTTCGACGCGGGCAAGCTCGCGGGCGATCTGGTGGTCCGTCCGGCCAAGGCGGGCGAGACGCTGCTGGCGCTCAACGGCAAGGAATATGCCCTTGAGGACGGCATGACCGTCATTGCCGACGATAAGGCTGTGCTCAGCCTCGGCGGTATCATGGGCGGCGAGACCACGGGCGTCACCGAAGGCACCACCGAAGTTGTGCTGGAGATGGCCTATTTCGACATGCTGTCGATTGCCCGCACCGGCCGTAAGCTCGGCATCCTGTCGGACGCCCGCTTCCGCAACGAACGCGGCATCGACCCGGCCTTCACCGCCAAGGGTATCGAGATCGCGACCCGCCTGATCCTGGAGATCTGCGGCGGTGAGGCTTCGGACGTCGTGGTCGCGGGCCATACGCCCGACACCACCCGCACGATCCACCTGCGCCCGGCCCGCACCGAAGCCCTGACGGGCATCAAGATCGACACGGCCGAACAGGTTGCGATCCTGGAAGCCCTGGGCTTCGAAGTCACCAAGGACGGCGAGAAGCTGGCCGTGGTGCCGCCCTCCTGGCGCGGCGATGTGGAAGGCGAAGCCGACCTGATCGAAGAGGTCATGCGTGTCCATGGCATCGATCAGGTGCCGGAAACCCCGCTGCCCCGCCCCGAAGGTCTGCCTACCCCGGCGATCACCCCGAAGCAGCTGCGTGACCGTCGCGTGCGCCGCATCCTGGCCGGTCAGGGCCTGATGGAAGCCGTTACCTGGTCGTTCCTCGACCATGCGACGGCGGTGCGCTTTGGCGGCGGCGATGCCTCGCTGACCCTCACTAACCCCATCGCCTCCGATCTCGATCAGATGCGCCCCTCCGCCCTGCCGAACCTGCTGCGTGCTGCTGCACGCAATCTGGCTCGTGGTGCGGAAAGCGTCGCCCTGTTCGAAGTCGGCCCGGCCTTCAACAGCATCAAGCCGGATGGTCAGACCCAGGTCGCCATCGGCCTGCGCGTCGGCCCGGCAACTGAACGCCATTGGCGCGGCGGCAACCGTCCGGTCGATGCTTTCGATGCCAAGGAAGACCTCTATGTCGCCCTGCGCGACCTGGGTCTTGCTCCCGACGGCATGCCGGTCTTCCGCGACACTCCCGACTGGTACCATCCGGGCCGTTCAGGTGTGATCAAGCTCGGCCCTAAGAACGTGCTGGCGCGCTTCGGCGCCCTGCACCCGAGCCTGCTGGAGGATTTCGGCATCGATGCGCCCGCCGTGGCGTTCGAACTGTTCCTCGACATGGTGCCGATGCCCAAGACCAAGGGTCGCGCGCGTCCGACGCTGAAGCTCGCCAGCCTGCAGCCGGTCCGTCGCGACTTCGCCTTCCTGGTCGATGCCTCGGTTGAGGCGTCGGTGTTGCTGAAGGCGGTCAAGGATGCCGATAAGGGCCTTATCGTAGACGCCAGCCTGTTCGACGTCTATGCGGGCAAGGGTGTGCCGGAAGGCAAGAAGTCGGTCGCGGTCAGCATCACGCTGCAGCCGACCGAAAAGACTCTGACCGATGCCGAAATCGAAGCCGTCGCCGCCAAGGTCACGGCCGATGTGGTGAAGGTCACCGGCGGCAGCCTGCGCGGGTAAGGGTTCCTGTCAGAAAAGAAAAAGGCGTCGGAGAAATCCGGCGCCTTTTTTGTTTCATCCGGCAAACACCGTCCGCACATAGTCCCGATAGAGCAGGATCTGCCCCGGTAGAATGCGCGGATCCTTCAGGGCCCGCCCAGCCAGGATGGCGCCTTCGATGATCCCCATCGCCATATCGGCCAGCGCATCGAGATCGACACCGGGACGCGGAGGATAGCGCGCCTCGATCAAGGCGAACCGCCCCCGGAAGCGGGCCCGCCACGCCAGGATGCCGGCGGCATTGAGGTCGCGGATCTCCTGATTGAAGAGCTGGCTCTGATAACAGAAGGTCGCCACCAGGCACCCCGGATGAGCCTGGGGCAGATCGGCCAGTTCCTCGGCCAGCAGCTTGAGGGCGACGAGCAGCCCATGCAGCGGATCTTCGTTCAGCTCGTCCGCGCGGGCGAACAGCGCATCGAAGATGGCGTCATCCCGCTCCAGATAGCGCTGAATCAGGGCCTTGGCGAGGGCGTTCTTGTCGCGAAAATGATAGAAAAAGCCGCTTTTCGTGATGCCGACCGCCGTGATCAGCTCCTCGATGGAGGTGGCGGCGAAGCCCTTGGCCAGGATGGCCTCTTCCGCCAGATCGAGCAGGCGGTCGCGGGTGGAGACGCCCCGCATCGGGGTCATATCATTCATGGTCGACTATACCAGAGGTAGGGTTGTTAATTTAAACTTAACCCTTTTACGCCGCTTCCCGCCCTCTGGATGCGCAAAACCACCCGACCATGGGTCGACTAGAACACAGGCGGCATCTGCCTAGACTGCCCGGCCATCGCCCCTTGTTATGGACCCCGACGAATGGCCAAATATCGCAATGCCCTGCCGCAACTGACCGACAAGCTTTTCCTGACCGATGGCGGTCTGGAAACGACGCTGATTTTCCACGATGGGCTGGATCTGCCCTATTTCGCGTCCTTCGATCTGCTGCGGACCGTCGAAGGCACCCGGCGCCTAAAGGACTATTACGAGCTTTACGCCGATATGGCGGTGCAGAGCGGCCTGGGCTTCGTGCTGGAGGGCGTCACCTGGCGCGCCAATCCCGACTGGACCCGCAAGATGAATTATACCGACCGTCAGCTGGTCGACGCCATCAATGCCTCGGTCGACCTGATGGAGCAGGTGCGGAACCGATATGAGACACCGGCTTCCCCCATGGTCATCAGCGGCAATATCGGCCCGCGCGGCGACGGCTATAATCCTGGCCAGCAGATGAGTGTCGCAGAGGCCGAGGCCTATCACGGCATCCAGATCGGCCTCTTCACCCAAACCGCCATCGATATGGTCAGTGCCTTCACCATGACCAATATCCCCGAAGCCACCGGCATAGCGCTGGCAGCGAAACGGGCCGGGCTGCCGGTCGTCCTGTCCTTCACGCTGGAAACCGATGGGCGTCTTCCGACCAGCGACACTCTCTCCGACGCCATCCAGGCGGTGGATGCCGCCACCGGCGCCTATCCCGCCTACTACATGATCAATTGCGCCCACCCGGATCACTTCAGCGCCATTCTGGAAGCCGGGGCCGCCTGGATGAAACGCATCCGGGGTGTCCGGGCCAATGCCTCCCGCCGTAGCCATGAGGAGTTGGATAATTCCAGCGATCTTGATGCAGGCGATCCGGTGGAACTCGGCATACTTTATCGAAAGTTGCGCCAGGACCATCGGCATCTGACCATCCTCGGTGGCTGCTGCGGCACCGATCATCGCCATGTCAACGCGATAAGATTGGCATGCAGCCCTGCCGTTTGGGGCGGTTGACGGGACAAGGCACCTGACCTAACGATTAACCATCGGCGGGAACCCCTGCCGATGGTTTTTATTATCCAGGACCGCCTTCCGGTGTCGCCCCTTACCCCGATCCAAACCGGCATTGCCCTGCGGCTGTCATCGGTCCTTCTGTTTGCGGGCCTCAATATCTGTATCCGCCTCAGCGCCGCCGATGTGCCGCTGGGCGAGTTGATGTTCTTCCGCTCGGCCGTCGCGCTCATTCCGCTGGGGATCTATCTGGCGATCCGCGGGGAGTTTCTGACCGGCTTCCGCACCAAATACCCCTGGGGTCATGTGTTGCGCAGTCTGTTCGGCTGCACGGCGATGGCCACCAGCTTCACCTCGATGAGCTACCTGCCGCTCGCGAATGCCACGGCGCTGGCCTTCATCACCCCCATGGTGACGGTTGTTGCAGCCATCCTGCTGCTGGGGGAGCGGCCAAAGCTGATCGTCTATATTGCCCTGGCCATGGGATTCTGCGGCATCATCACCATGCTGTCGCCTGCTCTGCGCTCCACCGGCCTCGATCATCACACCCTGATCGGAACAGCGGCAGGCATTGCGGCGGCCATGTCGTCGGCCGCTGTCATCACCCAGGTCAAGAAGCTGACCAAGACCGAGCTTCCGGCGACCATCGCGCTCTATTTCGCCATCACCTGTTCCATTGTCGGCCTTGCGACCCTGCCACTGGGCTGGGTTTTCCCGAGCCTTGCCTGGAACCTGCCGCACGGAACCCCACTGATCGCCTTGATCATGGGCGGCATCCTGGGCGGCATCGCGCAGATCATGATGACGGAAGCCTTTGCCCGCGCCCCGGCCTCCACCCTCGCGCCCTTTGAATATACCTCCATGATGTGGGCGCTGATGGCGGATATCATCATCTTCAGCGTCTGGCCGGGGCCGCAGACCCTGCTCGGTTCAGCGCTGATCGTTGGGGCCGCCGCCCTGGTCGCGCTCAGCACCAGGCGCCGCGCGTAACAGCGAGCGGTCCGTCGGCTGCAACCGCGCGACATCCGCCCCCGCCAGCGATACCGGATAGGCCTCGAAAGCCGCCTCATTGGCAAACGTCAGGAACACCGCCTGTACCTTGCGATCTTCCCAGACCGGCAGGCGTGGAAATGTATTCGGGCTTTCCTCCGTCACAAAAGACGCCAACAGCGCATCGCCGAAGTCCGGCAACACGGCATCCTGCGGAAACAGAGCCGCCACCAGCAGACCGGCAGGGCCGCCAGTGCGGCTTAATCCCTGAAGCTGAAACCCCTTGACCGCCCGCAGAAGATAGACGTCGTCGCTGTCGATCATGGTGCCGTTGGCGGCCTCCTTCTGCGCCGCCCAGACGGGACCGCCGTAGAAAGTCTCCAGGCCTTTCCGGCGCGCCTCCATATCTGCGAAGCCCCGCAGCCAGACAAAATGATCGGGCCGGTCGAGATCGCGGAACTGCCCGATGACCGACATGCCGCAGGCCTCCTGCGTTTCGACAAACTCGCGGTCGAACAGCTCGATCAGGACATCCCGCTGCCCCGGCTTCAGGGTATAGCGGCGCAGTTCGACGATAGGGCTGACGGGCATCGGCTTTTCCTTTTTGTAAAAACAGGATGATTGTCCTGTTTTAAAAACAAACCGATTGTCCGGTTTTGTCAATCTGCTATTTTGAACGCATGAGCGAAAGCAAACCGCGCGGCAAGCGCACCAATGATCCCGAAGGCATGCGCAGGCGGGTGCTGTCTGTGGCAGCCGAGGCCTTCCAGGCGCGCGGTTATCACGCCACTTCGATGCATGACATCATGGCGCTGGCCCAGATGACCGGCGGCGCGCTCTACCATCATTTCCCAACCAAAAAGGCCCTGGCGCTGGCGGTGATTACGGAGACTGTGGCGGCCGAGGTGCAGGCCACCTGGATCGATCCGCTCCTCAAGGCCCCTGCCCGGCAAGCGATCCTCGGCATTTTCGAGGAGATCGCGGCAGGCCTGGAGGATCGGCAGCGCGTTCAGGGCTGTCCGGTCAATAACCTGGCGCTGGAACTGTCGCTGGCCGACCCCGATTTCCGGGCAGCCTTGAAAGGTCTCTTCGACCGTTGGCGCGCGGCCTTGCGCGACCGGCTGGCAACGGAGGCAACGCCCCTGCCCGCTTCCGACATGGCGGATCTTATCGTCGCCACATATTCCGGCGCCATGGCATTGGCCAAAACGGACCAGAGCGCCGCCCCTCTTCGGAACGGCGCCCTGGCCTTGGCGAAATTGTGGAAGGTGGAGTGAAACCTACCTTGAGGTCGTCATCCGGTGGCTTGACCACGGGATCTCCTCCGGGAGCTTGTCCAATTCTGATCCAAACGGCGCGGAACACACCCGGAGGAGACCCCGGGATCGAGTCCCGGGGTGACGAGTTCTTTCAAACCTTACGACGCGAGTTGCAGATAACCCTGGCGGCGGTTAGCAGGCGGATAGAGCTGCGGGGCGGCGGTCTTGCCGGTCAGTTTGTCGCTGAATTCCGGCCAGTCGAGCAGCGCCTGCTCGACAAACTCCGCCACCAGCATCGGGCGTTCGCCGGGCATCTTGACCCATTCGTCATCGATCAGGCGGACCATAGCGACCCGGCGGAACTTCACGTTCGGCACATGATCCAACAGCCAGCAGACACGCAATCCATGGGGAAGGCTGCGGATCTGGAAATCGAGAATATCATTCATGCTCATCCGCGCATCGGGACGCGCGAAGATGATTCCGCAATAGGGAGTTTCAGGGCGGCAGAACGCCAGGGACTCTTTTGGCATCCAGCGCTGTTCACCGTGCTGGCAATCGAAAGGCTGCCAACCGGCAGCAACCGCACCTTGATAAATCGAGCGAAGAACACTCATGACGCCCTCCCTTGGAATAGGAACATGAGGGGAACATACAGCGAGAACAAACGCAGATCAAGCTCGCAATCCCGACAGCTCGTATTACCCACAGGTTGGTGACCTGTGAGATTGAACAGGGTCATCGCATACTAAATATGGTATCGGCGCCTAAGCTGCCGCTTTGCCATCGGTTCTGGTAATTAAATGTCGCGGAGGGGCGAAAGGTTCCGATTTGGGACGAGGCGCCCCTCGGCACGCAATAGACAATACTCGTCATCCCGGGACTTGATCCCGGGATCTCGTGTAGACCAACCGCGTCAAAAGCCGAACGGAGTTCGGCCACCTAAGATCCCGGGATCAAGTCCCGGGATGACGAGTCTCTAAGGGGAAACGGCCTCATGTAGCGCAAAGCGCGGTAGGCCAACACAAAAGCTACTTCCGAGGCGCCCCGATGGTGGCGCGTTCCACCAGTTCGACGCCGACCGACATCCGGCGGGAGCTGGCGTCGGGGTCCGCGATACGGTCCTTCAGCATCGCGACCGCCAGCCGCCCCATCTCCTCGCGCTGGACCCGCATGGTGGTCAGCGGCGGGCGCGAATGATGGGCGATGGTCACATCATCGAACCCCATGACGGAATAATCGCCCGGGACCGACAGTCCCCGCGCCTCCAGGGCCTGGAGCACACTGATAGCGATCACATCCGTGCAGCAAGAGAACGCAGTGACCTTGTCCAGCATGCCGCGCTCGAACGCCCTGTCGATGGCGATGCCGGCTTCGAATTCCAGCAGGTCGTTCTCTTCCAGATCGATCAGATGGCGCTTCTCATCATAGACAAGCCCCGCCTCGGCCAGCGCGTCCTGAAACCCGTCCAGACGGCGTTTGCGTGAGATGCGGTGTTTGCGCGTCACATGGACGATCTCGCGATGTCCGGCATCGATCAGCTGTTTGGTGGCAAGCCAGCCGCCGAAGCGATTATCGGGGGTCAACCCATCCAGGCGCATCATCCGATCCATGCCGTTCACCAGCACAGTCGGAATTTTGGAGGCCACGACGGGCTCCAGGATTTCCGGCTGGTCGAGCCCCAGGATCAGCAGCGATTCCGGCGCGGCGGTCGCGATCAGATCCTCGATCTCGGCCCGGGTCGTCGCTTCATTGTTGGGCAGCAGGCGCACATTGGCGTTCAGCTGAGCAGCGGTTGCCGCATCCAGCATGCCCCGCATGATCTCTTCATAGAATTGGCCGCTGGCAAAAAACTCGGCCGGGGTGGCGATGGTGACATTGCTGACCACCCCCGGCACGTCCGAACGGGCGCTTTTGGGCGCGTAGCCCATCTGGTTGGCAATCGCCCACACCAGCTCGCGCACCTTGAGGCTGACACCGGGGCGGTTGTTCAGCACCTTGGAAACCGATGCGACCGATATCCCTGCCTTGAGGGCTATGTCGCTTAAGGTCGCCGAAGTTTTTTCAACCATATCCCATGCCTAACCGAGGAACGGGGCCATTAAGGGGGTAAATGGCGCCCGCATGCAACAGCCTCTACCAGAAGAAGTGCCGATGCCCGACAGCGCGCATCAGCGCTTCCATGAAGTAATAATCGCCATAGGGCAGCATGGCGTCGCTCAAGCCCCGCCCGACGTGCGAGGCACCATGGGCCAGCAGGCCCAGCGCATTCGGATCTTCCGTCAGGTCGCAGGTTTCCAGCAACCCGTCGAGCAGCCGGTCGCCCCAGGCGGCCCAGCGCGCAGCCTCATCGCCCTCGCATTGATCGGCGATCAGATAGGCACCGGCGGCCATGATGGCGCCTGCCGAACTGTCGCGATGAGAGATGGCCGGATCGGTGACGTTATAGTCCCAGATCGGGACCTTATCATTGCCCATCAGCTGTTCGGCCTTGGCGGCCAGACGCTTGGCGATGGTGAGGTCTTCCTGGCGGCCGGTGGTCAGGGCGCATTGGGCATAGCCATGGATCATCCAGGCCTGACCGCGCGACCAGCAGCTGTCGTCCTTATACCCCTGATGAGTTTCGCCCCGCACCGGCTTGCCGCTTGCCGCATCGAAGATGAAGGTATGGAAGCTGGTATCATCGGCCCGGATCAGGTGTTTGGCGTTGGTTTCCGCATGGATCAGCGCGATCTCCTGGAAGTCCTTCACCGCCGTCTCGGCATAGGCCCAATGGAGCAGCGCCAGATTCTGCATGCAATCGACGATGACGCGGCCGGCGACAAACGACGCGTGCTCAGGCTCCGGATGGGATTTGGGATGCCAGGCCTGGATATAGCCGCCTTCGTCCTGGAACCGACTGGCCAGCGCCTCGGCTGCCTTGATACCCATATCGCGGGCCTCGCGGTCGGCGGTCATCATATAGTCGGCAACGCAGGACAGCGAAAACTGGAAACCCAGGTCATGGTCGCGGGCGAGGCGATTATTCAGGATCTTGCGGAAGGCCGGGCGCCGGGCCCGCGCCGCATTCAGAAACACCGGATCGCCGGTCAGCTGCAGAGCCAGCCACAGCTGCCCCGATTGAAAACCGATGACCCAATCGATATCGCTGCAGTATTTCCAGCTATTGTCGGCAAGCCCGATCTTGGGGTTGCGCAGGCCGATAACCGGCATCGTCGTCTTCAGCTTGGCAACACACCGCTCCAGCGCCGCCTGATAGCGTGCAACGGGGCGATAGGCAGGCTTGACGAGTGTCGGTTTGGCAGCTTTCGACAGGGCGGCGGTTTCTTGTTGAGCGGACACGGCGCTTCCTCCTGGTTCACGAAAATGTTTTCTCATTTTCGCGAAAATTTCGTCAACAAGAAAATTTCTATTGACGAAAATCGGGATCGCCGCCACGATTTTTCATAATTTGAGGGCGGAATCGCCCCTAAACCTATGGGGAGGCCAAGGAATGTCGCGAAACTTTCGCGAAACTCCGAAACAGCGTAAGGCGCTGACAGCATGAGCGAAGGGCTTGTGCTGAAACAGCCGCTGTCGGTCCGCATCCTGGCGACCATCCGGTCCAGCTGGGCGGCCTATGGCTTTCTGACCCCTTGGCTGCTGGGTTTCTTTTTCCTGACCCTGGGTCCGGCCGTCAGCTCGCTGCTGCTGTCGTTCACCAACTATGATTTGACGCAGGATCCCTATTGGATCGGCGGCGATAACTACGTGAAGATGTTCACGGACGACCGCCGTTTTTCCAAGGCGATGTCGGTGACCTTCACCTTTGTCGTGCTGTCGGTGCCGCTGAAGCTGATGTTCGCGCTTGGCATCGCGGTGATGCTGAACAAGGGACTGCGCGGCCTGACTCTGTTCCGCGCGATCTTCTATCTGCCGTCCCTGATGGGTGCCAGCGTCGCGGTCGCGGTCCTGTGGCGCCAGATTTTCGCGGGCGACGGGCTGCTGAACAAGCTGCTGCATTCGCTGTTCGGCTATGAAGGCCAGAGCTGGATCTCCTCGCCCTCGACCTCGATCTATACGCTGGTGCTGCTGTCGATCTGGCAGTTCGGCTCGCCGATGATCATCTTCCTGGCGGGCCTGCGTCAGATCCCCACGGATATGTACGAGGCCGCCAGCATCGATGGTGCCAGCCAGCGCCGCCAGTTCTGGAAGATCACGTTGCCGCTGTTGACCCCGGTCATTTTCTTCAATGTGATCGTGCAGACCATCGATGCCTTCAAGGCCTTCACCTCGGCCTTCGTCATCTCCGACGGCAGTGGCGGCCCGATCGACTCGACGCTCTTCTATACGCTGTATCTCTATCAGGAAGCTTTTGCGCACCTACGCATCGGTTATGCCTCGGCGCTCGCCTGGGTGCTGGTGATCATCATCGCCTTCTTCACCGCCCTCTCCTTCCTCTCGTCGAAGCTGTGGGTACATTACGATGATTGATAGCCCCGCCGTCTCCCCGGTTTCGAGCGGTTCCGTCGCCAGCCAGACCAAGCGCGCGCTCGCCTATGCTGCGCTGATCGTGGTCAGCTTCGTGATGCTCTATCCGCTGATCTGGATGGTCATCAGCTCGTTCCGCCCGAATAACGAGATTTTCAGCTCGCCCACCCTCTTTTCGCAGAACTACAGCACGGACGCCTATCCGCGCGGCTGGAAGGGATTGAGCGTCGGTTTCGACCGCTTCTTCCTGAACTCGCTGGTGATCGCGGTGCTGACCGTGGTCGGCAACCTCATGTCCTGCTCGCTGGCGGCCTTTGCCTTCACACGGCTTAAGTTCTTCGGCAAGAACTTCTGGTTCGCGCTGATGCTGGGCACCTTGATGATGCCGCAGCATGCGGTGCTGATCCCGCAGTATGTGCTGTTCCTGAACCTCGGCTGGGTCAACACCATTCTGCCGCTGGTGGTGCCGAAGTTCCTGGCCATGGATGCCTTCTTCATCTTCCTGATGGTCCAGTTCTTCCGGGGCATCCCGCGCGAGATCGACGAGGCGGCGACCATGGATGGCTGCAGCCCCTGGCGGATCTATTGGAAGATCATTCTGCCGCTCTCGACCCCGGTGCTGGCGACCGCCGCCGTCTTCTCCTTCATCTGGACCTGGGACGATTTCTTTGCGCCGCTGATCTATCTGAACGACATCCATAACTACACGGCACAGTTGGGCCTGCGCACCTTCGTGGATGCCACGGCCGAGAGCGATTGGTCGGCGCTGTTCGCCATGTCGACCCTGACCGTCCTGCCGATCTTCGTCCTGTTCTTCTTCTTCCAGCGCCTGCTGATCGAAGGCATCGCCACCACCGGCATGAAGCGCTGAGGCACGAGTACACCGATGACAAGCTTAGTCCTGAAGAAAGTCGCCAAGAAATTCGGCCCGGTGGAGGTGATCCCCGGCATCGACCTCGATATCAAAAGCGGCGAGTTCATTGTCTTCGTCGGCCCGTCGGGCTGCGGCAAATCCACCCTGCTGCGCATGATCGCGGGGCTGGAGACCATCTCCGGCGGCGACCTGCTGATCGGGGGCGAGCGGATGAACGACAAGGCGGCGTCCGATCGCGGCATCGCCATGGTGTTCCAGTCCTACGCGCTCTATCCGCATATGAGCGTCTATAAGAATATGGCCTTCGGCCTCGAAACCGCGGGCATGCCCAAGGACGAGATCAAGGTGCGGGTGCAGAAAGCCGCCGAGATCCTGCAGATCGTGCCGCTGCTGGAGCGCAAGCCCAAGGCCCTCTCGGGCGGTCAGCGTCAGCGCGTCGCCATCGGCCGTGCCATCGTGCGCGAACCGAAGATCTTCCTGTTCGACGAACCGCTGTCGAACCTGGATGCCGAACTGCGGGTGCAGACGCGGGTGGAGATCGCCAAGCTGCACGCCGACCTCGACGCCACCATGATCTATGTGACTCATGATCAAGTAGAAGCCATGACGCTGGCCGACAAGATCGTCGTGCTGCGTGCTGGCAATGTCGAGCAATTCGGCACACCGCTGGATATCTACAACCGCCCGAACAACCGCTTCGTCGCCGGTTTCATCGGCTCGCCTAAGATGAATTTTCTCAATGTCCAACCGCTGGGCATCAAGGAAGACGGTTTGGCGCTCAGCCTCGCCGGGCGCGAATTGCACACGGGTCTGCGCGTAGCGGAGGGACGCTCCGGTTCGCTCGCCCTGGGTATCCGCCCCGAACATATCCGCGTCGGATCGGAAAGCGGCTTAGCCCTGGGCGAGGTGCGCGTCGACCATGTGGAACAACTGGGCGGCCAGACCCTGATCTATGGCCGTCTGTCCGATGGCCAGACACTGACCGTCACCTTCGACGGCCAGAAAGCCATCAAGGGCGGCGACAGTCTGACCGTCAGTGCGCCCGCCGACCTTATCCACCTGTTCGACGAAACCGGCGCGAACATCACGCTCACCTAAAAACAAAAACAACATGTCTCTGCCATGGAGGAAACGATGATCAACAGGCGTAGTCTTCTGAAGAACACGATGCTGATGGGTGCGGGTGCCCTGGCCTCGCAGCTGCCGCTCTCCCGCGCTTTTGCCCAGGACAAGTCCCTGCGCCTCTATTGGTGGGGCTCGCAGGACCGCTCCAAGCGCACGCTGGACGTTGCCCAGCTGTACGAGCACTCCAACCCCGGCATCAAGATCGTCGGCGAAGCCAATGGCGCCGACTATTGGCCCAAGCTGACCACCATGATCGCGGGCCGCAACATGCCCGATATCGTCCAGTACGAACCGAGCACCCTGCCCGACTATTCCAAGCGCAACATCCTGCTGCCGCTGGACAAGTATCTCGGCAACGTCATCAAGACCGACAAGTTCGCGCCGGGCGCCCTGGAGCTTGGCACCGTCGACGGCAAGGTCACCGGCATTCCGCTGTCGATCAACGCCTTCTCGCTGCTCTACAACGCCGATGCCTTTGCCGCCGCCGGTCTGAAGCCGCCTGGGGCGAATACCACCTGGGACGAGTTCGCCGATCTGTCGGTCGAACTGACCAAGAAGCACGCCAAGAGCAAGGTCTGGGCCTCGCCCAATGCCTCGCGTTACAACTACGTCTTCCAGGCCTGGTTGACCCAGCGCGGCAAGCTGCTGTTCACCGCCGACGGCAAGCTTGGCTTCGATGTGAATGATGCCAAGGAATGGTACGACTATTGGGACAAGCTCAATAAGCGTGGCGGCGTGGTCGCAGCCGACATCCAGGCCCAGGATCAGAGCCTCGTCGACTCCAACCCGCTGATGAAGGGCAATGCCCTCATGGGCTTCACCTTCTCCAACCAGCTGACCGCCTATCAGGGCGGCACCACTGCCAAGATCGGCATCACCAGCCTGCCGCACCTGGGCTCGGGCAAGCCGTCGGGCCTGTTCTATCGTCCGGGTCTGCATTGGGCGATCGCGGGCATGTCGAAGAACCCTGATGAGGCTGCCGCCTTCATCAACTTCTTCGTCAATGACCTCAACGCGGGCAAGCTGCTGGGTGCCGAGCGCGGCGTTCCGGTGAACCTTGATGTGCGCGACGTGATTGCTCCGCAGATCGACCCCATCGCCCAGAAGACGGTCGATTACATCGGCGAAATCGCCAAGCGCGTGACGGCCTACCCGCCGCCCGCTCCTGCCGGTTCGAACGAGATCGACCATCAGGTCTTCCGCCCGACTGCCGACAAGCTGGCTTTCGGTCAGATCAAGGTCGCCGAAGCCGCCGAGATGCTGGTGAACGACTCTAAGAAGATCCTGAAGTACTAGATCTGAGCATTTGGGGGCCTTCCTCCCTGGCCCTCATGGCGCGACCGGCCGGTCCGGTCGCGCCTTTTTCATCCCAAGAAAAGCAAGAGCCCGCGCGATGTCCTTCAAGCCCCGCTTCGACCATTTCAATCCCTTCGATGGAAACGAGTTTCGAACCAGGGCCGATGTCGATGCCGGTCTGAAATCCCTGATCGACCCGCTGGAGGTCTTCCGCTCCCCCGGCGGCGCGCGTGTGCGCCTCGATAGCGCCGGAGCACATTTCGATATCGCGGCGGCGGATGTGGAGGGCTTCTCCCGACCGCTCTGGGGCCTCGCCCCTGCCCAGGTCGGCGGATCGACCTGGATCGATTGGGAGCCGATTGCCCGTGGTCTGGCGAACGCGACCGACCCGAGACACCCTGAATTCTGGGGCTTCCCGCCTTCCGACTATGATCAGCGCCTTGTCGAGATGGCGGCCATCGGCCTCGCCCTGCGCCTGGTGCCGGAGAAGATCTGGGACCCGCTGACGCCCGCCCAGAAGGACAATCTCGTCCATTATCTGAAAGTCGCGCGCGAATTTGAGCACGCCGACAATAACTGGAAATTCTTCCGCCTGATGGTGGACCTGGGCCTGAAGTCCGTCGGCGCCAAATTCGACGCCGCCCCCGGCCTCAAATATCGCGACGAGCTGGAAGGCTTCTATCTGGCTGACGGCTGGTATCGCGACGGTCAGCCCCGCCACCTCGACCACTACATCCCCTTCGCCTTCCACTTCTATGGCCTGCTGCTGGCCAAGCTGGACGATAAAACCGAATTTACCGAACGCTACCGCGAGCGCGCCCGCCTCTTCACCAAGGATATGGCGCGCTGGTATGCCGATGACGGCGGCTGCCTCGCCTTCGGCCGTTCCATGACCTATCGCTTCGCCAATGCCGGCTTCTGGGGCGCGCTCGCCCTGGCCGATGAAGAGGTACTGCCCTGGGGCGAGTTGAAGGGCTATTTCCTGCGCCACCTGCGCTGGTGGAAGAAGCAGCCCTTTGCTTCACGCGACGGCACCATGGCGGTCGGTTACGGCTATCCCAACTTGCTGATGTCGGAGAATTATAATTCCGGCGTTTCGCCCTATTGGGCGCTGAAAGCCTTCCTGCCGCTCGCCTTGCCTGAAAGCCATCCCTTCTGGCAGGCCGAGGAGATCGCGGCGCCGGTCCATGACAAGCCGACCGTGCAGAAGCATCCCGGTTTCGTGATCGCCAATCCGCCGGGCGACGTCATCGCGCTCTCTTCAGGTCAGCAGAACCAGACCATGCGTTTCGGGGCCGAGAAATACGCGAAATTCGCCTATTCCGCCCGCTATGCCTATTCGGTCGAAAGCGACGAGCGGAAGTTCTTCGAAGGCGTCTACGACAGTTCCATCGGTTTTTCCGACGACAATAAACACGGCCGCACCCGCGAGACGAACGAGGAAGCGCTGATCGCGGACGGCACGCTCTATGCCCGCTGGCGGCCCTTCGCCGATGTGCTGGTGGAAAGCTGGACCTATTGGGACGGGCCCTTCCAGGTGCGCGTGCATCGGATCGACACACCGCGCGCCCTCCATAGCATCGAAGGTGGCTTCGCCGTTGCCCGGCCGGAGCCCTTTGACGCCACGGTCGAGGATAGCCCCACCCAGGCTCTGATCGAAACCGCGAGCGATCTGTCAGCGATCCTCGACCTTGGATCGAGCGTCCCCCGCGATGGCCTGACCCATAAGGCGCCGCCGAACACGAACCTGATCGCGCCCAAGACCATGGTGCCGCAATTGCGGGTCGAGCTGCCCGCAGGCCAGCATATCCTCGCCTGCGCCGTGATCGCGCAAGCCGACCGCGCCTTTGTGCGCCAGGCCCTCAAGACCCCACCCGCCAAACCGGATCTCGCCACCCTGGAAAAGCTTGTCCGCGAGCGCGGTGTCCAGGTGTCGGCCATGACCGGTCGCGCGGACCGCTAATATTAACCTGTCATCCCGGCCTTGCGCCGGGATCCGGCCGCCCTGTGCAGCAAACGCCTCACGACGCCACGCGGCAACAACCATCGGCCAGATCCCGGCGCAAGGCCGGGATGACACTGAAATGGGTTTTACGACCCGATGAATCATATGAAGGGTAGGAAAAAGCATCATGGTTGACGTTCGTCAGGCGATCCATTTCGAACAGGCCGAAAAGATGAATACCGAGGAACTGCGCAAGCACTTCCTGGCCGACAGCCTGTTCGCCCCCGGCGAAGTCCGCAGCGTCTATACGCATTACGACCGCATGGTGCTGATCGGGATCAGCCCGACCGACGCGCCGCTCGTCCTGGGTGCCGATCTTGCCAAGGCCGCCGGTGCCGACGACTTCCTCGACCGCCGCGAATTGGCCGTCATCAATATCGGCGGCGGCAATGCCACGGTCACCGCCGATGGCGAAAGCTATCTGCTGGAGAACGAGGAAGCGCTCTATATCGGCAAGGCCGCGACCGGCGTCAGCTTCGCGTCAGCCGACCCGAAGAACCCGGCCAAGCTTTACGCGGTCTCGGCAGGAGCGCATACCAAGTTCCCGAACCGCAAGGTGACCCGCGCCGAAGCCTCGCCCCAGCCCATGGGGTCGGCTGAAACAGCCAATAAGCGCACCATCAACAAATATATCCACGAAGGCCTGATGCAGACCTGCCAGCTGGTTGTCGGCCTGACCCGGTTCGAAGCGGGCAGCGTCTGGAACACCATGCCCGCCCACACCCACGACCGCCGCATGGAGGCCTATCTCTATTTCGATATGCCTGAAGACCGCCTCGTCGTGCATCTGATGGGCCGCCCGCAGGAGACTCGCCATATCATCATCCGCAACGAACAGGCCGTGGTCTCGCCCCCCTGGTCGATCCATTGCGGATCGGGCACGGGCGCCTATGCCTTCGTCTGGGCGATGGCCGGTGACAATCAGTCCTTCAGCGACATGGATCACATCAAGATCCAGGACCTGAAATAATGAGCATCGCCGCTCTCTTCGATCTTTCTGGAAAGGGCGCGCTGGTGACAGGCGCCCGCACCGGCCTTGGCCAAGCCATAGCCCTCGCCTTAGCCCAGGCCGGTGCAGACATCATCGGCCTTGGCTCCTCCCCCATGCCCGACACCAAGGCCAAGGTGGAGGCGCTGGGCCGTCGCTTCATCGAGGTTCAGCAGGATCTGACCCAAAGCATCGATTTCGCTGGCCTTATCGACCGGCTGGAGCGCGAGGCGTTTCCGATCGATATCCTGGTCAATAACGCCGGGATCATCCGCCGGGCCGACGTTCTGGAGTTCTCGGAAGCCGATTGGGATGCCGTGACGCAGGTGAACGAGAAGAACCTGTTTTTCCTCTCCCAGGCCGTCGCCAAGCGCATGGCGGCGCGCAAGTTCGGGCGCATCGTCAATATCGCCTCGCTGCTGTCCTTCCAGGGCGGCATCCGGGTTCCGGCCTATACCGCCTCCAAACACGCCGTCGCGGGCTTGACCAAGCTGATGGCGAATGAACTCGCCCCCCACGGCATCACCGTGAACGCCATCGCGCCGGGCTATTTCGAGACGGATAACACCACCGCCCTGCGGGCCGACCCGGTGCGCCAGAAACAGATCCTGGAACGTATCCCCAGCGGCCGCTGGGGCGTGCCGGACGATCTGGCGACGACGGTGCTGTTCCTGACGTCGCCAGCGTCATCCTACGTCACCGGCACGATTGTCCCGGTGGATGGCGGATGGTTGGCGCGATAGGAGCTTGAAGAGCGTTTCCTTATCTGCCGTCATCCCAGGGTCAAGCCCTGGGATGACGCCCTCAGTTGATCAACAGATCGATGATCACCTTGATGTTCAGCACGATGATGATCGCGGCCACCAGCGCCGCAATCGCCGTCAGCCAGCGAGGTGAACGCAGGGCGCCCATCTTCGCGCTTTGCGCCGTCAGGCGAACCAGCGGCACCACCGCGAACGGCAGTTGAAGCCCCAGGATCACCTGGGAGAGGATCAACAGCTTCGCCGTGCCGCTTTCCCCATAGAGGATCGCGACAAAACCGGCCGGAACGATGGCTATGGCACGGGTGATCAGGCGTCGTGCCCAGGGCGCCAGCTTGAGGTCGAGAAAGCCTTCCATCACGATCTGCCCCGCCATGGTGGCGGTGACGGTGGAATTGAGACCGCAGCAGAGCAGCGCGATGCCGAACAGCACCGGCGCGATGGCATAGCCGAGGATCGGCGACAGCAGGGTATGCGCCTTCTCCAGTTCCTCGATCCCTTCGTTGCTGGTGCCATGGAAGGCAGCAGCCGCCAGGATCAGGATGGAGGCATTGATGGTCAGCGCGAACATCAGGGCGACCGTCGAGTCGATGGTCGCGAACTTCAGCGCCTGTCGCCGCTCCGGCAGGCTTTCGCCATAGGCGCGGGTCTGCACGATACCGGAATGCAGATAGAGGTTATGGGGCATCACGGTCGCGCCGATGATCCCGAGCGCCAAATACAGCATGTCGGGGTTGGAGACGATCTCCACCGTGGGCGCAAAGCCCCGGATCACATCCCCCCACTGCGGATCGGCCATCACGATCTGGACCAGGAAGCAAGCCGCAATCACCCCCAGCAGGGTCATGATAAAGGCCTCGATCCAGCGGAAACCCAGCCTTTGCAGATAGAGGATCAGGAACACGTCGAGCGCGGTGATGATCACCCCGATCTCAAGCGGTATCCCGAACAGCAGATTGAGGCCGATGGCCGTGCCGATCACCTCGGCTATATCGGTGGCGACGATGGCAAGTTCGGCCAGCAGCCATAGGACATAGCCTACCGGCTTGGGGTAGGCATCGCGGCAGGCCTGGGCAAGATCGCGGCCCGTAGCGATAGCAAGGCGCGCGCAGAGATGCTGCAGGATGATCGCCATCACGTTGGACAGCAGCGCGATGAACAGCAGCGCATAACCGAACTTGGAGCCACCGGCCAGCGAGGTCGCCCAATTGCCCGGATCCATATATCCGACGGCGACCAGATAACCCGGCCCCAGGAAGCCCAGGAAGCGCCGCCAGTTGGATCCGCCACGGATCGGGATCGAGCGGTAGACGTCCACCAGCGATGGCTCGCCACGCTCGCGACGCCAACTCGTCGATGTTCCCTCTTCCGCTATATTCTCGACACGCGACATGAAGACCCCTTGTTTCGATAGTGCGAATTAATTGCAATACGAACTGGCCGTCCTTAACAAGCGGATTTGACGCTAAAAATCAAGCCCACTCCAGCAACTTCGCGCAAATACCGAAGTTCCGGCTTGGATATTTCTTCTAAAATCGTCGGTGGCGTCGAACTTCCAGTGACTTCGCGAGTTGAGCTTTCGGGTCAACCGGCGGGGCGCAGGCATGTTTTCAGGTTTCAAACTCGAGATGATCGACCTGCCCGAGGCGCGTCTGCGGGTGCGACAAGGCGGATCTGGTCCGCCGCTCCTGCTGCTGCACGGTCACCCCAGAACCCATGCCACCTGGCATCGTGTGGCGCCGATCCTGGCACGCACCCACACCGTGATCTGCCCCGATCTGCGCGGCTTTGGCCAGTCCTCCAAGCCTGCGGACACCATCGATCATCGCGGATCGTCGAAGCGAGCCAAGGCACGGGACTGCATGCATCTGATGGAGCACCTGGGGTTTCGCCGGTTTGCCGTGGCCGGGCATGACCGGGGCAGCTACACCGCGTTCCGCCTGGCGATGGATCATCCCTATGCCATCACCAGCCTCACCATCCTCGACGGCGTGCCGATCATTGAGGCGCTGGAGCGCTGTAATGATCGGTTCGCGACTGCGTGGTGGCATTGGTTCTTCTTTGCGCAAGCAGACAAGCCGGAACGCGCCATCGCCGCCGATCCGCTCGCCTGGTATCGCGGCACGCCGGAATCAATGGGGGCCGAGGCTTTTGCCGACTTCCACGCCGCGATCCAGGATCCTGAAACGATCCACGGCATGATCGAGGATTATCGCGCGGGCCTGGGCATCGACCGCGACCATGATGCCGCGGACCGCAAGGCCGGGCGCCGGGTGCAATGCCCGACCATGGTCCTCTGGTCCTTGCGCGATGACCTGCAGAAACTCTATGGCGATGTCCTGTCGGTCTGGCGACCTTGGACGACGCGTCTGGAGGGGCATGGTATCGCCAGCGGCCACCATATGGCCGAGGAAGCGCCGGAGGAACTGGCCGCCGCTCTGCTTGCGTTCCTGGCCAAGAATGAGGCCCAGACGGTGGCGGGAAACCGGGAATGAGGGATGCCGTCGCGAATTCTTCCCTGCCCCATCATTCGGGTGCGCCGATCGACTTCCTGCTAGAAGGCGGCGAGATGGGCGCACGCATGCGGGCCTATGACTGGAGTAATTCACCCCTCGGGCCCGCCTGGCTCTGGCCCCAGAGCCTGAAGACAACCGTCAGCATCATGCTGCGCACGCCCGTCGCCATCGTGCTGCTATGGGGGCCGGACGGCATCATGCTCTACAATGACGCCTATTCGATCTTCGCCGCCGGGCGCCACCCCCATCTGCTGGGATCCAAAGTCCTCGAAGGTTGGCCGGAGGTGGCCGACTTCAATGCCAATGTCATGCGGGTCGGCATGGCGGGCGGCACCCTTTCCTATCAGGATCAGGAACTGACGCTTCATCGCAACGGCAAGCCTGAGCCGGTTTTCATGAATCTGGACTACAGCCCGGTGCTGGATGAAAGCGGCAAGCCCGGCGGTGTGCTGGCCATCGTTGTCGAGACGACCGAACGCATCCAGGCCGAACGCCGGATTGCCGACGAAGGAGAGCGCCTGCGCGCCATGTTCAAGCAGGCGCCGGGTTTCATCGCGGTCCTGCGCGGCCCCGATCACGTGTTGGAGATCGTCAATGATTCCCACCAGCAACTGATCGGACACCGCCACGATATCATCGGCAGACCGGCACGTGAGAGCATGCCCGAGTTGAACGGCCAGGGCTTTTTCAAGCTGATGGACAAGGTGTACGAAAGCGGCATCCCCTATGTGGGACGCAGCATGCCGATCCTTCTGCAACGCACCCCCGATGCCCCGGCGGAGCGGCGTTTCATCGATGTGGTCTATCAGCCGACCTATGATGAAACCGGGCAGATCTCGGGGATCTTCGCCGAAGGCTACGATGTCACCACCCGCGTCGAGGGCGAGGAGCGCCAGAAGCTACTGATCCGCGAGCTCAACCACCGGGTCAAGAACCTCTTCGCCATCACCAGCGGCATCGTCGCCCTGACAGCCCGTTCCGCCGCCTCGCCACAGGAGATGGCACAGACCCTGCTGGAGCGCCTCGACGCCCTGGCGCGGGCAAATAACCTCATCCGCCCGCTGCTCGACGGCGAGGAAACGGCGGAGGCCAGCAGCCTCGACCTGCTGCTCGAAGCGGTCCTGCGCCCCTATCTCAACGCGCGGCCGGACCGGGTTGTTTTTGACGGACCCGCCGTCGGCATCGGAGCCGGTGCCGTAACCAGCCTGTCGCTGGCACTGCACGAACTTGCAACCAACGCCGCGAAATATGGCGCCCTTTCCACCGAGCATGGGCAGATCCGCATCAGTTGGGATCTCGCCGATGAAAAACTCAACCTGCGCTGGCAGGAGATCGGCGGCCCCAAAATCGAATCCTCTCCCGCGACTCAGGGCTTTGGAAGCCTGCTATCGAAACAGAGTATCTCGGGACAATTGCGGGGTTCCATCGGATATGATTGGAAGCCGGATGGACTAATGGTTACGGTAGCGGTCCCGCTTGAGCGGCTAAGGTAGGCTGATACCAGTTCCCGTTTGGAGTGTATTCTGTGCTGAATGGCGCCCAGATCCTGATCTGTGAAGATGAGCCCTTCATCGCCCTGCATCTGGCCACATCGGTCGAGGATGCGGGGGGCAAGGTCATCGGTCCCGCCGCCAGCATCGCCGAAGCCTTCTCCCTGCTCGACAGCACTGAAGTTGTCGGTGCCATTCTCGATGTGCATCTGATCGACGGCGATATTACCCCGATTGCCGAACGTCTGCTCGCGAGCAGCATTCCCATGGTGGTACAGACAGGCGTCGGTCTGCCTGATGGACTGAAGAGCCGGGAACCCGCCATTCCGGTCCTCTCCAAACCCGTGCTGCCGCTACGGCTCATCGAAATACTCGCAGGCGCCCTCTCCAAATGATGCTTCTCGATTACGTCGCCCTGGCGGTCTTCCTTCTGTGTTGGCTGGGGCTGGAACCTGCCATGGCGCGGAAACTCTTCGGCGGCAATGGCATCATGGCCCATATGGAGCAGATCCGTGGCGCCTGGATGCGCCAGCTGCTTCAGCGCGACAGTTTCCTCGTCGATGCTCAGATCATCGGCCATACCATCAATTCCGCTTCCTTCTTCGGGTCGGCCAATCTGCTGGTGATCGTCGGTGTCGGCGGCACCCTGTTCGGGGCGCGTGGGCTGCATCCCGAGATCGCCTCGGTCCTGCCCCTGCCCGCCGATGCGCCCTTCTGGCTGTTCGGCGCCAAGATCATGCTGATCCTCGCACCGCTTATGCGTGGCCTGCTGGATTTCATCTGGGCCGTGCGACAGCTCAATTATTGTCTTGCCGCCATCGCTTCGAACCCCTCGCCCAAAAGCAAGGAGGATATCGACGCCTGGGCCGACGCTTTGATGGCCGTGCTCAACCCCGCCCTGCGGACCTTCAGCGTCGGCGTGCGCTCCTATCACTTCTCCATCGCCGCCGCCCTCTGGCTGTTTGGGCCGGTGCCGCTGATCATCGGCGCCGTCGGCTCCATCGCCTTCCTTTACTGGCGCCAGACGCGCTCGGGCGCCGCCAACGGGCTATATGGCGTGTGCAAACTGCTTGCAAAGGATCGACTGGAAGCTCAAAACTGATTGCAAATAACAATCGGTATTGAGGGGCCATCATGTCGCTGACGCTCTATGCCCATCCGTTTTCCTCCTATTGCCAGAAGGCTTTGATCGCCTTCTACGAAAACGACACTCCCTTTACCTTCAAGATATTGGGGTTGGAGGATGGAGCGGGCGACGAGCTCGCAGCGCTCTGGCCCATGAAGCGCTTCCCCGTGCTGGTCGACGGCAGCCAGACGATCATCGAAGCCAGCATCATCATCGAGCATCTGCATGTCTTCCACCCCGGCCCGGTCCGCCTGCTGCCCGATGATCCGGCCGAGGCCCTGGAAGTCCGCACGCTGGATAGGGTTTTCGACAATTATGTCCAGACCCCGCAGCAGAAGATCGTCTTCGACGCCATCCGCCCTTCGGACGACAAGCGCGATCCTTATGGTGTCGCTGACGCGCGGGCGTCGCTGGAAACGATCTATGCCTGGCTGGATAGCCATCTTGAGGGACGCACCTGGGTGGCGGGCAAGAGTTTCAGCATGGCCGATTGTTCGGCGGCCCCGGCGCTGTTCTATGCCGACTGGACCCATCCCATTCCGGCACAGCACAAGAACCTGCACGCCTATCGCGCGCGGCTGCTCGCCCGCCCCTCTTTTGCCCGCGCCGTGGATGGCGGCCGCCCCTATCGCGCCTATTTCCCGTTGGGCGCACCGGACCGCGACTGATCTATTAAACTGATCGATCGATCTGACTCATGAGTCGTCCGGGTTAGGCCTCCGGTTTAGTCCGGACTATCAACACCTTTAATCCCTTGGATTACCGCGCTTCATCGCGATAGCGTAAGCGTCGCGCCGAATTGAGAGGCCCCTCCAAATCGTTAAAAGTCTGGCCATCGAAACGCACTCACCAAGATGCAAAATGGAGGCACAGATGACCAAGCAGCTTAACATTCTCGCCCTCACCGTCGCCGCTGCCGCCATGGTGTCCCTGCTTCCCGCGACCGGCGCTCAGGCTGCGACTGCAAGCACCTCGATCCTTGTGACCGCTGCCGTCGCCCAGGCCTGCATCGTCGTCGCCACTCCGCTGGCCTTCGGTGTCTACGACCCGACCTCCGCTTCGCCGACCGATGGCACCGCGACGGTCGCCGTGACCTGCACCACCGGCACCGCCTATACGGTCGGCCTGTCGGCTGGCGGCGGCACTGGCGCCACTACCACGGTCCGCAAGATGACCTTCGGCGCCAACACGCTGAACTACGCTCTTTATCAGAACGCCGGCCGCACCACGAACTGGGGCAATGCCGTCGGCACCGACACGGTCGCCGGGACCGCAACCGGCCTACTGATAAACCACACCGTCTACGGCCGCATCACGGCCGGTCAGACCGTCCCGATGGGCGCCTACGCTGACACCGTCGCAGTCACCGTCACCTACTAAGCTGGTCGCACCGACCAACCGCTCAAGGGCGCGCTCGACGCGCCCTTTTTGCGTTTGAGGGCATCCATAATCCCACCGACCTCGTATGACATGACAGATGGTCACGTTCGGAGGGGGAGGCTTTCCAGCCCATGATCACGCGTCGTTTCCTGCTGCTCGGCGGAGCTGCCAGCATCCTGGCCCTGGCGACCGAGCGCTGGGTCGCAAGCCCGCTCGAAGCAGCACCCGCCAAACAATTCCCACTGATGCGCAGCAATGCCGAATGGCAGGCGCTGCTGTCGCCCGAACAATATGACGTGCTGCGCAACGAAGGGACGGAGCGGCCCTTCACCAGTCCGCTGCTGTCCGAGAAGCGCCGGGGCAATTATGCCTGCGCCGCCTGCGAGCTCGATCTTTTCTCCTCCGCCACCAAATATGACAGCGGCACCGGCTGGCCAAGCTTCTGGGCAGCCCTGGAACCCGCCTTGGGATCAGAGGAAGACCGCTCCTGGGGTATGACGCGCACCTCGGTTTTCTGCAGCCGCTGCGGTGGGCACCAGGGCCATGTCTTTGACGATGGTCCGGCGCCGACCGGCCTGCGCTATTGCATCAATGGCGTCGCGCTGACCTTCAAGGCCGCCGTCGGCTGATATCAGGAGATTTTAATGAAGATGCCAACCCTCCGTCCCGTTCTGCTGATCGCCGCGATAACCTGCCTGACCTTCGTGGGTCTGCGCGGCACCTCCTCGGCCGAGGAAGCCTATCTCATTCCGGCCCCCGTAACGGATGAGGCCAATACCGCCACCTCCGCCACCGCTGTTTTTGCCGGGGGATGCTTCTGGGGTGTCCAGGGCGTCTTTCAACATGTGACCGGCGTCACGAACGCCGTGTCAGGTTACGTTGGCGGTGAGGCAGAGACAGCGGTTTACGAGAAGGTCGGACGCGGCTGGACCGGCCATGCCGAAGCCGTGAAGATCACCTATGATCCCCGCCAGATCAGCTATGGCGCCCTGCTGCAGATCTATTTCTCCGTCGCCCATGACCCGACCCAGAAGGATCGCCAGGGACCGGACGTGGGGCCGCAATATCGCTCCGCCATCTTCCCGACCTCGCCCGAGCAGGAGCGTATTGCCGCCGCTTATATCGCCCAGCTCGATCAGGCCAAGGTTTTTCCCAAAGCCATCGCGACCCGCCTTGAAGGCGACAAGCCCTTCTATGCGGCGGAGGATTATCATCAGGATTTCCTGACGCTCAATCCCAGCTATCCCTATATCGTCTTCAACGATCTGCCGAAGATCGCGGCGCTGAAGGCGATTTTCCCCAAGGAATACCGCGACGAGCCGGTGCTGGTCGGGGCAGTCCGGTAGCGCTCTGCGAACAAATCGCGGCACTCCCAAGTTCACCTTGGCGGGCGCTCCCCACCCATGGCTAGCTAAGAAGGCGGACGCAACGACGTCCGCCTTCTTAGCTTCAACGACCATGAACAGGTGGAAACGTGTCGCCCAAAGCCAGCCCGCTGATCACCAGCCCCCATCGCGCCGATCACGTCGGATCGCTGTTGCGCCCGGCCCCCGTCAAGCAGGCGCGCCATAAGTTCTACGATGAGAAATCGATCTCCGCCGCCGAACTAAAAGCGACAGAGGATGCGGCCATCATCGATGTGATCAGGATGCAGGAGGCTGTCGGCCTGAAGGTTGTCACGGACGGCGAAACCCGGCGCTCCTTCTGGCATTACGATTTCATGGGCGCCCTGACCGGCTTTGCGCTGGAAGAGCGCGACCCGGCCCAGGGCGTCAAGTTCCACGGCGTCAACCTGCGCCCCATCTTCCCGACCATCAAGGGCAAGCTCGACTTCCCCGATGATCACCCGATGCTGGATCATTTCCGGTTCCTGGCCGCCAACACCAAGGTTACGCCGAAGATCTCGATCCCCGGCCCCAGCTGCTGCCATTTCCGCACGGCCAAGGCCGATATCCATCCGGCGGAATATAAGGATCTCGACGTTCTGTTCGCCGATCTGTCCAAGACCTATGCCAAGGCGGTGGCGAAATTCTACGAGGCGGGCTGCCGCTATCTGCAGATGGACGACATCTTCTTCGCCTATCTCTGCGATCCTAAGCAGCGCGCCCAGAAACAGGCCGAGGGCATCGATCCAGACTGGCTGATCGGGCAATACGCCCAGATGATGCATGACGCGATCAAGGATCGCCCCGCCGATATGGTGATCGGCATGCATATGTGCCGGGGCAACTTCCGCTCCACCTGGGCCGCCGAGGGGGCCTATGACCTGGTGGCCGACGCCGTCTTCAACCGCACGGGCGTCGATATCTTCTTCATGGAATATGACACCGAGCGCGCGGGCGGGCTGGAGCCGCTGAAGTATCTGCAGAAAGGCACCCAGCGCATCTATCCGGGCTTCATCACCACCAAGACCCCGGCGCTCGAGTCCATCGACGACCTGAAATATAAGTTCGACGAGGCCTCGGCCTATGTTGCGGTCGATCAGTTGGGGATCGCCCCGCAATGCGGCTTTGCCTCCACCGAGGAAGGCAACATGATCACCGAGGATGAGCAGAAACGGAAACTGGAGCTGGTGGTGAAGACCGCGGAAGCGATCTGGGGAACGGCCTAGCCTTACACGTCAGCTGGGCGGCTGGCGCGAGGCCAGCCGCGTCAGCATCCTGTCAATCGCCAGATGCCCCGCCATCACGGCAAGACGGGCATTGTCCCGCGCCTGGGCGGACAGCATCTGCCATGCCATCGGATCATGATAGAGAAGACCCAACGCGTGGGACCAATCGTCCAGCGGCGCATGGGCATCGACGATCATACCGCCCTCGCCCACCGTGTCGGGGAGTGCGCCGCGATTGCTGGCGATCACCGGCAGGCCGTTGAGCTGCGCTTCGATCACAGTGCGGCCGTAAGCTTCTTCCCACAGGCTGGGCATCAGCAGCAGGCGGGCCTTCGCGAAAAGCCCGCGCATATCCTCCACCGGATCCAGCCATTCGATATTGGGCAGATCGGCGCAGCGGCTTTTCTGATAGCTGCGCCACGCCGGATCCAACGACCAGCTTTCAACGATGGTGAAGGGGATCTCCGGGTGGCGGCGGGCCAGCTTGAAAACAATCTCAAACCCTTTGACCAGGGTCGGATTGACGAACAGGACCCGGTCCCCGGTCGCTTCGACGATATAGCGCTGCGGTTGAATAGCGGGCGGCACCACCAGCGCCTGAATATCGGCCAAGGCCTCCAGACGCGCAGCGGTATAGGGCGAGTTGGCGATATAAAGCAGGTCGGGATGGGCAACAAGATTGCCCCCCAACCGGCTGACCTCGAGATTATGCATATAGATAGCGGTCGGCCGTCCCGTCGCGAGAGCTGCCTTCACCATCGGAAACAAGCTGAAGCCGTTCTGCACGATGATTGCCGTCGGCTCGAAAGTCGCAGCGATCAGGGGGAGTGTCGCTTCAGGGTTCTCCGCACGCACGACTTTATAGTCGAAATGCCGCGGCCCTGTACCGCTACCCTCGTATCGTCCGCAGAGCACCAAGGGTTCAACCCCGCGATCCAGCAGGGCTGCACAAAGCTCATCGGTGGCCGTTTGCAGGCCACCGATGACATCAGGCAGATGGGGGTAGTTCGAACAGAAAAGCAGACGCATCCACTAGGAGGCGGGTATAGGCGTCGTACCGTTCCCCAGAATATCCTTCAGCGTCAGCTGCGGATTAACACCCGAATTCGTGTCGGTCACACTCTTCAAGCGGTCTGGCGCGATCGTATTATTTGGCGAGACGCCTCTATTGCCCGTGCTGATGAGCTGGCCGGGAGGTGCCGGCGACTGGGCCCGGTTGGGCTGCTGGGTAGGCTGAGTTTCAAGCCGGTTCAGCAGCGAGCTCAGATCGCTCGCCGTCGTGCGGCGTGGCGGCGACTGATCGCCACTGGAATTCAGGTCTACGCCAAATCCGGCACGCGTGACGGTTTGGGTGTTGCCGTTCTGGTCAGTCGTCCGCATCGACTGACCGAAGAGGTATTCCGCCCTAGTTGTAGAGATTTGCGAATCGATAACCGTGATACCCCCACGGATACCGATAGTGCCGACCGGCGTCTTGATGGTGGTTTCGTTGGTCTTGCTGATATCGCCGCCGACGACACGCACCAGACCCTTTACCAGGTTGAGGCTGATCTTGCCCTGGCGGGTGCCCGGATCATAGACGAACTCGTCAATGGTCAATTCGGCGCCCGGCCCGATGGTGAGCGACGACTGGTCGAGGAACATGATGTGGGTCGGACCGCTGGTCTCGTTCCGCAGGGTTTCGTTCCGGTAGGTCTGATCACCCAGATAGAGGATCTTCTCACCCGCACGGCCCGGTGCGCTGAGGCTGCGCGTCGCGCCTTGCGATGCAGAGATCACACCTGCCGGTTCGGCCGGCTGCTGGGCGGAAACCGCACCGCTGGTGAGCGACGTGGACAAGGTTGCGGCCGCGAGCCACCAATCCTTGAAATCAGCAGGAACCATATTCTCAGTCCTCCAAAACCCCGCCTTTCAGCGAAGCTGCAATCTTAGTAGCGCCACATCACGCCGACGAGACCCAGCGCATTATTATAGTCATAGTTCCGGATATTCGAGTCATTCTGCGAATATTCCGCCTGCAACAGGATGGACCAGTTGTCAGAGAAAGGAATAGTCGAATTTACACCGATACGCCACTCGGCATCCTTCCGGGTAACATCGGGATCGACAGCAGCATCAGCGCCATCATACTTGCGATAGGTACCACCGACATAGAAGCTGCTGGACCACAGCTGCTGATCCCAACCAAAGGGGTTGGTGTAACCGGCAATATAGGTCAGACGCAGATCACCGCTGGTGAAGTCGAAATAATCGCGGTCGGTGTTGCGATCACGCAGACCGGCGTTAAGCGCCAGGATCTGGGCGGGCAGGAATTCATGGCTGACGCCTGCGGACAGGATATGGTCGAAACCGCCCTGCTTCTTGGCCTCGCTGACGTCGTTACGCTTCGCGTAGCTGGAGCCACGCAGCTCATACCCGCCGGTGAAAGCCCAATCGCCATTCTCGTTCCGGAAGGCGCCTTCGAGACCGCCGCCGTAATTCAGGAAATACTGATGGCCGCTCAGCAGCGCATCGCCCAACAGCACATAGGGCTTCAAGGTGAAAGCCGGTGAGGCAGCCGAGGGCGAGAAGCGGATACCCGAGGTAACTTCGCCGAAGAACAGATCCTGCGGATCTGTCTTGCCAGCACGCGTGTTGTATTTGGCGCCATCGAAAAAGCGGCTGCCGTAACCACGGGCCTGGGTGACCAGCGCGGTGTTATTCTGCGCGCCGAAATCCCACACATGCTCCAGGTTGCCCATGACCAGCATGTCGGCTTCGGTCTCGGACCCCGCACCCGCCGGGCGCTGCACGATAGCACCGCCAGCCATCAGGTCCGAGGAGGAGGAAGCCGCCGTCGGGTTCGACTGCGCCCGCAGACCAAACGTCAGATTCATCGTGAACTGGTGAGTCTTGGTGCGATTGGTCGCCTGTTCGTACAGATTTGCGGCCGTCGCGCGCAATCCAGGATCAAGGGCAGGGTCTTCCGATGCTGCCTTCGCGTAAGTTGCTGCCATCTCGTAGGAGCCGAGGCGATAATAAAGCACAGCCAGCTCGAGACGGATCGACGGCGCTGCATTCGGGTTCATCAGCATGCGCTCAAGCGCCGAGATGCCACCTTCGTAATTACCGGCGTTGATCAGCGCCCTGGCATAGGAATAGCCGACATCGAGATTTCCCGGCGCCGCGAGCAAGGCCTTGAAGGCCTGATCGACCTGCTGACGAGGATCGTTGGCGACTGGATCAGCAGCAAGAGCCGGCTGGCTTCCCAACAAAACGCCTGATGCGATCACTGCACTGAGCGCAACACCGACAACCTTAGACGACATCAGCAGACCCATGGAAATTCGAGGGACATATCTCTTTATTGCCACAAACTAAACCGCAGCCCTTTGAAGGGCCACAACAATCTGACCTCTTAAGCTTTTTCTTAAGAAATATGTAGCGCGACGAGCACACCACTCATCTTGCAATGTACTAAAACGGAAGATGTAAAAACGCTTCGCTCGATACAGGCGCACAAATAATTACGGGCTGCGGGGACATCCCCGCAGCCCGTAGTGCGTTACGCCAGATATTTCTTGAACCAGGCGATCGTGCGATCCCACGCCAGATTCGCCGCCGGCTCGTCATAGCGCGGGGTCGAATCATTGTGGAAACCATGATTCACGCCCGGATAGATATAGGCCTCGTAGGTCTTGCCCGCAGCCTTGAGGGCGGCTTCATAGGCGGGCCAGCCGTCGTTGATGCCCTTGTCCAGCTCGCCATAATGGATCAGCAGCGGGGCCTTGATCCGGGCCACATCCTCGGCCTTGGGCTGACGACCATAGAAAGGAACGGCGGCAGCCAGCTCGGGATAGGCAACAGCCGCAGCGTTCGAGACGCCGCCGCCATAGCAGAAACCGGTGATGCCGACTTTGCCGGTCGAGAGCTCATGTTTCATCATAAACTCGATGGCGGCGAAGAAGTCGTTCATCAGCTTGGTCGGATCGACCTTGGACTGCAGCTCGCGGCCCTTATCGTCATTGCCGGGATAGCCGCCGACGGAGCTGAGCCCATCGGGCGCCAATGCCACGAAGCCAGCCTTGGCGACGCGGCGGGCAACATCCTCGATATAGGGATTGAGACCGCGATTCTCGTGCACGACAACCACCGCCGGGACCTTGCCGCTGGCCTTGGCCGGACGCACCAGATAGCCGCGTACGCTGCCATGCCCTTGAGGCGAGGGATAGGTGATGTAGTCGGCGACGATATCGGGGTCGGTGAACTTGATCTGTTCGGCCAGCGCGTAGTTCGGCTTCAAGGAGGCCAGGATCGCGGGCGCCGTGATGCCTGCAACGGCATATTTCGCCGCCCGGTCAAGGAACTGGCGCTTGGTGATCTTGCCGTGCGCGTAATAGTCGTAGAGTTCGAGCAGTTCCTGAGGAAAATCTTTCGCTGTGAGACGGCCCATAATCACATGCCTTCCATACAGTTGAGTCTGCGGCGCGCATGCTACACCAGAAAAGGGCTGTCCGCCCGCAGGAAGAAGGGCAGAAACGCTGAAGTTTCCTGCTTTTTTGGGCCGGCATCACCTTTGGCGGTATTCAGATGCGGCAAAGCCTGATTTCCGCCTACCCATCGCAATTTCGTCACGGATGCCGTTTTCGATAGGATCGAGCGATTGCGCCTATAGGAGAGACTGATGACACACGCCTTGCAGTTCTATATCGACGGTGCCTGGGTAGATCCGGCCGTCCCCAACCCTCTCGATGTGATCGATCCGTCGACCGAAGATGCTTTCGCGCAGATCTCCCTTGGCAGCCAGACCGATGTGGCTAAAGCCGTTGCCGCCGCCAAACGCGCCTTTCAGACCTATGGCTTTTCCAGCGTCAAGGAACGCCTGGACCTTTTGCAGCAGATCATCGCCGTCTATAAGAAGCGCAGCGCCGATCTGGCCGATGCGGTATCGCGCGAGATGGGCGCACCCCGCCCCTTCGCCCTACGCTCCCAGGTCGGTATCGGCCTTGCCCACCTCTCCAAGATCGCCGAGGTGCTGAGCAGCTATAAGTTCGAGGAAAAGCGCGGCTCCTCTTTGATCGTCAAGGAGCCCATCGGGGTGGTCGGCCTGATCACTCCCTGGAACTGGCCGCTGAACCAGATCACCTGCAAGGTCGGCCCCGCGCTTGCCGCTGGCTGCACCATGGTGCTGAAGCCCAGCGAGATCGCCCCGCTCGATGCTATAATCTTTGCTGAGATCCTGCATGAGGCAGGCGTGCCGAAGGGCGTCTTCAATCTCGTCAATGGCGACGGTCCGACGGTCGGCCAGGCGCTTTCCACCCACCCCGATATCGATATGGTGTCCTTCACCGGATCGACCCGCGCCGGCATCCAGGTCGCCCGCTCAGCCGCCGAAACGGTCAAGCGCGTGGCGCAGGAGCTGGGTGGCAAGTCGGCGAATATCCTGCTGCCCGATGTCGATTTCGCCAAGGCTGTCGCAGAAGGCGTCGAGAATTGCTTTGGCAATAGCGGCCAGTCCTGCAACGCTCCCACCCGTATGCTCGTCCCCCGTGCCCGCCGCGATGAGGTCGTGCAGCATGCCAAGGCAGCGGCTGAACGCTTCGTGGTCGGCCCGGCAGATGCAGACGGCACGATGCTGGGCCCAGTCGTGAGCCAGGTGCAGTTCGACAAGATCCAGGATCTGATCGAAAGCGGCATCAAAGAAGGCGCAACACTCGTCGCAGGCGGTCCTGGCCGTCCGGCGGGCCTCAATCACGGCTATTTCATCCGGCCGACCGTCTTTGCCGATGTGACACCAGAGATGCGGATCGCGCGGGAGGAGATCTTCGGCCCGGTTCTGTCGATCCTGAATTACGACAGCGTCGATGAGGCGGTGGCAATCGGCAACGATACGCCCTATGGCCTCGCCTCCTACGTCCAGGGCAAGGATATGGACGCTGTGCGGGCCGTCGCCCGCAAGATGCGCAGCGGCAATGTCTATCTCAACGATCCCGCCTGGGATGCGGGGCTGCCGTTCGGTGGCTATAAGCAGTCGGGCAACGGCCGCGAATATGCCGAATATGGCCTGGAGGACTTCCTGGAGATCAAGGGCATCGCCGGTTACGACGCCGCCTGATAAGGAAAAGGGGCAGCCAATCGGCTGCCCCTTTTTTCAGATCTCGCTGGCTGCCAGGAAGATCTCCACCAGCCGTTCCATCCCGGCCTGATCGTCGGCATCGAAACGCGCCGGGATGGGGGCATCGAGATCGAGCACCCCCAACACCTTGCCCCCCTTGATCAGCGGGACCACCAGTTCGGAGCGCGAAGCGGCGTCGCAGGCGATATGACCGGGGAAGGCATGCACATCTTCGACCAGCATCGTCGAACGTTTGGCAACCGAGGTTCCACAGACCCCGCGCCCCACTTGAATACGCACACAGGCAGGCTTGCCCTGGAACGGGCCCAGCACCAGCTCGTCCGGCGATTTCAAGAAATAAAAGCCCGCCCAGTTCAGATCCGGCAGACTGGTGAAGATCAGCGCGGACATGTTTGCCGCATTGGCGATGGCGTCGCTTTCGCCCTGCAACAGGGCTTCCAGCATCTGCCCAAGCTCGCGGTAGGTCTCGGGCTTATTGTCGTGGGACAGGGTGGCGGCTTCAAACATCGGCGGTTTCCTCGTGCGGTCGACTGAAGGCTGATAGCACTAGGCCGACGTATGTTCGATAACGATCTTGATGCCGATGGCGATCAGGGCAATACCGCCCAGGATTTCCGCCCGGCGGCCCAGCAGAGGCCCCGCCTTCTTGCCGATCAAAACCCCACTGAAAGCGACAGCGGTCGTGACGACGCCGATGATGACGCAGGCCAGCACGATATTCACATCGACGACCGCAAGGCCCACACCGACCGCCGTCGCATCGATGCTGGTCGCCAGCGCCGTCAGGATCAGTTGCATGGGGCCAAGCTGCCCCTTCTTAGGGGCCTCTTCCGCCTCGACCGTCGAAAAGCCCTGACGGATCATGTTGCCGCCGACGAGCGCCAGCAGCGTAAAGGCGATCCAATGGTCGACAAAGGCGAACCAGCTGGATACCGCCAGCCCCATCGCCCAGCCGAACGCCGGGGTAATCGCTTCAAAGAAACCGAAATAGAGGCCAACCCGCAGGGCATCCTTGAAACGCGGCTTATCGGCGGCGGCGCCCTTGCCGACAGCAGCGGCGAAAGCATCGACGGACAGGCTGAGACCGAGGACGGTCAGCGTGGCGACATTCATCTTGAAAAAAGCTCCGAGGCCAAGGACCGACGGCGGACGGTTCGGTGGCCTTATGCCCGAACTTCCGCCGTTGGTCTCGCCAAGCACCCGGTGAACCGGTGCCGCCTGCGCCACGGAAACCCGAAGGTCTACCGAGTGTGTTGACGCAGGCCCCTCCTTGAAAAAGGAAGAAGGCTACTCCCCAAAGACGTCCTGACCCTAAGGACCGGGAGCGCTGCCGTCAACCTGTCATTGCCCTAAAGTTCTTTGGCGCGATAGGCATCCGGCAGGATGAAAACCTCGTCCGCGCGCCCGTACCCGCCGTCCTTGACCTCCTCGATCAGGACCATCGTGTGCGGTCTGGCGGCTTCGGAAAAATACTCCACCAGCAAATCGGTCATGCGGTGAGTGATCTCGGCCTTCTGCGCCATGGTGAGGGCGGCTTCGGGCGTTTTGATATTGATGAAGGGCATGGGATTTCCTTTTTATCGTTTAGACAGCGCCGCCATTGGCGCGGATCGTCTGGCCGCTGACCCATCCGCTATCGGGACTGGCGAGGAAGGCTGCGAGCCCGGCGATATCCTCGGGCTGCCCCAGGCGCCCCTGCGGATTGAGTTTGGTGATCGCCTCCACCTGGGCATCGGTTTTGCCGGTCAGGAACAGATCGGTTTCGACTGGCCCCGGCGCGATGGCATTCACGGTGATTCCCCGTGGGCCAAGTTCCTTGGCGGCAATGTGAGTAAGGGCCTCCACTGCCGCCTTGGTCGCGGCATAGACCCCGTAGGTCGGTTGATAGAGTCCAACCACGCTGGAGGAGAAATTGATGATCCGGCCGCCATCGCGCAGCCGCCTGCCCGCCTCGCGCATCCCCCGGAAAACGCCGCCCAGGTTGATGTCAACCTGCCGCTGATAGAGCGCATCGTCGCTCTGCGCGATGGGAGCCAGCGCCATGATCCCGGCATTATTGACCAGGATATCAACACCCCCGAAGGCGGCTGCGGCAGCATCGAACAGATTGGGAAGCGCCGCAGGATCGGTGATGTCCGCCTGCACAGCGATAGCGCGGCCACCGTCAGAGGCGATGTCACCGGCAAGATCCTCTGCCGCCTGCTTACCGCCCGCATAGTTGATGACGACGGCAATGCCATCCTTGGACAGGCGCCGGGCAATTGCAGTACCGATCCCTCTGGAAGATCCGGTGATGATCGCGACACGGTTCGTTTGAGTGGTCATGAGTTTGCTCCCTCTTGGATAAGAGGAAGTTAGGGACGCATCACAAATCGAACAATCCATCCATATTTGACAACTAAGTTCGCCTATGATGAACAATAAGAATGGATCGTCTGGATCGCCTGAACCTGTTTGTCCGTGTTGTCGAAAGGCGCAGCTTTTCCGCTGCCGCGTCGGACCTGAAGCTCGCCCGCTCCACCGCCACCGAAGCCATCAAGCAGCTTGAGGGCGATCTGGGCGTCCGGCTGCTGGACAGAACCACCCGCCATGTGACGCCCACGCTGGACGGGCAAGCCTTCTATCAGAAATGCCTGTCGATCCTGTCGGAGGTTGAAGAGGCAGAGAACGCCTTCCGCGACGCGCAACCGCGGGGCCTGCTGCGTATCGATGCCCATCCCCTGCTGACCCAACGTTTCCTGCTGCCAAGACTGAGGGAGTTTCTTGACCGCCACCCGCTGATCGATCTCCAGATCGGTCAGGGCGACCGGCTGGTGGATCTGGTGCGCGAGGGCGTGGACTGCGTCATCCGGTCAGGCGAGGCCGAGGATAGCGGGCTCATCGTGCGCAAGCTTGGCGCGATCACCGAGATCACCTGCGCCAGTCCGCGTTATCTGGCGGATTACGGCACTCCGGAAAGACCGGAGGATCTGGCGCAGCATCGGTCGGTCGGGTTCCTGTCGTCGCGCACCGGGCAGGTCATGCCGCTGGATCTCATGGTCGACGGAAAGCTGCAGCTTTTCCAGCTGCAGAGCCGCGTCACCGTCAATAACTCCGACACCATGGCCGAACTGGCGCGCCTGGGCTTCGGGCTGTTTCAGGCCCCGCGATATCGGTTGCAGCAGGACCTCTTGGACGGGACGCTGGTCGAAGTCCTGCCCGACTATCTGCCGCCGCCGACCCCGCTCAACGCGCTTTATCCCCAGAACCGCCATACGGCCCCTCGGCTGCGGGTCTTTCTGGAATGGGTCGGCGGGATCTTTCGGGACGCGGACCTTTAGACGCAGCAGATATTTTTTTTTTCAGCTTCCCATGATTGGGAAGATTGTAGATGCCTCTCATTCGCGCCATGTTTCGACATATTGAAGACGCTATTCAAGCGTACGGATTCGGAAGGTATTTCGCGACTTATCACTGATGCAGACGCCAATTCAGGCGAGGAGTACATCATGGCTTTCGAACTGCCCACCCTGCCCTATTCCTATAATGCCCTTGCAGAACGCGGTATGGGTCAGGAGACGCTGGAGCTTCATCACGGCAAGCATCATCAGGCTTACGTGACGGCCCTGAATAATTTCGTGGACAAGAACGCCGACCTCCAGGGCAAGTCCCTTGAGGAGATCATCGCCTTCTCCCATGGCAAGGCCGATCTGGCGCCGGTTTTCAACAATGCCGGGCAGCATTGGAACCACATCCACTTCTGGAAGGCCCTGTCGGCCAGCGGCGGTAAGATCCCCGGCCGTCTGGAAGCCAAGCTGATCGAGGATTTCGGATCGATCGAGAAGTTCAAGGAAGCCTTCACCCAGGCCGCCATCAGCCAGTTTGGCTCGGGTTGGGCGTGGCTGGTGCTGGGTAAGGACGGCAAGCTGAAGGCCGTGAAGTCGCCCAACGGCTCGAACCCGCTTGCGTCAGATGACGGCAAGCCGATCCTCGGCCTCGATGTCTGGGAACACAGCTACTATCTGGATTTCCGCAACCGTCGCCCGGACTATGTGAGCAACTTCCTCGACAAGCTCGCCAACTACGAGTTCGCCGAAGCCAACCTCGGCTAATCGCGATAGATGATGATGGGGAGCCAGCGGCCGCATGGCACCTGGCTCCCCATGTCATTTTGAGCAATGCCGCCTCTACTTCTCCAGGCCGAAGCTTCCGACCTCGACTGCTCCGGCCCGCTCATAATAGGCGATCAGGATGCCGTTCGGAGAGGTGGTGGAAGAGATCAGCCGGAAGGTGCCGGGCATGGCGCCGGTCCCGAACAGCCGCTTCCCCTTGCCCAGTAGGACCGGGAAGATCATCAGGCGGAATTCATCAATCAGGTCTGCTGCCAACAGCGTCTGGATCAGGTCGCTTGAGCCCTGAATCAGCAGCATCGGCCCATCCTGCTTCTTAAGCTCTCGCAGGGCGCCGACAACATCATTGCCCAGGGCCTTGCTGTTCTGCCACCCCAGGGTCGACGGTGTATGCGTTGCGACATATTTGGTGGTGCGATTGAACTTATCGGCAATCGGCGCATCCATCTCGCTATAGTTTTCCGCCGAAGGGCCGGTGCCAATCCGTGGCCAATGACCCGCGAAAATATCGTAGGTCCGGCGCCCCAGCAGCAGATCGAAAGGTTCGGCAATGGTTGCCCCGATGGCCGCCCCTGCGGCCTCGTCGAACAGTGGGACCGTCCAGCCCTCCAGATCGAAACCTCCCGAGGGGTCTTCTCCCTTGCCGCCCGGTGCCTGCATCACGCCGTCGAGACTCACGAAGACTGCTGCCACTATTTTTCGCATTTGATTTATTCCTCAATAGGTTAGATCGGCTTACGCGCCGGTGTCCCAGACGCCGGTTTCCGCTGTGCGCGCGACATATTCCTGGAAGCTGCGGGGCGCCCGGCCCAGAACCCGAGCCACGCCGTCCTGCACCACCGCATTCCGGCCGTCGAGAACGTCGGCAAACAGCATGCGCATCAGCGGCACGACATAGTCGGGCAGCGGCATGCTCGCGAGTTCAGCCAGGAATGGCTCCAGCGGCACGGGAACAAAACGAATGTTGCGCTTGAGATGGTCGGAGAGGATGTCGGCGACCTCGACAAAGCGGAGGGACTCCGGCCCCGTCAGCTCGTAGACCTGCCGCTCGTGCCCCGGCTGCGTCAGCACGGCGACGGCGACATCGGCAATATCCTCGGCATCAACGAAGGGCTCAGGAATCTCTCCGGCGGGCAGTGCCAGTTCGCCGGTCATGACGCCGTCCAGCAGAAAACTCTCGCTGAAGTTCTGATTGAACCAGCTGGCACGCAGGATAGTCCAATCCTGCACGGCGGCTTGAACATTCGCTTCACCGCGTTGGGCAGCCTCCTCGCCCCGACCGGAAAGCAGCACGACCCGCTGGATCCCCTTGCTGGCGGCTAGCCTAGCAAGTTCCCCCACCGCCTCCGCACCGCCCGGCAGGCCAATATCCGGGTAGTAGGTCACATAGAGGGCACCGGCACCGTCGATGGCCTCCCCCCAGGCTCCAGCGTTCTCCCAATCGAAGGCAGGAGTCGTCGAGCGGGATGCCAGACGGTAGTTCCGCCCCAGTTTCTCCAGGCGTTCTGCCAGACGACCGCCGGTCTTGCCGCCGCCACCCAGGATCACAATCGGTTTATTCGTCGAGGTCATCGGTATCTCCGTACAAATGTGAGTGAAGCTCATATTTGTAATGTGATGAACCCTCATATATAGTCTGTCAAGGACAAACATGAGGACCCCTCACATATGGCAGAAGAATCGACCAACGCCCCTGCCATCCGAAGTGGCCGGATTCCGACCCAGGCCCGCGCCCGGCAACGGGTTGAAAAGATCATGGAGATTGCGACGGAACTCATCGTCGAGCAGGGCGATGCCATGCGGATGAGCGAGCTGGCCCAACGGGCGGGCATCCCCATCGGATCGCTCTATCAATATTTTCCGGATAAGGCCGCGGTCGTCGCCAGCCTTGCCCATCGTTTCAACGATGAAGGCAGCCGCTGTGTCGCAGAAGCGCTCGGCAGCGTTCAGGCGATCAAAGATCTAGGACCCTGCCTGGGCGAGATCGTCGATGGCTTCTATGAGATGTACATCAAAAACCCCGCCATGCGGGCCGTCTGGCAGGCAACGCAGGCCAGCCCCGCCCTCCAGGCGCTGGATGCCGAAGATTGCGCCGAACATGTAAGGCTGCTGCGCGAGCGCTTGACCACTCTACTGCCCGATACGGAAATAACCTATCTGGAGCTGATGGCCGTGCTGGTGATGACCCAGATCGCAAGCGTGGTGCGGATGGCGATCACGATGCCGTCCGATACGGCACGCCCCATGCTAGCGCTGTTCAGATCGCAGTTGCTGGCGCAGCAGTTCCAAACACCTGGCTAAGGGCAATAGGGCTAATGTTTCGCCAAGCGCGCCGCCTCGACCATCCGGCCTCTGCTCTTTAAAATTTAATGACGCGATCTGTCTGGCAGCACTTTAAACTTAGTCTTCAAAGGTTTTAAGCTTCATCAAGCTTGCTGCCCGGAAGTCAATCATATGCGTGCATCTAATTTATTTGCTCTGGCAATATTTTCGTTTGTCATTTTTCCACCTTGGAAATGCGGGGCTGCTGCTCCCACTGCTTCGAGCGTCACCTTGCTTCTGGAAGCTCAACGACCCGATCCCAGCGCGATTGCCGAATTGAAGCGTCGGGCCGACGCCCCAGCCTCCACAGCCTCAATGATGTTTGAGCGGGCGGGTCTGAATGACGCCCTTGGCCGTGTCGATCGCCGTATTCAAGATCTACGCGAGACAGTGACTCTTGCCCATGCCCAAGGCGACGCCGACCTGGAGGTCCGGGCGCTGGGCCAACTGGCCGGCGCGGAAGGAACCTACGGTAGCCGCGAAAAGGCCCTTCAGATCAGGCTGCAGCAGGTCGAGGCCGCGGAAAGATCACAACAACCGGGGAAAGTGGCCGCATCCCTTGCCCGGCTGGTCAAATTTCAAGCTTCATCCGGACAAGGCGCGGCAGCCGAACAGAGTTTACGCCGACTTGAAAAAATGGGGGAACGCCTTGAAGCCCTCGGCAATAGCGGTAAGGGCAGGAACCTACTTAAAATTGAGCGGCTCACAGAGGTTGTTGCCTGGAATACAGAACTGGCCCGCGCCTATTTCGCGCGAACGCGAGGGGACCCCAAAGGCGCTGAAGCTGCTTTCCGAAAATTGATCGGTGTGGACCTTGATCGCAATGACCCAGACACGGTCGCAGAGGATCGGTCGGATCTGCTTCTTGATCTTGTCAGGACCCTGGTTGATCAGGGCCGGGTGCGCGAAGCAGAGGTGATGATCCGTCAAGCCGTTGGGACACAGTTGCAGCGCGACAGCCAATTTCGACCGCTTACTGCCGAAGCGATTGCACTTCTGGCCAGCGTTCTGAACCGCCAAAATCGCTTCGACGAGGCGGCGGCCTTGAGTGATGCCGCAATGAACTGGGCGACCCGCGCAGGTCACGAGGAAACCTCGATTGTCATTCTAACCACCCGTGTCGCGCGGGCGGAAACCCTGGGGGCTCAGAACCGCTGGAAAGAGGCGGAGGCCGATTATTCGGCCGTATCCCGTGTTGTCGGTCTTGAGGCGAAGATTGCCGGTCTTCGCCTCAACAAGAATGTCGCCTATGGCATCGCCCTGTTAAAAAGCGGAAAGCTGCAAGAAGGCTTGGCCCTAGCCCAGCAGATCGCCGCCCTGCGAGAAAAAGAGAACGCGGCCAATGAACAGATCGTGGCGGAAGGCTTTGCTCTTCTTGGCGCAGCGGAAGTTGCGACGGGCCAACGCGAAGCGGCTCTTTCGCATTACCGGCGCGCGCTCTCAGGCCTTATCGCATCCGCGCGCGATCCGGATCAAGATGATGCAATTCCCGCGATCCGGGATAGGCGACTGTCAGCCCTGGCCGAGCCATACTTGAGTCTCATTGCCAATTGGGCAGAACCACGACCTGACGGTGCGGTCGCAGATGGTTTCCGATTAGCCGATGCCTTGAGAGGGCAATCCGTTCAACGCGCGCTGGTCGAAGCCAGTGCACGAACCTCCGTCAGTGATCCCGCGCTCGCCCATCTGATCCGCCAGGAACAGGATTTGAAGCGCATGCTTCAGGAACTTGCGGGCAAACTCGGTGAGGGTGAGGATCCGGCTACAGTCCGGAAAGCACTCTCCGATGCCCGCGCACAACGGGCCGCGCTACTCGCTGATCTAAGAAAGCGCTTTCCTGCCTATGCCGATCTCGTCAATCCCGCCCCAGGCGACATGATGGCTCTGGCGCCGATGCTGGGGGCGAGAGAAGCTTTTGTGACCTTTTTCCTGGGCGCTGACCATAGTTTCGCCTGGGCGGTCAGAAGCGACGGCCGTACGCAGTTTGTCGAAATCCCCATGACCGACGTTCAGATCGATGGTCTCGTTACATCGCTGCGCCGAGCGCTCGATCCCCAGGTATCCACTCTAGCGCAGATCCCCGCCTTCGATATCAACGGTGCCCATCGCCTCTACAGCGCTCTGCTTAGTCCCTTGACCCCCCTGCTCCAGGGAGCCACCAGCTTGACGGTTGCCCCCCACCGCGAGTTGGCTCAACTACCCTTTGGGTTATTGGTGACGGATAAGGCGCTGGGGCTTGATACCAAGGCAAAGCCAGCCTTTGCAGGATATCGATCTATCCCGTGGCTGATCCGCTCCTATTCGGTCAGCCATATCCCCTCTGCGGCCGCATTAATAGCGTTACGCAAATTGCCTCTGGGCCAAGCAAACCGTCGAAGTTTCCTCGGTTTTGGCGACCCTATCTTCGGGGGGGCGGTGACTGCGCCGCCAATGAAAAGCCGGGGCCTGGTGCGGCGTGCTGCCCCTGGTGACGGCGGCATGCTACCGCCCCTGCCCGATACCGCGGACGAGTTGCGCAACGTTGCCTTGAGTCTGCGCGCCGACCCCGAGCGCGATGTGTTTCTGCAAGCATCGGCCTCTCGAGCGACCTTGGCACGAATGCCGCTGAATGACCGTAAGGTGGTGATGTTCGCAACCCACGGACTGGTGCCGGGTGATCTTGACGGACTGGCCGAGCCGGCGTTGGCCCTCTCTCCCACGCCCGACGATGACGGGCTGCTGACGGTCAGCCAAGTGTTGAACCTGAAACTGGACGCCGACTGGGTCGTGCTCTCCGCCTGCAATACCGCATCGGGTAATGGTGCGGGAGCCGAGGCGGTCAGCGGCCTTGGGCGTGCTTTCTTCTATGCGGGAAGCCGAGCGTTACTCGTCACCCATTGGCCGGTGGAAACCACCTCTGCCCGCACCCTCACCACCGAGGTTTTCCGTCGCCAAGCCGAAAACCCGTCGCTTGATCGTGCCCAGGCGCTGCAGCAGGCACAGATTGCGCTGATTGATGGCCCGGGGGCGGTCGAGAATAACAAGACCATCTTCAGCTATGCACACCCGCTCTTCTGGGCTTCCTATGCTTTGGTCGGCGACGGCGGGATCTCCGTTCATTGAAAAGGCACGAGGGAAGAATGAAAAAAACCTGTCTGCTGACCCTGCTCTTCGCAACATGCAGCCTCGCGACTGAGGCCGCTCAGCCGAGCGCGATCGTGAACGAGGTCAGCGACCCGAAAGTAGGCGTTCAGCCCATGGAACTGCTCCCTGCCGGAACCCGACTGACCTTGAGCAAGGGAGCTAGCCTCAGCCTTGGCTATCTCAAATCCTGTCGGGAGGAGATCATCACCGGCGGCACCGTTATTATCGGGACCGAGGCAAGCAAGGTGCAGGGCGGCACCGTCACCCCCAGTCAGACAGACTGTGATGGCGGCACCTTAGCCCTGAGCGCGGCAGAAACAGGTCAAAGCGGTGTCGTTGCCTTCCGCCGTCCGCCCAAGCCTGCGGCAGCAGGCTTACCAGAGTCTCAGCGGACGCTCCATGGCACGAGCCCCATTCTTGTTGCTTCGCCTGGTTCTTCCTTCAAACTGACGCGCCTCGATAGTGCTGGCGCGCCGATCGTCGTCGGCATTCCCAGCGCAAAAGGCAAGTTAGGCGCGATCGATATGGCAAAGGCGGGAGCCGCGCTGCCCCCTGGCTCATTGTATCGTATCGACGGCCCTGGCCATTCTCTGGTGATCCGGATCGCAAATGACGCTAGAGACGGGGCTGCCCCGGTCGGACGGCTGATCGTCTGGTAGATGAGGCCTCGTATCCGAGATCTTGGTGTCCTCGTCCTGATCGCCAGTTTGGCTTCGGCAGCGTTTCTGTTACCCGATTCCGGACGGTTGAACGGCATGGGGATCGATCTGCTCTTTGCCCTGCGAAAGGCGGTGTTCTTATCGCCACCTCGCCCGGCGGAGCCGGTCGCCATTGTTGCGATCGACGAAGAAACCTATCGCACACCCCCTTTTGATACTCTGCCGCAAAGCCTCTGGACGCCGCAGTTTGCAGTGGTCATGGAGCGGTTGCTGGATGCCAAGCCCAAGGCCGTCGGCATCGATGCCATCTTCTCCACGACGATCGAACCGATAGCTCCCGGCTACGAGCGTCCCTTTCTGCTGGCTTTGCGCCGGGGCGCGCGCGAAGGGCGCCTCGTCCTTGGCAAGGTGCAGCATCAGGCCGAGCCGATCCTGCCCCATGTCAGCCAGCGCTTCGCCGTCGGACAGGGCGCCATTCGAGCCACAAACCTTCCTGCGGATATCGATGACGTTATCCGGCGGGCTCCCGCCCCCTTTCGGACCCCGCAAGGAGGTCTGGAGGACCCCTTCGCCTCAGAACTGGCACGTCGCAGCGGTAGCGAAGTGATACCCGGTGATCTGATCGATTTCCGCGACGGACGCCCCCTACCGATCTATAGCCTCGCCGATCTGCATGCCTGCAGCGATCCGACATTTTTCCAAACGCATTTCAAGGATCGCGTCGTGCTGATAGGCGCGGTTTTGGATGTCGAAGACAGAAAGCTTACCTCGGCCCAGCGGATCGCCGAACCCCCGACGGTTGCGGCCCGCTGCGTGCCCGGGGAGAAGAAGTCCTCTTATACTCTGGGTCTCCGCCGCGACACGATCCCCGGTGTCTTCATTCACGCCGCAATCCTGGACAACGCCCTCAGCAAGCTACGCCTGCAGCCGGTACCAGCCTGGGCCGCCGGCGCCGGAGTGTTTGTGCTGACGCTGCTCGTGACATTTGTCATTCACCGTCTCTCGGTCGTCCCCGGAGTCATAGCGGGATTAGGTTTGATGGCGGGCTGGATTGTCATCGCCATAGCTTTTTTTGCCTCGGGTTGGGCGCTGCCGATTCTCGAAGGGCTTGCCGCCGCGATCCTGGCAGGGGTCGCCGCATTCGGCTTCCGAGTCGCAGTGACGGACCGTGACCGCCGGCTCATGCGGCGCATGTTCGGTCTTTATCTCTCCCCCGCCCTGGTCGATGGCATGGCCGCCAGCGGTACAATGCCAATATTAGGCGGTGAGCGCCGGGAGATGAGTTTTCTCTTCACCGACATCGAAGGCTTCACGACCTTGAGCGAGTCTTTGGAGCCGGAGGTTTTAGCACAGACGCTCAATGCCTATCTCGATGGGGCTTGCACCATCATTATGGAACATGGCGGCTTGGTGAATGAATTCATCGGGGATGCCATCGTCGCTTTTTTTGGCGCACCGGCCGTGCAATCAGACCACGCTCAGCGGGCCTTATCCTGCGCCCTTGCCCTGGATACCTACGCCGAGGATTTCCGAAAGTCCCGCCAAGCCGAAGGGTTGAATTTCGGGCGTACCCGCATCGGCATCCACAGCGGGCAAGCGATTCTTGGAAACTTCGGATCAAAGGCACGCCTGAAATATTCTGCGCTTGGCGATGCTGTGAACACGGCCGCACGGCTAGAAGGGCTGAACAAATACATCGGTACCCGGATCTTAATATCGCAGGCCACGGCAGCCCAATGCCCCCAAGCGCTGCTGCGGCCGGTAGGCGAATTCATATTGAAGGGCAAGCAGGAGGCTCTTGGCGTCTTTCACCCGGGACAGTTCGTTTCAGGCTATGCCGAAGCCTATGAAGTTCAGCGACTAGGGCATGCTGATGCGATGTGGGAGGTGCTCGCCCAGAAGTTTCCGGATGATGAAGTCATTGCGTTCCAGCGAACTCGTCCGGGGCCAGGGGTCGTAATGGAAATGGCGGAAAAATAGCCTGCATCCGCTGGCCCAGGAGAAGCAATTGCGGATGCTGCATCTGCTAGCCGATGTGGAGGTCCAACCGCAGTATGTGAGCAGCCTAGCCCAGAACTCGGGCGCCCTCTCTAATGATGTCAGCTGCCGATCTGCTCCCAGACCACCTGATTTCTTTGGGCGCTCGGCACCATAATTATCGATATGTGCAGAAACGGCTTTATGTCATAGCCCTACTGCACAATGGGCTGAAAAGCCTTATGTCGACGTCGGGTTTGGAAGCCGAGTTGTCGCGGCACCGCTCGCATGGATATCACCACCGCGCACCGTCACCGCATTGGACGCCAGAATGATACCATTCTCCTTAAAGGCGGCGAGCAACAGCTTCATCGCCTCGCGCTGAATTAGGGTCGGATTGCCTGGCTTGGCGGTATATTTCAGGCGCACCACCAAAGAGTTCTCGGTGACGTCCTGAATGCCCTGCAGCTTGAGTGGCAGGATGATCTCCTTGCCCGCCTCTTCGTGCTCCATAAGGGCAAGGCCGACCTTCTTAACCACCTTGCGTAGTTGTTCCGGATCGGTCTCTCGGTCGAGGCGCAGCTCGAATTTGATGGTGCTCCAGTCGCGGCTGTAGTTGGTGACCGACTGGATTTGGCCGAAGGGGATGGTGTGCAGCGGGCCGTTCTGATGGCGCAACTGGACCGAGCGCAGCGTAATCTTCTCGACCGTACCCTTGAGGCGCCCGGTGTCGATATATTCGCCCAGGCGAAAAGCATCGTCGGCGATGAAGAAGATACCGGACACGATATCCTTGATCAAAGTCTGGGAGCCGAATGAAACCGCCAGACCCAGGATACCGAAGCCGGCCAGGAACGGGCCAATATCGATGCCCACCGACGACAGCACGACCAGCGCCGTTACCACCACGGCCGCCCCGAAGACAACGTTGCGCACCAGCGGCAGGAAGGTCGAAAGGCGGCTGGTGGGGGTGGCGCCCAATGTCTCCTCGTCCCCCGGCACCTGCGGTTTCACCTCGGGGGCGAGCGCTGCAAAACAGTGCTTCAGGAAGCTCCAGACCGTCCAGCAGAGCACGACTGCGAGCATCACCCGCTCGGTCGCGACGATCCCCATCAGCGCTTCACCTGCCGCACCACCCGACATGATGGGCTTCCACAGCTCGAAGATCAGATGGACGCCCAGCAGCCAGATCCCACCGGTCAGGCCGGTCTGCAACGCGTGCAAGACCGCCCCACCCACGGGCGAGATGGGTGGTTCGGCGGTTTCGGAACGCCGGATCAGGGCTGAAAGCGCCGCGTGGATCCCGATAGCGAGGACCGGCAGCAGCAATAGGATCACCTGCGTGGTCCCGGCGGCGAAATTCCAGGCGGCGCTTTCGGGCTTACTGGCGGCAAGAAAGCCCGCTGCCCAGATCAGGACCGCGGAGACCGCGTAGAAGACCGGAAGGGCTGCCGCAGCTGCGCGGCGCACGAGACCCGGCGCTTCCCCTGCAAAGGCACGTCTTATGTCCCCAGCCCCGGCAATGAACCAGTAGAGTTTCACGACGGTGAGCAGCGTGGCACCGACCAGGAACCAGCCCTCGATGCCGATATTGCTCATACCCGTGCGGTCGGCGAGACGAACCGTCTGCCCCACTACGCCGCCTATGGCGCCATAGGCAAAAAGCCAACCTGCATGCCAGCCCGGCCGTGCGATGACGATCAGACGGGCATCGGGTTTCGAGGGCGCGAACAGCAACTGCCCCAGCCCGGCATAGAGCCAGGCAATCACCGCCGCGTCGACGATGGTGTGGGTCGAATGAAGGGCAAGCGATCCTTCCGGAAAGGCCAGCCGCGTCAGCAGGCGGGCTACGCCCACAAAGGCGGCCACGGCCAGGAGGCCATAGAGCAGCCGTAGAAAGGCCCGGTTGAGTTGGCCGATGGCATCGGCACGCCGGGACTCCCGCCGCTGCACCGCCGCCTGCCCGGCTTTAAAAGCAGCCCCTCCGACCAGCCCGGCGATCATCACGATGCCTAAGGCGAGGCCCGCAACGGCGAACCAGCTGCTGCCTTCAGCGACAAGCCGCGCATTCCAGTCAGCAAAGAAACCGGAGATTTCCCGGGTCCCCAACAAGCCCAGATAAAAGCCGTCGTTGAGAGCGCCCCAAAGCATTTCTCCGGCCATGGAGGCCGATGCCATCATGTCCATCTGTCCGCCGTCAGCCATGCGCCTGCCCTCTTGTCGAATGCCGGAAGCCTAGCTGTTCGCACGGCCACGGCACAGACCAAACCGTCAGGCGGCACCGACGGAAAGATAGGTCGAGAAGTCATGGACGACCTGCTGCAGCCTCTGCATGCCCTGCCCCAGATTCTCCGAGGTCTTCAGCACACTTTCGGCGGTCGAACTGGAAGTCTTGGCAACTGTCTCCAGTGCCTGCATCGACACGCTGGTTTCGGCGGCCACCCCGGCGGTTTCGTCGATGCGGCCCAGGATGACGCGGGTTGCTTCTTCCTGATCGCGCACCGACTGGCCGACCATCTCGGCCATGGTTGAGACACCGGTGACGGTCTTGGAGATCTCGCCGATAGCCGCCACCGCGCTGCCGGTTGCGCTTTGCACAGCCTCGATCTGGCGGGTGATATCTTCGGTCGCCTTGGCGGTCTGGCTGGCAAGGTTCTTCACTTCGGAGGCGACAACGGCAAAGCCCTTGCCTGCATCCCCTGCCCGGGCCGCTTCGATGGTGGCATTCAGGGCCAGAAGGTTGGTTTGCCCCGCGATGGCGTTGATCAATTTCACGACTTCGCCGATATCGCGGACGGAGGCGGAGAGTGCGGCCACAGTTTCGCTGGTGCGGCCAGCTTCCTCCACAGCTTTGGCTGCCCGGCCGGTCCAGGTATGGACGTTGGCGGCGATATCGCCGATCAGGCGGGAGAGGTCCTGAGCTGCCTGCACGATGGCCGTGATGTTATCCTCGGTCTTCGCGGTGCCGGTCGAAACGGTGATCACGTTGGATCCGGTCTGGCGCGACACATCGGCGGTGGCGGCTGCTGCAGAGCGCAAGGCACCGCTGGCATCGGCCAGCACGCCGGTCAGCGATGCGATCTCGGTCTCGAAGGTCTGGATCTTCTCGTCCAGGGCTGCCCGGCGGGCGCTTTCCTTTTCGATCTCCGCCTGTTCGGCAGTCCGCGCAGCGCCGAGTTGCTGGAGCCCGTTGCGGAAGATCCTGACGGTGGCGGCCATCCGCCCAATCTCGTCATTGCGTCCCTCGTGAGGAATGGAGGTGTCGAGATCCCCGTCGGCCAGACCGTTCATGGCACCGGCCAGTCCCTGGAGCGGACGCACAACCCGCAAGAGCGTGAAAGCCAGAAAAAGCAGGGCCACGACCACGGTGGTGCCACCGGCGATCGCCCCGCCCACCAGCAGGGTTCCGTGCAACTCCAGAATACCGGCACGGTTGGCCTCGGTCAGGCGGGCGCGCTCGCGGGTCAATTGGGCATTGAGGGTGCGCATAGCCTGCACCGCTGGCTCTACATCCAGGGCAGCAGCTTGGGCCATCATCTTGTTGGTATCGCCAGAGGCCGCATCTTTCTTGGCCGCCTGCGCCATCTGCAAACCCTGGCCGAGGCCCGCGAGCGTCAGGGACAAGGTTTTGACGGCTTCCGCTTCCGGGTCGCTCAAGGGGCCGACGGAACCATAGATGTCGAGATTGGCCGAGGCTGAGCGCAGGGACTTGCGCGCCCGTTCCAACTGGGCCTCCTGGCCGTCGATGACATAATCCTTATAGGCATGGATGACCCCGCCGAAGCCAAGCGCGCTGCGCAATTCGGAGAGGACGTCGGCCTTCGTGGCGGCGCCCAGGTCATAAGCGGCCCAGCGCTCATCCACCTCGCGGACACCTTGAAGCGCCCGCACACCGACCCAGGCTCCGATCAGCAGGGCCGCCAGTAAACCGATGGACAACAGGCTACCGAGCCGGGCCAGGCTGGCATCGGCAAAAAGCACCTTTTTCATCGGGACATCCTTTCCAGGCGGGTTGCGATGAGATGATCGAGCGAAAGGCGCCCCGGCCCGCGCGTGATGATCACGGCCAGCAGGATCATCCAGAAGAAATGGTCGCTGTTATTAAAGGCCGGGTTCGCCGCACCCAGGACGAACTGGATGACGAGCGTCATGCAGAGCAACGGCAGGGCGGCGAGCCGGCTTGCCAGCCCGATGAACAGCAGAACCGGCGCCCCCAGTTCCGTGGCGGCAGCCATCACGGCGGCGAGGCCGGGGGGTAGCAGCGGAACCTGATATTCATAGTGGAAAAGCTGCAGGGTCGCTGGCCAGTCGGAGATTTTCTGCAGACCGGAGCGCCAGAAGATGAGCCCGACGGCAAAGCGGATCCAGAGGTCCACCAGCGGTGTCACCCAGGTCTGTGCGAGACGGCAAAGATCGCGATAGCGGTCGATGGCAAAGGCGGGAGTGATCATGGCTGTATCCAGGCAGACAGGGTTGAAGGCATATCCGCCGCATAGCCGGTGAAGACGCCATCGGCGATCAGCCGGGCCAGTTCAACGGGGATATCGGCTGGCGAGACATGGTCGGGAACGGCAATCAAGGCGGCGCCGAAGGTCAAACCGTCCAGCAGCGTTTCGGCAAAACTCGCCTGCCAGTCGCTCAGAAGCCGACTCATCACAACGCCGTCCTGGCGCAGGATCAGCACAGACTCCGGCATGGTGATGCTGACCGCTGACGGATCACCGCCAGGGACATGGGCCTTCCAGATGCTGTGGATGGCGAAACGCGAGCGGATGATCCGGGCCGACGGATGGCGGGAGAAACTGAGCCCCATGGCGTGGGTCGTCACCGACCGCAGGCGTTCCGGTTTCAGAGCCTCGGCCTCGCCAGCGAAATAAGCCTCCATCATCGCCCATTCGAGGCGGGCGAGGTCCGGTAGATAGGATAAGGCCCGCGCGGGCGGAAACACCGCCAGGAAGGCAGAAAACTCCCCGCCCCACGCCCAAAGCTCGGGCCTTAGCGGGGGATATGCCCCCAGAAAACGGCGCGCGACCATGGCGAAAAACTCAGGGCCCACCACCTGCTCAACCGTCGGATAGGCAGCCGCCAAGACCGCGGTCAAGGATCCCTGAACATTGTTGCGATAGAGCGCCAGGCGCCGCAGCCCATCAAGTTCCGGCGGTAGAGGCGATCCATCCAACACCCAGGCGCCGAGGGCATTCTGAAACTCAGTAAGCATGCCGCACCTGCAAGACTATGTCGGCGTAGGCCGCCTGCTGGAGCAGCACGTCGATGCGGGGGAGCTTCGTGTCCCATTCGATCAGCGTCGGACGTGGGCCCATGGCGGCGATCAACCGTTCATAGAGTTCCCAGACAGCGGGCGGCACGGCCGAGCCATGGTCGTCCAGCAGCACCGTCTCGCCCTCAAACTCGACCGTCGCATGCCCGGCGAGATGGATTTCGCTGACGGCATGAAACGGCAGTCCGCGTAGAAAATCATCGACCGGGCGCCCGAGGTTGAAGGCGGAGACATGAATATTGTTGAGGTCGAGAAGCAGTTCGCAGCCCGTACGCTGAACGAGTTCCGCCAGGAACTCGGCCTCGGTCATCTCCGCCCCCGGCAGTTCGACATAGGCGGAGGGGTTTTCGACCAGCAAGGGCCGCCCAAAAGCATCCTGCGCATGGTCGATATTGCTTGCGACCACCTTCAGACTCTCAGCCGTATAGGGGAGCGGCAACAGATCGTTGAGATAGACGCCACCCGCGACCGACCAGGACAGGTGATCGGAGATCAAGGCAGGCTCCAGCCGATCGAACAGCGCCCTTAGACGGAGAAGATGTTCAGGGTCGAGGCCATCGGCACTGCCTAGGGACAGTCCGACGCCGTGGCAACTGACCGGCACTCTTTCCCGGACCCGTTCAAGACGCTCGATGCGCGGACCGCCAGGAGCCAGATAATTCTCGCTATGAACCTCGACCCAGGCGGCGGGACATTTCTGGGCGAGAAAATCTGCCATATGGGGCTCACGCAGACCGATCCCGGCCCGCGCTGGAATTGGCCAGGGAGGCTGCGAGACGCTAAAAGGGCGCGGCCCGTTTAGGGTCGAGACATCGGACCGCGCCATGGGCCTTAGGCCTTCTTCTTATTGACGCCCTGGAACGGCATCAGCATGCCGTCCATCTTGGCGCAGGTGCCTGCGGGGACAAGCTTCCAATCGTTCCCGTCGAAATTGACCTTGGATTCACCAGCGCAAGAATGCAGGCCTGCAGCGTTGGCGCAGCCATTTTCTCCGGCTTTGGAGATGCCGTAGCACTTCTCCATGTTGGTCTGGGCGTTCGACGGAACGGCGGCCAGGGTAAGGGCGGCAGCCAAAGTCGAGGCGAGCGTCAAGGTCGTCGCAAGGCTATTGCTCATGCTGATCTCCAAATATTCAGTGATGTGGGTAAAGCGGTCTAAAAACCGCGAGCACTGCGCCCTTTTCTAGGCGGCAGCATCCTGTCGCAGCGCCTCGATGATCACTAAAGGATCCAGACGCTGGGTATAGTCGGCATCAACGAAGGCCAGACGGACGATGCCGTTCCTGCCAACAAGGTAGGTTGCCGGTATCGGCAGCTCCCAGGCTGTGGTCCCGGCCCTGGCTCCGAGATCGAGCCCCTTGCCGAGGTACATAAGGCGCACCTCGTCCGGCACGCCGGAAACCAGGCCGAACCGACGCGCCACCATATTCCCGGCATCGCTCAGAATGTCGAAGTCGAGCGCATGTTTTTCCGCCGTGCTGAGGCTATGGTCCGGCAGATCCGGCGAGATCGCGATCAAGGACGCGCCCAGCGCTTTCAGATCGGGAAGCGCCAGTTGCAGCGCCCGTAGTTCGGCCGAGCAATAGGGACACCAGCCGCCGCGATAGAAGCTTAAAACCAGCGGCCCCTGCGCCAGGGCTTCCGAGATATCGATCATCTTGCCCAGCGCGTTCGGCAGCGCAAAGCGCGGTACCGGCATTCCTGGTCGCAAGGCGCTATGTTCGACCCCACGTTCCTTGAGGTCGGCAATCATCCGCTGCAAGGTCTGGAGCTGTTCAGGAGGCAGCGTCGCCGCCACCCTTTCCCGTATCTCCCTTAATTGCCGTGGCAAGCGCATCGCCAGACCCCGAATTGCAGTGTTCCGTTGACAACAGCATGGCTCAGGGCTCGATTGCGAAAAACAGGGTATTGGGTACAGTATTGTTGCGTCAAACGCACAAATCCAACCGCGAGGGTCAGCCGTAATGGATCGTTTCGATGACCTCGTCGTCTTTATCGAGGTGGTGGATAGCGGCAGCCTGACGGCTGCAGGCGAACATCTGGGGCTCTCTGCCTCGGCTGTCAGCCGCCGCATCAGCCAGTTCGAGGAACGGCTCGGCACCAGCCTGTTCAGCCGAACTACGCGCCGGATCGCGTTGACGGAAGTCGGCGCCGCGTTTTGCCACCGGGCCCGCACGATCCTTGCCGCCCTGGATGAGGCCGAACGCTCAGTTGGGGAGATGGGTGACGAGCCTCGCGGCACCTTGCGCCTGATGGCGCCCGTGCATTTCGGACAACGCCATGTGTCGGCTGTGCTCCCGGCATTCCTCGCCCGCTTCCCCAAAGTGGCTCTCGACGTGCAGTTCCATGCCCGCCCGGCCATGACGAGCGAGAATGCCTTCGATGTCGCGATCCGCGCCGACCGCCTGACTGAATCGACCCTAATCGCGCGACGTCTTGCTCCCTTGCGCATCTGCGTGCTCGGTAGCCCAGAATATCTCACGCGACGCGGTATCCCGCGTGTCCCCTCCGACCTCGACCGACACGAATGTCTCTACCGGACGCTTGGCGGCACCCGCGTACCCTGGGAGCTCTCTATCGGTGGCGCCACCGCCAATGTTGGGACGACGGGCAGCTTCCAGTCCGACGATCTCGATGTGCTGCGCGATATGGCGTGCAGTGGCTTTGGTCTCGCCCAACTTCCGGCCTTCATCGCTGACGAAGAGCTTAGATCAGGCGCCCTCGTCCCCTTGCTCGATGAATTCGCTTCCCGCGACCACTCCCTGCATATCGTCTATCCCCCAGCCCGCCACCTCGCGCCGAAGGTCCGGGCCTTCGTCGATCATCTGGTCGAAACGATGGGCAAGCCAACCTACTGGGACAGCGCGATGCTGGCTTATACTTAGGCGCCCAAAGCTGCCACCACGAACGAAGAAGCTGTGCAGGCGCGGCGTCACGCGGCGATCGCGATTTCCGGGCAGATATTTCGGCTGCATCGATCCGGAACAGAAAAATCTGCAACCCTTCGAAAACCCCTTCGGGCCAGGGTTGTCAGCCATGTCTTAGGTACGTTCCGTTACCTATGTCTCAAGGTCGGACAACTAAATATTTGGCGGACAGGGTGGGATTCGAACCCACGGATGGTTGCCCATCGGCGGTTTTCAAGACCGCTGCCTTAAACCACTCGGCCACCTGTCCGGCGCGGATTATTTAGCCGGATGCGGGGGCAGAGTAAACACCCTCCTCCCCCGCCTGCATCATAATCTGCTCTGCCTTAACGGCGCCGAGGACCACCGGGGCGAGAGGGTGCACCGGCCGGAGGAACGCTGCCTGGGCGTTCGTCCTTATGACGATAGGTAATGCGACCCTTCGTCAGATCGTAGGGAGTCATTTCCACAGTCACGCGGTCACCTGCCAACGTACGGATGCGGCTTTTACGCATACGACCGGCCGTGTAAGCGATGATTTCATGGCCATTTTCAAGTTCAACCTTGAAACGACCATCAGGCAGCGCTTCTGCAACGATGCCGTCGAATTCGATGAATTCTTCTTTTGCCATTCGTGTTCCGATATCCCCTTTCTTAAACAAAAAAAGCGGCGGGC
>NZ_JBHUIP010000001.1:319077-347411 GCF_042683105.1 Lacibacterium aquatile
GCCGCTTGACCTACCTGCAACCGGCGCTTAGAGCGCCCGGAGGTTGGCAGCGGAAGTCTTGCCCTTACGCGGATCGCGCTGAAGCTCGTAGCTCACCTTCTGGCCTTCGTTCAGACCACGCAGGCCAGCCTGCTCCACAGCGGAAATGTGAACGAACACATCGGCCGAGCCGTCTTCCGGCTGGATGAAGCCATAACCCTTGGTTCCATTGAACCACTTAACCGTACCAACAGACATCGTACTTCCTCCCCTCTTGGGTATTTCCCGCCACCAGGAGTCGTATTAGGTGGGGCGGGTGTCTCAATTCAGTATCAACGTCACGCACGGGACACCGGCAAATCCGGTTTATACCCAGAGGTAAAATCGATGTCACACAAAGTGAGGGCTCCTTTCGTTCCGTTCAAGTAGAATTTGCGGAATCCCCCTTTCACACGGCATCTGAGCCCAAATTCGTCACGGAATTACCAGCGTTAACTGCGGGTAATCTCATCAAGTGGCACAGGCACCAGCCGAAACTGATTCTGATTTCGATTCTCATTCCCATTTGCAACAACGCCGCGCGCTTATTAAACTGGCGCCCATGTCTTCCCTGACGACCCTTCTGCGCCACACCGCATCCGAGGCGACTCTGCCTGCGGCCTTGCCCGTGTTGGCCCTTGCGGAGAACCGGCTCCAGACAGTTACGTCGAGCATGAGCAGGACGCGCCCGGCAGCCGTCTGGTCGCTCTTTGGTCATGTGGTACTGGTTGCTGGCCTTCTGAGTCTGGGAGGGATCGGCCTGCCCCTTGAGCAATCTGCGCCAGCCATCAGCGCCACCATCGTCCAGCTACCGATAGACCATCCGCCGATCGATGGCCCGATGCCCGCCAACCATCCCCCGATTACTCGCGCTGTAGCGTTGAAGCCGACCGCCCCACCTGCAATGACCGCACCAGCCCCGCCACTGGCTCCCGCAGCACCATTACCCAAACCAGCCGAGACGACAGAAGTAGATATACCCCTGCCGGATGTTCCTCCGCCGCCGGATCTCGCCGCGCTCATGCCTCCACCCCCCCCTGCTGCGGTGGTCGAGGAACCGGCCCCCTTGCCGCCCCCACCACCTGCGCCGAAGCCGGTAGTAAAGGCAGCTCCGCCACCGCCGAAGCCGGCCCCGAAGCCTGCTACCCACCCCCAGCCTGCCGCTGTCGCTAAACCCGAGGCAATGCCTTTGACGACAGCTACGCCACCAACAGTTACCACCCAGGGAACATCCGCCGCACCGAGCCCGGCCGCCTCGAGCGTCTCGGCGCAAACATCCCCGATAGAGAGCTCCGCTCCAAAGACGGCATCTGCCCCCCCTTCAGCAGCAGCATCCCTAAGCCCGCCGGTTATCACCCAGGCGGATTATCTGGTGAGGCCGGTACTGAGATACCATCGACTTGCCCAAAAGATGGATCAGCAGGGCACCGTCATGATCTCTGCGGATGTTGACGAGAATGGCAAAGTAATATCGGCGAAAATTTTAAAATCCAGCGGCTTCCAATTGTTGGACCAGGCCGCCGAAGTCTATGCCGGCGGCGTCGTTTTTGTTCCACATATGGTCAATGGTCGAGCCGTTCGTCATACAGTCCATTTCCCTGTCGTCTATCTGCTTAAATAGATTAAGTGACAAACCTGTAAGCAAAGGGTTGCGAATGGATCGCAACGTCGGTATGGTCCTCGCACCCGATATTGATAACGACTCTCATTATCATGATGAACGACCCTGCAGAACACCAACCGCCCCTCCCCGCCTCACCGGCTGGGAGCGACGCGCCTGTCTGGCGCAGCAAGGAACTGCTGAAAGGGTCCCGCGAGATCCTGATCAGTCACGACGATGAGACCTACCGCCTGCGCTTGACCCGAAATGGCAAGCTGATCTTGACGAAATAATCGTCGACCACTCGAACCGGCCAGCCAGCCTTCCCCGCTCGACGGTGGATTTGCCAGCCAGCGCTTGGTGCCCCGCAAGGGGTTTTCCTGCTGAGAAGAGCAAAGAACACCATGTCCACTGTTTCCCTTCGAGGGCTTCTGCTGTCCACCGCTTCCGTCGCGTTGATCGCCGGCGGCGCCACTGCCCAGCAGCCAGCCGCTTCCGTCCCGACCCAACTCGACGCCATCACCGTCACCGCCGACCGTGAAGCAAAGCCCGTCGGTGAAACCACCGGCGTGGTGGACATCATCGATGGCGACGAGATCGAGAAGCGTGGCGTTCAGCGCCTGCAGGATCTCCCCCGCTATGAGCCGGGTGTGACCGTCACCAATTCGACCCTGCGCTCGGGCGCAGGCGGTTTTGCGATCCGCGGCATCACCAACAACCGTATCCTGATGCAGGTTGACGGCACCCGTCTTCCGGAAACTCCCGCTTCGGCCTCGCCCTCGGCAGGTTACAGCCGCGATGTCGTCGATCTGGATTCGCTGAAGCAGGTCGAAATCCTGCGCGGCCCGGCCTCGGCCCTTTACGGTTCGGACGCCCTGGGCGGCGTCGTGTCCTATGTGACGAAGGATCCCGAGGACTACCTTACCGATCCGAACAAGAACATCTTCGCCTCGCTCAAGACCGCCTACAGCAGCATGGACAGCAGCTTCAGCGAAACCGGCACCTTTGCCGCTCGCTCGGGCAACTTCTCCGGTCTGGCGCTCTATACCCGCCGCGATGGCGAAGAGCTGAACACGCCGGGCAAGGACTATAATGGCGTCGGTGCTGCCAACAACGGCCGTGGCCTTGCCACGCGCAACCCGCAGGATTACGGCGGCAACAACTTCCTGGGCAAAGGCGTCTGGGACAATGGCACCGACCGGATCGCGCTGACGGGCGAATATTTCACCCGCAACACCGATACCGATCTGCGCTCGGACATCACCGCCCCGACCCCGGCGTTGACCATGCTCGACTCGCAATCCGAGGATAAGGCCAAGCGCTATCGTCTGTCGCTCGGCCATACCCACACCGGCGAGCTGCTGTTCCTCGATAAGCTGGATTGGAAGGTCTATTACACCAACTTCGAGCGCACCGAGCATCGCACCCAGCTGCGCGACCAGGGCGCCGATAACTTCCTGCGCACCGCCCATAATTCGTCGGAACAGAACATCATTGGCGGCGAAATTTTCGGCCAGACCAAGTTCGATGCCTTCAATCAGGTTCTGACCTATGGCGTGAACGCCGACTTCACGAAGACCGAGCGTCTGCGCGACGCCACCTCGCTGAACCTCACTACCGGCGTCGTGAGCAATGTCGTGGCAGGCGAAGCTTATCCGAACCGCACCTTCCCGAATACTGAGACCCTGAAGGTCGGCAGCTTCTTCCAGTATGAAGGCAAGTTCGGTCCGGTGACGGTTGTTCCCGGCGTCCGCGCCGACTATTACAACATGAATCCGAAGATCGACGCCGAATTCCAGGCGTCGAACCCGCCCAGCAATCCAAAGACGGTCAGCGAGCTGGCCGTTTCGCCGAAGCTGGGCGCTACTGTCGACCTCACCGATCAGTTCTCGCTGTTCGGTCAGTACGCCCACGGCTTCCGCGCACCGCCCTATGACGATGCCGCCCTGTCGTTCACCAACCCGACCATGGGTTATATGGTCATCCCGAACAACGACCTCAAGCCGGAAACCAGCGACGGCGTCGAAGTCGGCTTCCGTGGCAAGTTCAACAACGGCTCCAGCTTCCAGGTGTCGAGCTTCTATAACCGCTATAAGAACTTCATCTCGCAGGAGTTCGTCGGTATCGATGCCGGTAGCGGTCTGCAGACCTTCCAGTCGCAAAACCTCAGCAAGGTCGTCATCTACGGCGCCGAAGCCAAGGGTGACTGGCGCTTCCTGCCGAGCTGGGCGCTGCAGGGCGGCGCTGCCTGGGCGATGGGCTTCGACAAGGAAACCGATACGCGCCTCGACTCGGTCGCGCCGGTTACCCTTACCTCGGCCCTCAGCTATAATTCTGCTGACGAGCTGTGGGGCGCGCAGATTGCTGCCACCCACGTGCGCGGCATGAAGCATGCCGACGGCGTTGCCAACTTCTTCGGCGGCACCGATCCGGGCTTCCAGGCCAAGTCCTACACGACCGTCGATCTGGCGGCCTACTATAACCCGTTCGAGTTCCTGACCCTGACGGCTGCCGTCAACAATCTGTTCGACGAGAAATACTATAACTACATCAACGTGAACGGCCTTGCTGACAGCTCGACCGTGAAGGACCGCTTCCTGGAAGCCGGCCGTTCGGTCACCGTCAGCGCCACGGTGAAGTGGTAACCACCAAAACATAGGAGGATAGGCGAATAGTTCTTAGTCGCGAGCGACGGACCGCCTATACTCGATATGCACAGGAAAGTCAGACGGCTCGCGCCGCCTGACTTTCTCCATGAGGAGAGAAGAGACCCATGACACCGCTCGATCACGCCGCAGACCAACCGTTGGCCGTCCGCTTTCAGGCCCTGATGGCCGCCGAGCCGAACCTGCGCCGCCGCGATGCTGCCACCAAGCTGGGGGCTTCCGAAGCCGCCCTGATCGCAGCCCCGCTTCCCGGCCAGGACACGACCCGTCTCAAGACCGATTGGTCGGCGCTGTTTTCTGCCTTCCCGACCCTGGGTGAGGTGATGTGCCTGACGCGCAACGAGCATTGCGTGCATGAAAAGACCGGCCCGTTCGAGCGCGTCGAAGTCGGTCCCCATGTCGGCCTGGTGCTGGGCGAGCAGATCGATCTGCGTGTGTTCCCCTCGGCCTGGAAATTCGGTTTTGCCGTCGAGCAGGAAACCGAGCGTGGCCCGCAGCGCAGCTTGCAGTTCTTCGATGGTGCCGGTGGCGCGCTGTTCAAGCTCTACGCAAAGCCCGCGACCAATCTGGATGCCTGGGCGGCCCTGATCGAGAATTTCAAGGATGCTGACGCTGGCGAGCCCGTCTTCGGTGCTCTGCCCGCCCCAGCTGCGGCCAAGCCCGACAGCGAGATCGATGTCGACGGCTTCCGCGCTGCCTGGGATGGCATGAAGGACACCCACGAATTCTTCGGCATGCTGAAGAAGTTCGGCGTCGAGCGTGTGCAGGCCCTGCGTCTTGCCGGTCTGGAGCGCGCCCGTCCGGTGGCCCTGGATTCGATCAAGACCATCCTGCAGCAGTCGGCCGACAGCGGTCAGTCGATCATGGTGTTTGTCGGCAATAACGGCATGATCCAGATCCACACCGGCCCGGTGCATAAGCTGGTCGAGATGGGCCCCTGGTACAATGTGCTGGACCCGGACTTCAATCTGCACCTGCTGACCGGCGGCATCGACAGCGCCTGGGCCGTCCGCAAGCCGACCAGCGATGGCGATGTCACCTCGCTCGAACTGTTCGACGCCAAGGGTGGCACCATCGCCATGCTGTTCGGCGCCCGTAAGCCGGGCAAGCCGGAAGACACCTCTTGGCGCGCCCTCGTCACCGCTCTCCCCACGGTCGCAAACTGATGCGTCTTGGCAAGCTTGCAGCGCTGGCCCTGGCCGGAACCGTTTTTGCGGTTCCGGCTTTCGCCCAGCGCGTGATTTCGCTGGGTGGCGGCGTGACCGAGATGGTCTACGCCCTCGGCGCTGGCGACAAACTGATCGCTGCCGATTCGACCTCGACATTCCCGGATGCCGCCAATTCGGTGCCGAAACTTGGCTACGTCCGCACGCTGGGGGCCGAAGGGGTTCTGTCGCTGACGCCGGATATCATCCTGGCGGGCGCGGAAGCCGGGCCGCCGGATGTCCTGCAAAAGCTCGCCGCATCGGGCATCAAGCTGGTGCGTATACCGGAAGCACTGGATATCGATCAGGTTCCCGCCAACATCAGGATCGTTGCCGATGCATTGGGCGTGGCCGACAAGGGCAAGATCGTCAGCGACCAGGTATCCCAGGATATCGGCGCCCTGAAGGAAATGCTGAAGGGCGCTCCGAAGACCAAGGCGCTATTCATCCTGTCCGCCGGACGCGGCACGCCGATGGCTGCGGGCACGCACACGATTGCCGACACCATCATCCGCATGGCCGGGGGCGAGAACGTCAATTCCGCGATCACGGGATACAAGCCGGTCTCGGCCGAGGCGGTCCTTGGCTTCGATCCCGCCGTCATCGTGACCGGCAGCCATGTGGCCGACGCCCTGGGCGGTGCAGCCGGTATTGCCAAGCTGCCCGAGCTAAGCGGCACAGCGGCGGCCAAGAACGGCCGGATCGCCGTACTGGACAGTCTGTATCTCCTGGGACTTGGCCCAAGGACCGCGCACGCGGTTCATGATCTCGCCATCGCCTTCGGGACGCCTCTTCCTGCCCTTCCGGATCGTCCATGGCTGTCGCCGAACTGAAAGCGCCCAGCCGCCTTTTGACATTGAACCGGCGGCAGCTTGCCACCGGTTTTCTTGTGGTCCTGATCCTGTTGGTCGGACTTGCCTCGCTCGCCATCGGCGCAACCCAGGTTCCCCTGGAACGGGTGATTGCCACCCTGCTTGGCACGGGTGAAGCCCGCGATGATCTCGTCGTGTTGACCCTGCGCCTGCCACGCATCGTGGCTGCCCTGTTCGTCGGGGCGGGCATGGGTATCGCTGGAGCCGCGATGCAGGGGCTCTATCGCAATCCGCTGGCGGATCCTGGCCTGATCGGCGTGTCCTCGGGTGCAGCGCTGGGGGCAATCGCCACCATCGTGCTCGGCGCCAAATACATGCAGTACTTCGGCGTCTGGGCTGTCCCGTTCGGTGCGATCCTCGGGGCTTTGGCAGCAACCTTCCTGACCCAAGCCATCGGCGCCGTGCGTCGGGGCGAAGGCCGTACCGCGAGCCTGTTGCTGGGCGGCATCGCCATCAATGCGCTGGTCGGCGTCGTGATCGGCATCCTGACCTTCATCGCCGATGACCGTCAGTTGCGCGACCTCACCTTCTGGACGATGGGCAATGTCGGCCGGGCGGACTGGAGCGGCATCGGCATTGTGATCGGCGCCTTGAGCATCGGCTCCTTTGTCATCATCCGTCAGGCCCGTGCGCTCGACGCCATAGCGCTGGGGGAATCCGGCGCCCGTCATTTGGGCGTCGATATCTCCGGCATGCGGAACCGCATCATCCTGGCTACCGCCCTGATGGTCGGAACGGCGACGGCTTTCTGCGGCATGATCGGCTTCGTGGGCATCGTCGTGCCGCATCTCGTCCGCATGACGCTGGGTCCCGGCCACCGCCATCTGCTGCCGTTGTCGGCCCTGGGCGGTGCGCTGCTACTGCTGACGGCCGATCTGGCCGGGCGCAATATCGCAGCTCCCCTGGAGCTGCCGGTCGGCCTGATGACCGGCGCCATCGGCGCGCCCTTCTTCCTCTGGCTTCTGACCCGGAGACAGCCCTCATGATCGCGGTAACCGACCTGATGCTGTCCGTTGGCGGGCGACCGCTGCTGGTCGACATCAATGCCGAGTTCCGCTCGGGCGAGCTGACGGCGATCCTGGGTCCGAACGGTGCCGGGAAATCCACCCTTCTGACGGCTGTCGCGGGCGACCGCACACCCGATAAGGGCCGCATCTCCTGGCACGGTCAGGATCTGTACCGGCTTTCCAGCAAGACGCTGGCCCGGCGACGCGCGGTCATGGAGCAGGCCGTCTCGCTCATCTTCCCGTTCCAGGTGCATGAGGTCATCGAGCTTGGTCTGCTGCCCTGGGATGGCAAGCCGCCGCAGGATATCCGGGAAGATCTACGTCACCGACTGGCACTCGACTCGCTCTGGCAACGTGCTTATCCCGAACTTTCCGGCGGCGAGCGGCAGCGGGTGCAGCTTGCCCGCGCCCTGACCCAACTGGCCGGTCAGACGGATGGCAGCGCCCTGCTGCTGGACGAGCCGACCTCCGCTCTCGACCCCCGCCATGCCCATGCGGTGCTGGCGGAGGCGAAAGCGGTGGCAAAGGGCGGCACTATCGTTATCGCCGTCCTGCATGACATCGATCTGGCGCTGACCTATGCCGACCGCGCGATCCTGCTGAAAAACGGGCGGATCATCTTCTCCGGTCCGGTAGCGGAGATTGATGCCGGCGCGCTGAGCGAAACCTACGATATGCCGTTCGAGATGCTGACCGGGGCGAACGGCCGCCGGATCGCCGTGGCTGTTCCGGCAGCATAGATAAGGTTACTCGGGGATAAGGTTACTCGGGCAGCGGAATGAATTCCGTCTCGCCCGGGACCTTCTCGAAACTCCCGGCTTTCCAATCAGCCTTGGCCTGTTCGATACGCTCGGGGCTGGCGGCGACAAAATTCCACCAGATCGTGCGCGGACCGTCCAGCGGCTCACCGCCGAGGATCACGACCTTCGCACCGGCTTCTGACGCCAGAATCGCGGAAGCGGTCAGAACCGCCATCTGCCCCTCGACCAGCGGTGTGCCATCGACCGTCGCGGTGCCGGAAACGATATAGACTGCCAGTTCAGCCGCAGTCGGCAGATCGACGCTCGCACCAGCAGCCAGATCGCCGATCAGGTAAACGGTCTCGCTGAAAACCTTGACCGGTGAGGTCGCGCCATAGGCACTGCCAGCGATCAGCGAAAGGCGCGCACCGCCCTTCTCGATAACGGGAATAGTGGCTGCCGGATGGTGATGGAAGTCCGGCGCGACCTCCGCAAACTCCTGGGGCAGCGCTACCCAGCTCTGCATGCCATAAAGCGGATGTCCGGCGGCCCGCTCGACCTCCGGGCTGCGTTCCGAATGGGTGACGCCGCTACCGGCGGTCATCCAATTGACGTCGCCTGGCCGGATGGTCTGAACCGCGCCTGTGCTGTCGCGATGGACCTGCGCCCCTTCGAAGAGATAGGTCACGGTCGCAAGGCCGATATGGGGATGCGGGCGCACATCGATACCCTTGCCCGGTTCGAACTGCACGGGACCGATATGATCCAGGAAGACAAACGGCCCGACGGCGCGGCGTTTGGCGAACGGCAGCACCCGGCGCACGTTGAACCCATCCCCTAAGTCACGGATACGGGCGTCGAAAATAAGATCAATGGCGGTCATGGTTCATCCCTTGGAAGCGGCAGCAGGAGCATAGCCGGGGGAGGCATCTTAGGGAAATAACCAGTATCGAGGAGGCAACGCCCGTGTCTCGGGCGTCAGCAACGGGTTATCGATGGCCAGAATTTCCCGCTTTTCAAGCTGGAGCGCCTGCACGATGCCCCCGGTATAGGGGTGCGTCTCGAAATAGGCCATGAAGCTGCCGTCGTCATAGGCGGCCTCCAATCCTCGCTCAATGGCCGACGCCAGGGCTTCATCTGCGCGGTTCGTGAAGAAGAAGCTGCAGAAGCGATAGGAGATCGCAAAACGCGGATCGATGGCGAACTGCCGACCCAGGCGCTGCTGCGCATCGATCTCCGAGCGGATTTCAAAGGCTGCCCGCGGTAAGGCCCCGACCCTTCCGCGCTCCAGCATGGGAAATAGCTGGTCGTAGGAGGTTTCGACAACCTTGAAACCGGCTGACTCCAAAATCTGCACATCCGGCCATCCGACGCCCTGCCCCATGACGAAGGAGCGCAGGAAGTGCGCCGAAGGCAGTTCCGCGATCTGTCGCAGGCTATCAGGCCGCACCATCATCAGGCGCAGGCCCAGCAGCCCCCGGTCCAGGGGGATCCGGATCGGACGCAGTTGCCGTTCGCGCTCCGGTGAGGTGCCGACCCAGATGACGCGCAAGCCGCGCCCCATCGCCAGTTCTTCGACCGCGCGGGACTGCTCCAGCACCATATCAGCCTGCACAAAGTCCGCTTCGACCTGCGCCTTTTCCAGCGCGAGCTTCAGAAGCCCCAGCGAATAGGCATGGCGCGGATTTCGGGCATCGTTCGAGGAGCGGGCGAATGTCACAAGTTCCCGCGCGTCGGCGGGCACGATCCAACCCGCCAAGGTAAGCAGAACCATGAAGCGTATTACCAGCCCCGACATGCAACCAGATTATGTCAGTAGGCAGGCGAACAAAAGAGAGAGTCTGCGTAAGACAAGCCTACGCAGACGTCTCCAAGCGCGTTGAGTTCTTAACGGCGGATACCGGTGCCGTCGATCAGCAGAACTTGCGTACGGGCGCCATCGATACCGAAATCATTGTCGTTGATGATCATCAGTCGACCGTCACCCGCCAGGGCAACGCCTTCCAGCTTCACCGGAGCTTCCGGCACCTTGGAGGTATCCAGGCGCAGGGTCTTGGCCAGCAGCTGGACCGCGCCGGTTTCGGCGGAGGTCAGCTCCAGGCTGGGCGTCGTCGCCGCGTCATCCCACTTGCTGCCCCAGATATTGGCTGCATCGGTCAGGGTGACCTCATAGAGGCGGGTCGTCACTTCGGTCCGTTCCAGCACAACCAGACGGTCGGTGCCAATGGCGGTGAGTTCGCTGATACGGACGGTGCTGTTGGCCGGGCTCTTTTCACCCGGATACGTCGCGACCGGATCCATGGCGTAGGTATATTCGCCAACGATCTTCTTGGTGGCGGCATCCAGCTTATAGAGGCGGCTGTTCACAGCGCCGCTGTAGGCCTTGGCATCCGGGTTCTGCAGCGGGTTCTGCATGATGAAATAGACGAAGGCGCCATCGGGCGACAGGGCCATCGATTCGATGCCGCGGTTAGTGGCGCGGCGGGTCAGCAGCGCAGGCAGGCTGCCGACAGTGTCGTAACCGGCAGCGGCATAGTCCTTCTCGGTCCCGGCCGGGACATGGCGGCGCATAATGCGGCCATCGGCGGCGACTTCGATCATCGACGGGCCGTTTTCATCGCCCAGGATGAAGCTGCCGTCCTTGAGGCGGACGATGCCTTCGATGTCGATGCCGTTCGGATCATGGGTGAGCGGCTTGCCCTGTCCGTCGAGCGCATCTTCGGTCGAGGCTACGGTCAGCGGATTGAGCAGGCCGGAGGTCAGCTTGCCGTCGCGGGTCTTGACCGGGATGGTCTGGGCAAGCGTGAAACTCTTGGTCGCCGGATCGAGATCGATGGCATAGATCGACGGCGTATAGGCGGGCAGCGGATAGACACGGCCCTTCGGGGCAGCGGCGCAGATCGCCTCCGGCTTCACGCCCAGGGTCTTCTCGGCATCCGAGCAGGCAATGTTCGGGCCGCGGTCGCCGACGGTCCAGAAGCGGAAGGGTGCATCATCTGCCCCATGCCAGGCACCGCTGCCGATTCCGATGGAGAGCGCCATCGGCTTTCCGCCCTGACCCGGCGCCGTATAGTCGCCCATGGAGAGGCTGGCGGGATTGGCGGCTTCGAAAACGGTGACACTCTGGGCCAGGGCCGGGAAAGCGGCGGCGGCCAGCAGGCAGGCAGTTAAGGCGATGCGCATCGGATGCTCCGGGAGCGGGAGGTTGAGGAGTTCGCGCCAGACGCTACTCCCCATCCATGACGCTGCCGTTACAAGTGCTTGTCCTCTGGCCGCGCGCTCCCTACCTTAGTTTTGTGTTGATCCCGCCCCCGCCCCCCATGCCCGCTTCGCCGCAGCCGCTGCGTGCCACCCGCTTTCACACCATCGAAGGTCTAGGCGCGATCTCCGCTGCCGATTGGGACGGCATCGCGGGTGCCGACAATCCGTTCCTGAGCCATGGCTTTCTCTCTGCGCTCGAAGAAAGCGGGTCGGCTGCCCCACGCTCCGGCTGGTTGCCGCGCCATCTGATTGCCGAAAGTGCCGATGGCCAACTGGTCGGGGCCGTCCCGCTGTATGTGAAAGGCAACAGCTGGGGCGAATATGTCTTCGACCATAGCTGGGCCGATGCCTTCGAGCGCGCGGGCGGTGCCTATTATCCCAAGCTTCAGTCCGCAATCCCCTTCACCCCCGTGCCCGGTCCTCGACTGCTGACCCATCCCCAGGCAGCGCCCGAGATGCGGCAGGCCCTGGCCGTCGCTTTGGTGGATATCACCCGGCGCCTGGGCGTTTCATCCGTCCATGCGACCTTCGTGACGGACGAGGATCGCCCCGCTTTCGCTGCCGCCGGTTTTGCCGAGCGTTTAGGCTTCCAGTTCCATTGGCACAATCGCGGCTATAACGACTTCGAGGGCTTCCTAGCCGATCTCTCAAGCCGCAAGCGCAAGGCCATCCGCAAGGAACGCCAGTCGGTGGCCGACAGCGGCCTTATCCTGAAAACCCTGGTGGGGGACGAGATCACGGCGGCGCATTGGGATGCGTTTCACCGATTTTACCTCGCCACCATCGACCGCAAATGGGGCAGCGCCTATCTGACCCGCAAGTTCTTCGATCTCATGGCTGCGCGCCTGGGCGACAAAGTCGTCCTGGTCGTGGCCGAGGATCGCGGCAAGCCGGTAGCCGCCGCTCTCAATCTGCTGGGCAGCAACACGCTTTATGGCCGCAACTGGGGCGCCAGCGTCGATGTCCCCTTCCTGCATTTCGAGCTGTGTTATTACCGCGCCCTGGATTTCGCAATCGAGCGCGGCCTCACCCGTGTCGAGGCGGGCGCCCAGGGGGAGCATAAGCTGCAACGCGGCTATCTGCCGCGCCCTACCTACTCCATGCATTGGATTGCAAACGAAGGGTTTCGCGCGGCGGTGGACGATTTCCTTGCCCATGAGCGTCCCCATATCGCTGGGATTATTACGGAAATGGCCGCCGAAGGCCCCTTCCGCCAGCAGCAGGACACTAGACGCGACGATAGGCCGGTGCCATAGTCCAGCCCTGTTGTGGGTCGATATTGGCCCCGACCCGTATTGTTATGACAGCAGCGAGCAAGTCCCCCATGTCCCTCGGCACCCGTCTTTTCACTTGGCTCAAGGGCGAGCAGGTCGGTAGCGACGAATTCGGCAACCGCTACTTCCGTGAAAAGGGCATCGAGGACGTTTCCCGGGCCAAGCGCTGGGTGCTCTACAACGGTTCGCCGGAAGCTTCCAAGGTTCCGGCCCATTGGCACCGCTGGCTGCATAAGACCACCAACGACATTCCGGCTTCAGGCCCCATCGCCGTGAAGCCCTGGCAGAAGCAGCATCAGCCGAACCTGACCGGCACCACGCTGGCCTATCGCCCGCCCGGTCACCAGCTGGCCGGCGGCCGTCGTGACAAGGCGACTGGCGACTACGAACCCTGGCAGCCGAACTGAGCCGCCGGTAGCGACGCACCATGCAACGTCATATCGTCGAGACACTCGTTGGCGCCCTCGTTCTGGCTATTGCCGTCGGCTTTGGCTGGTACGCCTACTCCACGACCGGCCATGGCGCCGGTGCTGGCAGCTATATCCTGAAGGCCCGGTTCGACCGCGTTGACGGCCTGACCAACGGCACCGATGTGCGCGTGTCGGGTATCAAGGTTGGCGCCGTCACCGATGTCGTACTGGATCCGAAGACTTTCTTCGCCTCGGTCGAAATCGCGATCCAGGACAATGTGAAGCTGCCGATCGACAGCCGCGCGGAAATCCAGACCGAAGGCCTGCTGGGTGGACGCTATCTGAATATCGTCCCCGGCAATGACGACGACATCCTGCCCGACGGCTCCAACATCCGTTACACCCAGGCAGCCGTCGATTTCATGCAGCTGCTGGGGCGTTTCATGTTCTCGTCGAACGAACCCAAGGATGGTGCCAAGTCACCTCCCCCGCCCCCCGGTGGCGCCTATCCCGGCGCGCCTGCCCCGCAATGAGGCTCCTGCCTAACGCCCTGGGCGCTATTGCCGGTCTCTGCCTCATGGCAGCCCCAGCTATGGCACAGCAGCAGGCGGCCAATGCCGTTCTGCAAACCCTCGATAAGATCACGGCTCGAGTCTCGACCCTGACGATCCCGGTCGGCAATAAGGCTTGGTTCGGGACACTTGAGATCTTCGTCGATACCTGCCAGAAGCGCCCGCCCGAAGAAACCCCGGAATCGGCTGCCTTTCTGCGCATCATCGACCATCGCCCGCAGCAGGAACCGGTTTCCGCCTTCAACGGCTGGATGTTCGCCTCCTCCCCCGCCTTACACCCGCTGGAGCATGCCGTCTACGACGTCATCGTCCTGGACTGCAAGTAGGCCATTGAGCGTGGGTTTCGGGAAGAAACTTGCGCTGCAGCTGACAGATTTCAGCAACCCCCATTCCCTAAGCTATCGGTTCCGCGCTCAGCGAATGCTGCGGCTGCTGCAGATCCTGGAAAGAATCGCTGCGGACAAAAGCCAAATCCGCATCCTCGACCTCGGCGGCACTCTAAGATATTGGAGCCTGTTGCCCCCGGACACATTGGAGCGGCTTGATCTCTCAATCACGCTCGTCAACCTGCCCGGTTCGGTCCCCCTCGCATCGCGCCCGCGCTTTCATCTGATCGAGGGGGATGCCTGCAATCTAATAGACCATCCCGATGCCAGCTTCGATCTCGTGCATTCCAATTCAGTGATTGAGCACGTCGGTGACTGGGCCCGCATGCAAGCCTTCGCAGGCGAGGTCCATCGGCTCGCCCCCCACTACTTCATTCAGACACCCGATTGGGCCTTCCCAGTCGAGCCACATTTCATGACACCTTTCTTCCACTGGCTACCGCGAAACGCCCGGATGCAACTGGTGCAGCGGGCCGCCCTCGGGCATATGAGACGAGCCCGGTCAGCGACGGAGGCAGCGCAGATTATCGATGACGCCCGCCTGCTGAGTTACCGGCAGATGAGCATCTTGTTCCCTCATGCGCGGATCGAGCGGGAGCGTTTCCTCGGGTGGCCGAAATCGCTGATCGCAATCCACTAGCCCACCAGCATAAAAAAAGGGGCGGCCCCGGAACCGCCCCTTCCATTACCTGAACTCTGGCAATTTTACTTGTTCTTCGCGACCCAGGCTTCGAACTTCGCCAGGAAGCCCGAGAGGAAGTCCTTCACCGACGCGTCGGTGACATCATTGTTCGCGTCGAACAGGCCCGGCGTCACGGTGATATAGGCTTCCGGTTGGCCCATGACCTTCATGTCCAGGAAGCCGAAGGCGCCGCGCAGATGGGCCTGGGCGACCGCCGTGCCGATCTTGCCGATGGAGGCGCCGATCAGCGCGCCGGTCTTGCCCAGGATCGGGCCCTGACCATAGGGACGCGAGCCCCATTCGATGGCATTGGCCAGCACGCCCGGCACCGAGCGGTTATATTCCGGCGTGACGATCAGCACGGCATCGGCGGCAGCGACGTCCTGGCGGAACTTCACGGCGGCGGCAGGCGGGTTGCCGCTGTCGATATCCTGGTTATAGAACGGCAGTTCTTCGATCTTCAGGATCTGGAAATCGAACTTCCCTGCGCCCAGCTTACCCAGCGCCTTTGCCAGCTGCTGATTGATGCTGTCCTTGCGGAAGCTGCCGACCAAGACCGCGACTTTGATTGCCATCTGTTTCTGACCCTTAAGCTGAATTGGCACTAAATTAGTTACGCTTAACTAGTTTGAACCGGCGACCCTGTCAACGCTTGAAGGCTTGCGCCGCTGCAAGCTATTGCCGCATCGGCGCAAGCCCTAAAGAAAACGGGCCGGAGGATCGCTCCCCCGGCCCGCATCCAGTCACAGCAAATCAGCCGTTAAGCCGATTCGCGCTCATCCGAGAGAGCGCCTGCGGTCGCATCGCCTTCGGTGCCCAGCACGGCCTTGTCGCGGTCGGCGGCAACGCGGCGGATGCTGTTCATCACGCTGCCGGTACCGGCAGGGATGAGGCGGCCGACGATGACGTTTTCCTTGAGGCCTTCCAGACGATCCCGCTTGCCGGAAACCGCCGCTTCGGTGAGGACGCGGGTGGTTTCCTGGAACGAGGCCGCCGAGATGAAGCTGTCGGTCTGCAGCGACGCCTTGGTGATGCCCTGCAGAACCGGGTGACCGTGGGCCGGGCGCAGACCTTCTGCATCCAGCTTGCGGTTCTCGGCTTCAACTTCCAGCTTCGAGGGCTGTTCGCCGATCAGGAAGGTGCTGTCGCCCGGCTCGTCGATCTCGACCTTCTGCAGCATCTGGCGAACGATCACTTCGATGTGCTTGTCGTTGATCTTCACGCCCTGCAGACGATAGACGTCCTGGATTTCCTTGATCAGGTAGTTGGCCAGCGCCTCGATACCCAGGACACGCAGGATGTCGTGGGGAACCGGATTACCGTCCATCAGCAGATCGCCGCGCTGCACGAAGTCGCCTTCCTGCACCGAGATATGCTTGCCCTTCGGGATCAAGTATTCGACGGCTTCCTTACCTTCCTCGACCGGGACGACCAGGATGCGGCGCTTGGTCTTGTAGTCGCGACCGAATTCCACGCGGCCGTCGGCTTCGCTGATGATCGCGAAATCCTTGGGCTTACGGGCTTCGAAGAGTTCGGCGACGCGCGGCAGACCACCGGTGATGTCGCGAGTCTTCGAGCTTTCGCGCGGGATACGGGCCAGGACGTCACCTGCCTTCACCGGCTGGCCATTCTCGATGGAGAGAATGGCGTCGACCGACATGAAGTAACGGGCTTCAAGACCGTTCGAGAGCTTCAGCACTTCGCCGTCGGCAGCACGCAGGGTGATGCGCGGCTTCAGGTCGTTACCACGGGGCTGCTGGCGCCAGTCGATGACGACGCGGTTCGAGATACCGGTCGCTTCGTCCATGACTTCACGGACCGACACGCCTTCGATCAGGTCGACGTAATGGGCGACGCCATCACGTTCGGTGATGATCGGCAGGGTGTACGGATCCCATTCGGCCAGCTTCTGGCCCTTCTTCACGGGCTTGGATTCGTCGAAGACGATCTTCGCGCCGTAAGGAATGCGGTGACGGGCCTTTTCGCGGTTGGCTTCGTCATGCAGCACCAGTTCGCTGCTACGGCTCATGATCACCGGCTGGCCCTGGCTGTTCACCACGACGTTGCGGTTCACGATGGTGACCTTACCGTCAACCGCCGCTTCGACGTTCGACTGTTCGGCACCACGCTGGACAGCACCACCGATGTGGAACGTACGCATGGTCAGCTGGGTACCCGGCTCACCGATCGACTGAGCGGCGATGACACCGACAGCTTCACCCATGTTGACCTTGGTCCCACGGGCCAGATCGCGGCCGTAGCAGGCGCCGCAGACACCGACGCGCGATTCGCAGGTCAGCACCGAGCGGATGAAGACCTGATCGATACCGGCATTGTCGATGATATCGACCATGTCTTCGTCGATGATCTCCGCGCCCTTGATCAGCAAGGCACCGGTGGTCGGATGCTTGACGTCGCCGACCGCGCAACGGCCGAGGAGACGTTCGGAGAGCGGGGCGATAACTTCACCGCCTTCAACAACCGCACGGACGGTAATGCCCTGCTGGGTACCGCAATCCTCTTCAGTGATGATGCAGTCCTGTGCCACGTCGACCAGACGACGGGTGAGGTACCCCGAGTTCGCGGTCTTCAGAGCAGTATCGGCCAGACCCTTACGCGCACCGTGGGTGGAGTTGAAGTACTCCAGCACGGTCAGGCCTTCTTTGAAGTTCGAGATGATCGGGGTTTCGATGATCTCGCCCGACGGCTTGGCCATCAGACCGCGCATACCGGCCAGCTGCTTAATCTGCGCAGCAGAACCACGAGCACCCGAATGGGCCATCATGTAGACCGAGTTAAGCGTACCCGAGCTGTGGATGGTCTGCATGGTCTTCATCATCGCGTCAGCGACCTGTTCGGTGCACTGCGACCAGACGTCGACGACCTTATTGTACTTTTCACCCTGGGTGATCAGACCATCGAGGTACTGCTGTTCGTACTCTTTGATCTTCTCTTGAGCTTCTGCAACCATCGCGTCCTTTTCGGCCGGGATGATCATGTCGTCCTTGCCGAACGAGATGCCGGCGCGGCAGGCGTGGGCAAAGCCCAGGGCCATCAGGCGATCGGCGAAAATGACGGTCTCTTTCTGACCGCAATGGCGATAGACCACGTCGATGACCGACTGCACATCCTTCTTGGTGAGCAAGCGGTTGATCAGATCAAAGCCGATCAGCTTGTTCTTCGGCAGGATGTCGGCCAGCAGCATGCGGCCGGCAGAGGCCCGGATGTCGGTCGTGATCAGCTTGTCGTCGGAATTGACGGTCTGATAACGCGCCCGGATCGGGGTGTGCAGATGGATGGCCTTGGACTGCAGACCGGCTTCGATTTCACCGAGGTTGCCAAAGAACGGCACACGGAAGAAGGTCAGCGACTTGCGCTTGGCGTCCAGCTTGTCGATCGCCTTGGTGTGATAGACAGCCTTAACGCCTTCCCCTTCACGGGCAATCAGCTTGCCGATGGTCAGGGCGTCGTTCAGCTCATCCGCCGGCACGTCGTCGACAGTCGCGACTTCGGACAGCAGATTGAAGTTTTCCATCGAGAGGTAATAGAGACCAAGGACGATGTCCTGGCTCGGCACGATGATCGGCTTGCCGTTCGCGGGCGAGAGGATGTTGTTGGTCGACATCATCAGCACGCGGGCTTCGAGCTGGGCTTCCAGCGACAGCGGCACGTGGACCGCCATCTGGTCACCGTCGAAGTCGGCGTTGAAGGCGGTGCAGACCAGCGGATGCAGCTGGATGGCCTTGCCTTCGATCAGCACCGGCTCGAACGCCTGGATGCCCAGGCGATGCAGCGTCGGGGCGCGGTTCAGCATGACCGGATGTTCGCGGATAACCTCTTCGAGGATATCCCAGACTTCCGGACGTTCCTTTTCAACCATGCGCTTGGCGGCCTTGATGGTCGAGGCGAGACCATAAAGTTCCAGCTTGGCATAGATGAACGGCTTGAACAGTTCGAGCGCCATCTTCTTGGGCAGGCCGCACTGGTGCAGCTTCAGCTCCGGACCGACGACGATGACCGAACGGCCCGAATAGTCGACGCGCTTACCGAGCAGGTTCTGACGGAAGCGACCCTGCTTGCCCTTCAGCATGTCGGACAGCGACTTCAGCGGACGCTTGTTGGCGCCGGTGATGACGCGGCCGCGGCGGCCGTTGTCGAACAGCGCGTCGACAGCTTCCTGCAGCATGCGCTTTTCGTTACGGACGATGATGTCCGGGGCCTTCAGTTCGATCAGGCGCTTCAGACGGTTGTTGCGGTTGATCACGCGACGATAGAGATCGTTCAGATCCGAGGTCGCGAAACGGCCGCCGTCCAGCGGAACCAGCGGGCGCAGTTCGGGCGGAATGACCGGAACGACTTCCAGGATCATCCATTCCGGACGGGCGCCGCTTTCGTTGAAAGCTTCGACCAGCTTCAGACGCTTCACCAGCTTCTTGCGGCGGGCTTCCGAGGCGGTTTCGCGCAGCTCGACGCGCATCCGCTCCAGCTCGTCCGGCAGATCGATCTGGCCGAGCATGTCGCGAAGGGCTTCAGCGCCGATCTTGGCGGTGAAGTTGTCTTCGCCGTACTCGTCCTGGGCGCGCATATATTCGTCTTCGCTGAGCAGCTGACGCAGCTTCAGCGGGGTGAGGCCCGGCTCGATGACGACATAGGCTTCGAAATAGAGGATCTTTTCCAGATCTTTCAAAGTCATGTCCATCAGCAGGCCGATGCGGCTCGGCAGCGACTTCAGGAACCAGATGTGGGCAACCGGCGAGGCCAGCTCGATATGGCCCATGCGCTCGCGCCGGACCTTCGACAGGGTCACTTCGACGCCGCACTTTTCGCAGATGATGCCGCGATACTTCATGCGCTTGTACTTACCGCACAAGCATTCGTAGTCCTTAATCGGGCCGAAGATGCGGGCGCAGAACAGGCCGTCGCGCTCCGGCTTGAAGGTACGGTAGTTGATGGTCTCCGGCTTCTTCACTTCGCCGAACGACCAGGAGCGGATGCGCTCCGGGCTTGCGATCGCAATCTGGATCTCGTCGAAGCTCTGCGGGCTCGTGACTTGGCCGAAGAGGTTCATCAAATCGTTCATGGGTCTTCTCCTGCCGGGATAACCGGCTAATTGGGCGGTGTCTGTCGGCGGAAACTCAAAGGTGGGGGCTTACGCCCCCTGATTGAGCTCCACGTTCAGGCACAGCGACCGCAGTTCCTTAACGAGAACGTTGAAGCTTTCCGGAATGCCGGCTTCGAAGTTGTCATCGCCACGGACGATGGCTTCGTAAACCTTGGTACGGCCCGACACGTCGTCGGACTTGACCGTGAGCATTTCCTGCAGCGTGTAAGCCGCACCGTAAGCTTCAAGCGCCCAGACTTCCATTTCACCGAAGCGCTGACCACCGAACTGCGCCTTACCACCCAGCGGCTGCTGGGTAACGAGGCTGTACGGACCGATCGAACGGGCATGGATCTTGTCGTCGACCAGGTGATGCAGCTTCAGCATATAGATGTAGCCGACAGTGACCTTGCGATCGAACGACTCGCCGGTGCGGCCATCGAACAGGGTCATCTGACCCGAACCATCGATGCCTGCACGGCTGAGCATGCCGACGATATCCTCGTCACGTGCGCCGTCGAACACGGGGGTCGCGAACGGAATACCGCGCGAGAGGTTACCGGCCAGCTCGAAGGTTTCTTCCTTCGAGAGCGGCTGGATGTCCTCGGCATAGTCCTTCTCGCCGTACACGTCCTTGAAGTAGTCGTGCAGCTTGTCGGTTTCGCCGGTCTTCTTGCACTGGTCGAGGATCGCCTTGACCTGACGGCCGAGGTTCGCCGAAGCCCAACCAAGGTGGGTCTCGAGAATCTGACCGACGTTCATGCGCGAGGGCACGCCCAGCGGGTTCAGCACGATATCGACCGAGGTGCCGTCTTCCAGATACGGCATGTCTTCGACCGGAACGATGCGCGACACGACACCCTTGTTGCCGTGACGACCGGCCATCTTGTCGCCCGGTTGAAGCTTGCGCTTCACGGCAACGAAGACCTTAACCATCTTCATGACGCCCGGGGGCAGTTCGTCGCCGCGCTGCAGCTTTTCGACCTTGTTCTCGAAACGCTTGTTCAGGCGATCGATCGAGTCGTCGAACTGCTTCTTCAGAGCTTCGAGATTATCCATCACCGCATCATCGGCAACGGCGATCTGACGCCACTGACCGAAGGTGAGGCCCGACAGGGTCTCGTCGTCAACCGGCGCGCCGGCCTTCACGCCCTTGGGGCCCGAAGCGACGATCTTGCCGATCAGCAGCTCCTTCAGGCGGCTCTGGAACGAGCGCTCGAGGATGACGCGTTCGTCGTCGCGATCCTTGGCGAGACGTTCGATTTCCGCGCGCTCGATGGCCATCGCGCGCTCGTCCTTATCGACGCCGCGACGGTTGAAGACGCGGACTTCAACAACGGTACCGGTGACGCCCGGCGGAACGCGCAGCGAGGTATCGCGGACGTCCGAGGCCTTTTCACCGAAGATGGCGCGCAGCAGCTTTTCTTCCGGCGTCATCGGCGATTCGCCCTTCGGCGTCACCTTACCGACCAGAATGTCGCCCGCCTTCACTTCGGCACCGATATAGACGATACCGGCTTCGTCGAGGTTCTTGAGGGCTTCTTCGCCGACGTTCGGAATGTCGCGGGTGATGTCTTCCTGGCCCAGCTTGGTATCGCGGGCCATCACTTCGAATTCTTCGATGTGGATGGAGGTGAAGACGTCTTCCGAAACGATGCGTTCCGAGATCAGGATCGAATCTTCGAAGTTGTAGCCGTTCCAGGGCATGAACGCGACGAGCACGTTACGGCCGAGGCCCAGTTCACCCAGCTCGGTCGACGGGCCATCGCCCATGATGTCGCCGGCCTTCACCACGTCACCGACCTTAACAAGCGGCTTCTGCGTGATGCAGGTGTTCTGGTTGGAACGCTGGAACTTCGCCAGATTGTAGATATCGACGGCCGAGGACGAAGCCGCAGTGGCTTCGGTCACACGGACGACAACGCGGGTCGCGTCAACCTGATCGACGATGCCCGAACGGCGGGCAACGATGGTCGAGCCGGAGTCGCGAGCGACGGTGGCTTCCATGCCGGTGCCGACCAGCGGGGCTTCGGCGCGCAGAAGCGGCACGGCCTGACGCTGCATGTTCGAGCCCATCAGCGCGCGGTTCGCGTCGTCGTTCTCAAGGAACGGGATGAGCGCGGCGGCGACGGAGACGAGCTGCTTCGGCGAGACGTCGATGAGGTCGATGTCTTCCGGACGGGCAACGATATATTCGCCCGAACGGCGCGACGGGATCAGTTCGTCGACGAAACGGCGCTGGGCATTCAGTTCGGCGTTCGCTTCCGCGACCGTGAACCGGCCTTCTTCCATCGCCGACAGATAGACGACGTCGTCGGTGACGGTGCCGTCCTTGACCTTGCGGTACGGGCTTTCGATGAAGCCGTACTGATTGACGCGGGCATAGGTCGACAGGCTGTTGATCAGACCGATGTTCGGACCTTCAGGGGTCTCAATCGGGCAGATACGGCCATAGTGGGTCGGATGCACGTCGCGGACTTCGAAGCCTGCGCGTTCGCGGGTCAGACCGCCCGGCCCAAGCGCCGAGAGACGACGCTTGTGGGTGATTTCCGAAAGCGGGTTGGTCTGGTCCATGAACTGCGACAGCTGCGAGGAGCCGAAGAATTCGCGGACGGCAGCGGCAGCCGGCTTCGCGTTGATCAGGTCATGCGGCATGACGGTGTCGATATCGACCGACGACATGCGCTCGCGGATGGCACGTTCCATACGCAGGAGACCCAGGCGATACTGGTTCTCCATGAGCTCGCCGACCGAACGGACACGGCGGTTGCCGAGATGGTCGATATCGTCGATTTCGCCACGGCCGTCCTTCAGGTCGCACAGGACCTTGAGGATCGACAGCACGTCGTCCTTGCGCAGAACGCGCATGGTGTCCGGCGCTTCGAGACCCAGGCGCGCATTCATCTTCACACGACCGACGGCCGAGAGATCGTAACGCTCAGAGTCGAAGAACAGGCTGGCGAACAGCGCCTCGGCGGTTTCCAAGGTCGGTGGCTCGCCCGGACGCATGACGCGGTAGATGTCGATCAGCGCGTCTTCACGGGTCTTGTTGCGGTCGATCGCCAGCGTGTTCCGCATGTACGGACCGACGTTGATATGATCGATATTGAGGGTCGGCAGCTCGGAGATGCCCTGATCGGTCAGCTGCTCCAGCAGCGCCTCGGTGATCTCGTCACCGGCTTCGACATAGATCTCGCCGGTCTGCTCGTTGATGATGTCGGCGGCGACATAACGCGAGACCAGTTCTTCGGTCGGAACCAGAACCTGCTCCAGACCTTCCTGGGCCAGCTTGGTTGCCGTGCGCGGAGTGATCTTGGTGTTGGCCGGGACACGGACTTCGCCGGTGGCGGCGTCGATCAGGTCATAGGCCAGCTTCAAACCCTTATAGTCTTCAGCCTTGTAAGCGACCTTCCAACCACCGGCGGCGCGGGTGAAGTTGACGGTCTTGTAGAAGCTCTGAAGAATTTCTTCGGCAGTCATGCCGGTCGCTTCGAACGGAGCGAGCGTCAGGCCTTCAGCCTTCTTTTCATCGCGCAGCAGGGCGGTCGCGGCACTGTCGAGGGCCAGCAGCAGCGTGGTCGCAGGCAGCTTGCGGCGGCGGTCGATACGGACATAGACGATGTCCTTGGCGTCGAATTCGAAATCGAGCCACGAACCGCGATACGGAATGACGCGGGCAGCGAAGAGATACTTGCCCGACGAATGGGTCTTGCCGCGGTCGTGATCGAAGAACACACCCGGCGAACGGTGCATCTGCGAGACGATAACACGCTCGGTACCATTGATGATGAAGGTACCCTTTTCCGTCATGAGCGGCATATCGCCCATGTAGACATCCTGTTCCTTGATGTCACGGATCGAACGGGCACCGGTGTCTTCGTCGATATCCCACACGACGAGACGCAGGGTTACCTTGAGCGGAGCCGCGAAGGTGATGCCACGCTGCTGGCACTCATCCACATCGTACTTCGGCTCTTCGAGTTCGTAGCGCACGAACTCGAGCTGCGAACGCTCGGAGAAATCCTTAATCGGGAAGACGGAACGGAAGACCTCTTGCAGGCCCACGCTCGAACGGTCTTCCGGAATGACATCCATCTGGAGGAAATAATCGTAGGAGCTCTTCTGCACCTCGATCAGGTTCGGCATCTCGATAACTTCGGGAATCCGCCCGAAGCTTTTCCGGACCCGCTTACGCCCCGTGAATGACATCGCCATTGAATGCTGTCCCTCGAATACAGTGTAAAACCACTGAGGAGACGGCCCAAACGCTTAAGGAACCTATGTGCCGCGCCGCCGTTTGCGGGGCTTGTCTCGTTCCAGAAACGCAAGATAACCAACGCGAGAGGCTACCCCCTTGCGCTGGCGAACCGTTTGTTTACCTCATGCCGTCTAAGACGGCAACGGCCCGTTCACTATTTCTAGCGAACGGGCGCGCATACCAGACCCGCAAGCCCCGCCCCTCTTTTAAGGACGAGCGGTGTTTGCGGAAAGGCCGGGACCAGCCCGGCCCTTCATTACTTAACGTCGACCTTGGCGCCGTTTTCTTCCAAGACCTTCTTAATCTTGGCGGCTTCGTCCTTGGACACGCCTTCCTTAACGGGCTTCGGAGCGCCTTCGACCAGGTCCTTGGCTTCCTTGAGGCCCAGGCCGGTGATGGCGCGGACTTCCTTAATCACGTTGATCTTCTTGTCGCCAGCGTCGACGAGGATCACGTTGAATTCGGTCTGCTCTTCAGCAGCGGCAGCGGCAGCGCCCGGAGCGGCAGCAGCAACAGCAACCGGAGCAGCGGCGGTGACGCCCCACTTTTCTTCGAGCATCTTCGCCAGTTCGGCGGCTTCCAGAACGGTCAGCGACGAGAGATCGTCAACGATCTTGGCCAGATCAGCCATGTTAGTTCTCCAACTAGAAAGATAGATAAGGTTGTTCGATAGGGAACGGCTTACGCCGCTTCACTCTTCTCGGCATACGCCTTGACAACACGAGCCAGCTGGCTGGCAGGCGCCTGGACCACGGCAGCAACCTTGGAGGCCGGAGCCTGCAGGACGCCAATGATCTTGCCACGCAGTTCGTCAAGCGACGGCAGCGTAGCGAGGGCCTTCACAGCGTTCGCATCGAGCGGCTTGCCCCCAAGGGAGCCACCGACGATGGTCAGCTTGTCGTTCGTCTTGGCGAACTCGACGACGATCTTTGCTGCAGCAACGGGGTCAGCCGAATAGGCCAAAGCCGTCGGACCAACCAGAAGCTGCGACAAATCTTCGTACGACGTGCCGGTCAGGGCGAGCTTCGCGAGCCTGTTCTTGGCAACTTTGAAACTTGCACCGGCTGCCAGCATTTTGCGACGCAGGTTGGTGACCTCGGCGACCGTCAGACCCTTTTGCTGGGTGACGACGACGAGCCCTGCGCCTGCGAGCGCTGCGTTCAGCGCGGATACCAGTTCCTCTTTTCCGGAACGGTCCACGGGTTCTCTCCGATACCAAAGCCGACTGCCCTTTTGAGGCTTTCGGCTTCATGACACGAGGATCGACGGTTGCCCGCCGATCCGGTTCGCCTGTCCCAGAGCGTCAACCGAGGGATAACCCATCGAAGGGCCTTACCTCAATTTCATCTCTGTCTCTCGCCGGCTGGATTATTAAGCCGCCCCTTGCGGAACGGCGCCGACGGTCTTGGACAGGGCGGAGCTTCTTTTGACGGAAGCTCCAAAAACCGGCCGGGTTTCCCCGACCGGTAACTGGTGCAAAAGTCTTAGGCCGACGCCAGGGCGCCGATTTCGACCTTCACGCCCGGGCCCATGGTCGAGCTCAGGCTGATCTTCTTAATGTAGGTGCCCTTCACGCCGGTCGGCTTGTTGCGGTTGATCGCACCGACAAAAGCCTGGACGTTTTCCAGCAGAGCCTGCTCCGAGAAGGAGGCCTTGCCGACGCCAGCGTGAACGATACCGGCCTTTTCGGCGCGGAACTGCACCTGACCGCCCTTGGCAGCCTGAACGGCAGCCGCGACGTCGGTGGTGACAGTGCCGAGCTTCGGGTTCGGCATCAGGCCGCGCGGGCCGAGGACCTTACCCAAACGACCGACCAGGACCATCATGTCCGGGGTCGCGATGCAGCGGTCGAATTCGATCTTGCCGCCCTGGACGATTTCCAGGAGGTCTTCCGCGCCAACGACGTCGGCACCAGCAGCCTTGGCTTCGTCAGCCTTGGCGCCGCGGGCGAACACGGCAACGCGCATCGTCTTGCCCGTGCCGTGCGGCAGGGTGACGACACCGCGCAGCGCCTGGTCGGCCTTGCGGGGATCGATGTTGAGGTTCATGGCGATTTCGATGGTTTCATCGAACTTCGCAGCAGCGCGGCCCTTAATCAGCTTCACAGCTTCTTCAAGAGCGACGGTGTTCTTGGCCGAGATGCCTTCGTAGGCGGCCTTCAAGCGCTTACCAGCCATCGGTCCTACTCCACCACTTCCAGGCCCATGGAACGGGCGGAACCGACGATCATCGAGCTTGCGGCTTCGATATCGTTGGCATTGAGGTCAACCATCTTCTTCGCGGCGATTTCGCGGATCTGCGTCATCGTCACCTTGCCAACCATCGCGCCCTTACCGGGGGTGGTCGTGCCCTTTTCGATGCCTGCTGCCTTCTTCAGGAAGTAGGTGATCGGCGGGGTCTTGGTGATGAAGGTGAAGGTACGGTCGCCGTAAGCGGTGATGACCACCGGAACGGGCATGCCCACTTCCATCTGCTGGGTCTGCGCGTTGAACGCCTTGCAGAACTCCATGATGTTCAGGCCGCGTTGACCCAGAGCCGGACCGATAGGCGGCGAAGGGTTCGCCTTGCCTGCCGGCACCTGCAGCTTAATATAGCCGACAATCTTCTTTGCCATTTTTCCCTCTCGTTACAGAGACGATGAGGCGCGGTTCGGCCATGGCTGACCTCCCGCGCGTTTAAACACGCTTTACGGAGTTGAAGGTCAGACCTTCTCCACCTGCGTGTATTCCAATTCGACCGGGGTCGAGCGACCGAAGATCGACACCGCGACCTTGAGGCGCGAGCGTTCTTCGTCGACTTCCTCGACAATCCCGTTGAACGAGGCGAACGGGCCATCGGCCACGCGGACGCTCTCGCCGATCTCGAAGCGCACCGACGGACGGGGCTTCTCGATACCTTCGCGCACCTGGCGCATGATCCGCTCGGCCTCGGCATCCGAAATCGGCGAAGGCTTGCCCTTGCCGCCCAGGAAACCTGTGACCTTCGGGGCCGAGGTGACGAGATGCCAGGTACGGTCGGTCATCTCCATCTTCACCAGCACATAGCCGGGAATGAGCTTGCGCTCGGAGTTGACCTTCGCGCCACGGCGCACTTCGATCACTTCTTCGGTCGGAACCATGATCTCGCCAACGAGATCTTCAAGCCCCTTCTGCTCGGCACCCTCGCGGATGGACTGAGCGACCTTCTTCTCGAAACCCGAATAGACGTGAACCACGTACCAACGATGCGTCATCTTCTAGTTCCCCAGACCCAGGATCCATTTGACGCCATGCGACAGGATCTGATCGACGACAAAGAAGAAGATTGCGGCGGCAAAAACCATCGCGAACACCATGCCGGTGCTGATCAGCGTCTCCTTGCGGGTCGGCCAGGAAACGCGCTTGGCTTCCTGCTGTACCTGCTTCAAGAAAACGGCCGGTGAGGTCTTCGCCATTATCCCGCTTCTCTCTCTTCGTCTTCAAACTATGAGCGGTGGGCCTTCCGTCGCCGGACTGCCCACCGCCCTGGAAATCTCTTGCCTAAGCTACGACGCCTTTTCAGGGCCGCGGAAGTTGGCAGGAGCAGAGGGGATCGAACCCCCAACCCCCGGTTTTGGAGACCGGTGCTCTACCAGTTGAGCTATGCTCCTCCAGATGGGGCCGCTCATATAGCAGCGGCCCCATAAGTGCGCAAGAGTTACTTGCGCTTACGCTTAGGCTAACTACGCCAGGATCTTGGCGACGACGCCGGCGCCGACGGTACGACCGCCTTCGCGAATAGCGAAACGGAGACCTTCGTCCATGGCGATCGGTGCGATCAGCTCGACATCCATCGAGATGTTGTCGCCCGGCATGACCATTTCAGTGCCCTCGGGGAGGGTAACCGAACCGGTCACGTCGGTGGTGCGGAAGTAGAACTGCGGACGATAGTTGGAGAAGAACGGGGTGTGACGACCGCCTTCTTCCTTCGTCAGAATGTAGGCTTCCGCCTTGAACTTCGTGTGCGGCTGGATCGAACCCGGAGCAGCCAGAACCTGGCCACGTTCCACGTCTTCACGCTTGGTGCCGCGCAGCAGCGCGCCGATGTTGTCGCCCGCTTCACCGCTGTCCAGCAGCTTGCGGAACATTTCAACGCCGGTCACGGTGGTCTTAACCGTCGCCTTCAGGCCGACGATTTCGATTTCTTCACCGACCTTCACGATGCCGCGTTCGACACGGCCGGTCACAACGGTGCCGCGACCCGAGATCGAGAACACGTCTTCGATCGGCATCAGGAACGGACGATCCTTCGGACGTTCCGGCTG
>NZ_JBHUIP010000002.1:0-41624 GCF_042683105.1 Lacibacterium aquatile
CAGAGACAAAAAGGCCTTCCTGATGATACCCGCTTGACCAAACTCAACACAGTTGCTCGGACTTGATCCGAGGATCTAGAGTTGCCGAACTCCGTTCCGGCTTTGCGACGCGGCGCGTCCACACGAGATCCTCGGATCAAGTCCGAGGATGACGAGGCTAGTAGAATACGCCCCCGGAGGAGACCCCGCATCAAGTGCGGGGTGACGACAGAACAGAAATAGCTGGAGACCCCGCATCAAGTGTAGGGTGACGAACGGTAGGGGGCTTTAAAGCCCCGCCGTCCGCACATCGTCCTTGTAGATGCCGGTATGGGCCACACTGTCGCCCGCCACCCAGCCGCGATACATGCCGCTTGAGTTGAACGGCAGCGATATCACGCCGCCCTTGCCGACCGCGATCAACCCGCCCGAACCACCGGCGGGCATCAGGTCCTTCATCACCACATGGTCGGCGGCGACCTCCAGGCTTTCGCCCAGATAGCGCATGCGAGAGGCGATTTCGTGGGCAGCGGCATAGCGGATGAAGATCTCGCCATGGCCGGTGGCGGAGATGGCGCAGGTGTCATTGTCCGCCCAGGTCCCGGCCCCGATCACCGGGCTGTCGCCGACACGCCCCGGCAGCTTGGCCGTCATGCCGCCGGTCGAGGTGGCGGCGGCGAGGTTGCCGTGGATATCGCAGGCAACGGCACCGACGGTCCCGTGCTTGCGGCTATCGTCATGGTCGTCTGCCCCGCGGTCCCGCATCGCCATCGTATCTTGCAGGGCTTTCCAGCGGGCCTCGGTGAAAAAATAGTCGTCTTCTTCGAACGGCAGGCCTTGCTGGCGGGCAAGGGTCAGGGCCCCTTCGCCGATCAGCATCACATGCTCGGTCTTTTCCATCACGAGACGGGCGAGGCGGATGGGGTTGCGCGGCCCACGCACACCGGCAATCGCCCCGGCGCGGCGCTGGGCGCCTTCCATGATGGAAGCATCCATCTCCTGCTTGCCCGCCGTCGTATAGACCGCGCCGCGTCCGGCATTGAACAGCGGCTCATCTTCCAGCGCGCAGACGGCGGCAGTCACGGCATCCAAGGCTGCTCCGCCATCTTTCAGGACTGCATGTCCGGCCTTCAGCGCGGTGGTGAGCCCCGCGTGATAGGCGGCCTCCTTTTCGGGGGTCATGGTGGATTTCAGGATGGTTCCGGCGCCGCCGTGAATGGCAAGGGCGAAGCTCATGCTTTCTCTCCAAGAGTATCGGCCAGACGAGGCCGGAAATTACCATCGCGCCCTGTCACCGCCTCGGCAGCGGCCAGGGCATCGAGCACGCTTTCATGAGTCGTTTCCGCCATCGCCTCGAACAGGCGGTCGATACGCGACTCGTTCAGGACGCGGCGGGGGATAAGGTCGCTCTTCTCGTCGTGGCTCACGCGATTGGCGGTGCTGAAGCCGAGGGCGATATCGCCGCTGCCATGGCCCCAGAAAGACCCGACTCGCGCCAGCCCGACGCCAGCCCGCGCGATTACTCGGCGGATCTGGCGTTCTTCGAGCGGGATGTCGGTCGCCATGACGATGATCACGGAGCCTTTGTCGTCCTGATCGGCAGGCGGGGCGACTTTGGATCCATCGGGCAAGGTAAGATCACCAGCACGCCCGAAGTTGCAAAGGCTCAGGACGCCTAAGTGAAACTTCTCGCCATCCAGCTTCAGTTTGCGCGACGCGCTGCCGATGCCGCCCTTGAAGCCGAAGCAGCTCATTCCGCGTCCCGCCCCGACAGCACCGACGGCGAAATCCTCGCGGGCGGTGTCGAGGGCAGCGCGGGCATCCGCTTCGCTGATCTTCAAAGCCTGGATGTCATTGAGGAAGCCGTCGTTGCATTCCATCACTACCGGATTGACCGTGGAGGTCTCCCGCCCGATGTCTGGGTTTTCTGCTATCGCCCGGCGGATCAGCGCGGTAGCACAGCTGCCGACCGACAGGGTATTGGTCAGCAGGATCGGCGTTTCCAGCGTGCCGAGTTCGGCGACCTGGACAAGGCCGATGCTCTTGCCAAAGCCGTTCAGCACCACCGAGCTTGCCACCAGCTTCTCGCGGAAGAGATTGCCGCCGTGGGGCCGGATGGCCGTGACGCCGGTCTGGATCGCGCCGTCGCTCAAGGTGGCATGACCCACCGTGACGCCCGGCACATCGGCGATGCTATTGAGTTTTCCTGGCTTACCCCGACCGCAGGCGAGGCCCAGATCCCGCGCGCGTGTCACAGCCCGGCATCTTCCTTCACATAGGCCGCGATCTCCGCATGGGTCGCGAACCAGACATTCCCCTTGGCTTTCATCAGCTCGATCAGTTGCTCCAGGATCCAGAGGCGCGAGCGGTAGGTGATGACATGCGGATGCATCGTCAGCAGGAAGAGTCCGCCTTCCTCGTAGGCGCCCTCGAACTCCCGGCGGAAGATGTCGAAGACAGCCTCGGGCGCGGTATAGGGGCGCAAAGCCGCGAAGCGGTTCATGTTGAAATAGACCGCATCGTCACGGATCCATTCCACCGGCAGCTCGACGATGCCGGTCGGCTCGCCTTCTTCGACGATTTCATAGGGATCATCGTCGGCCATGAGGGAGCTGTCATAGAGCAGCCCCAACTCGCGCTCGATCCGCAGGGTATTCGGGCTGAAATCCCAGGAGGGGGTGCGCAGGCCCACGGGGCGGACCCCCGTCACCTTTTCCAGCGTATCGGCGGAACGGAACATCAGGTCGCGCTCCACCTGATACTCCAGCACGCTGTTCAGCTCGTGAATCCAGCCATGGATGCCGATCTCGTGACCGTTGGAAACAAGGCGCCGCTGTTCGTCGGGATAGAGCCGGGCCGAGACGGCGGGCACGAAGAAACTTGCTTTGATGTCGTGCTTGTCCAGCACCCGCTCGATCCGGGGAATGCCCTGGCGGTTGCCGAACTGGCCCCAGGACATGCGGCCGATGGATTTGCCGCCGTCGCGCAGCTCGTTCGTCTCATGGTCGCTGTCGAAGGACAGGGCCACGGCGCAGCGCGCACCACCCTTCCATTTAGCGGGCTTCAGGCTGCGACCGGCACGGACCTTATCGACCGTGGCGCGCCAGCGTTCCTCGGGCCATTCGTAGGGCGGGATGTCGTTTGTCATCTAGGCTACTCCTTGCGGGCCTTGCGGCGCACGCTGATCAAAAGGGCGCCGCCGACGATCAGGACGGCGCCGAACCAGAAGCGCGGATCGGGCACTTCGGCGAAAAACACGAAACCCGCCAAGGCTGCGAACAGCAGGCGGATATACGGGACAGGGGCAATGGCCGAGACCTCACCGATCCGGTAAGCCTCGATGTTGCACCACATGCCGCAGCAGCCTGTGAGCGAACTCAAGGCCAGCAGGGGGATATCCCAGCCGGACGGGAAGCCGCCTTGCCAGATCGCCACCGGCAGCACTCCGACGATGGTGACCAGACCGATATAGACCATGATGGTCTGGGTGGATTCGGTGGTCGACAGCCGCCGGTTCGACATCACGATCCCGGCACCTGCGGCGGCGGAGAAGAGCGCCATGATCACCGCCGGATCGAACTTCAGGTGATCGAGGCCCGCCGCGATGACAACGCCGGAAAAGCCGATCAAGGTCGCGGCCCAGCGCAGAGGCCCTACCTTCTCCCCCATCACCGGCCCAGCCAGCAGCACGGTGAAGAGCGAGGTGGTAAAGGCCAGCACCGTCGCCATAGCGATGCCGAGGCTGGCAAAACTGGCGTAATAGAGCCACCAGCAGGCAAGGCTGAACAGGCCGCGCACGATATGCATGCCGGGGCGGCTGGTCTTCAGCGCGACCCAGCCGACGGTGGTCGACATCCAGACCCCGGCGAACAAGATCTGGGCCAGGGCGCGGAACAGCACGATCTGGGCAAACGGCACATGATCGCCCAGGTAGCGCAGCAGCACGACTTCGAACGTGAAGGTCAGCGACCCCAGCAGCAGAAACCCCGTGGCTTTGAGGTTCTTTGCCGCCTGATCGGGTGCCGCCACGACAGTCATGGTCACGAGCGTCCCCCGTCGACCGACAGGATCTGCCCCGTCACCCAGCCCGATTGTTCGGCCGCGAAGAAGAGGGTGGCGTTGGCGATATCCTCGGCCGTGCCTAGGCGCTTGGTATGGATGCTCTCCACCAGCTTCTTCTGGCCTTCTGCGCCATAGCTTTCCCACTGGCGCTGGGTTGAAGGGTTGGAGAGCACAAAGCCCGGCGCCACACTATTGACCGTCACGCCGAACGGACCAAGCTCCCAAGCCAGTTGTTTGGTAAGTCCGACCAGCGCGTGTTTCGCAGCGCTATAGCCCTGAATGCCGGTGAGGCTGGGCCGCAGTCCGGCACCCGAGGAGATGGTAACGATACGGCCATAGCCGCGTTGCTTCATCCCTGGTGCCACCGCCTGGGCGCACCAGAAGGCGCTGTCGGCGTTGGCACGGAAGAGGGCATGCCAGGTGTCTTCGTCGATCTCTTCGACCGGGCGATTGACCTGACCGCGCACGCCGCCCGCCGCCGTCGCCAGAATGTCGACAGGGCCGATGGTGGCGACGGCATCCAGCACGGCCTGCCGGTCGGACAGATCCAGCACATGGGGCGTACCGACCGAGGATTTCAGCCCGTCGCCGTCCAGATCGAGGGCATGAACCTCCGCGCCTTTGTCCGCGAAGGCTTTTGCGATGGCGCGCCCGATACCCTGGGCGGCGCCGGTGACGATTACACGGCGGCCTTTGAAGTCGTACATGCTTCCAACAATTGATCGAGGGTTGCCCAATCCTGGGCGAGCTTGCCGTCTTCGATGGCATGGATCAGATCGACCAGCTTGGCCAGGACCGGCGTATCGATGCCGACCTCTTTGGCAAGCTGGACGATGGGGGCGATCTGGGCATCGACCTCGGTCTTGCGCTTGCGCACAGCCAGATCCCGCCAGATACCGGAATGGGTCTTGGCGGTATAGCGGTTATGTTCCGCCATCGCCATGACCGAGGCCTTGGACATATCGAGGCTGACACCCGGCGCGAAAGCGTCCGGGTCGAAGCCGTTGAAGCCCAGCGGCGTTTGTCCGCGCTTCAACGCCGTCGCCACCACCTCCCGGCCCAGCTGATCGAAGACGGGGAAGTGCCGGGCGCTTTCCAGATTCTCGGTCATGGAGCCGTTGGTGAGGGCGGTGGCGAACAGGATCGAACCATAGCCGAGCTTGCCCCAGAGATAGCCCCAGATATTGTCCGTCATCACCGCGCGCGGCTCGAAGATCGACAGCAGCCGGTGGATATCGGCAAGACGTGCCGTCGTGCATCCGTCCAGTTCACCCACCGCCACCGCGGCGCGGTTGCCTAGCAGGATCTTGCCCGGCTCCAGCCAGTCGGCGCCGAAATTGACGAAGCAGCCGATGGTGCGATGCGCCCCGATCATATCGGCAATCGTCACCTCGTTAAGGCCGTTCTGGGCGGAAACGACAAAGCCATCGTCGGCCAGGAACGGCGTCAAAGCGGCGACAGCCCCTTCCGTGTGATGCCCTTTCACGGCCAGGAACACCCGCCGGTATTTGCCGGTCAGCTGCGCGGGCGTGAAGGCCTTCATCGGCTGGTTGAAAGCCTCGACCGGCCCTTCCAGCGTCAGGCCGGACTTGTTCATGGCGGCGACGTGATCGGCGACGATATCGACCATCACCACGTCTTCGCCCGCCCGGGCCATATAGGCGCCAAGGGTGCCGCCAACGGCGCCTGCGCCCCAGATCAGGATCGGATCAGCCATTACGACCAATCCTCCAGCAGGCCGCGGGTTTCGGCGACCGCGACGGACCAGAGAGCATTCATATCCTCGTCCGAGCGCTCGTAAAGCCCGCCGTAGTTACCGTCGCCGATGATCTCGCGCACCGCTTCGGGACCGCGGTCCTTCAGCTTGTCGAACGGCACATAGGGCTTGCGCTGGGTCGGTTGCTCGACGCCTTCAATACGGGTCCAGGGGAAGTTTTCCATCCAGGAGGCATGGCTTGCCACCGGGTCGATTTCCTTGACCTTGGCCCAGGTCTTGGGCGAGTTCCACCAATTGTGGAACTTCACGCGGGTGCCGGGGCGGTCGGTCATGAATTCCATGGTCACGGGCTGGACGGGTGAATTGCCGCCATGACCGTTGACGATCAGGATCTTGCGGAAGCCGGTCGTATAGAGGCTGTCCAGCACGTCGCGCACGACTTGCATATATGTCGCGGCTTTCAGTGAAATAGAGCCAGGATAAGCCATGAAATAGGGCGTGATGCCAAAGGGGATCGCTGGAAAGACCGGCACGCCCAGGGGGGCGGCTGCATCCACCGAGACTTTTTCCGACAGGATGCTGTCGACGGCAAGGCTGAGGTAGGCGTGCTGTTCAGTCGATCCCAGCGGCAGCACGGCGCGGTCGTCGTGCTTCAGATATTCTTCGACCTGGAACCAGTTGGCTTCAGAGACTCTCACAGGGCTTCCTCCTGGTGGGGCAGACCGGCCCGCAGACGTTCCAGCACCGGCAGTAGTGTGGTGCGGATCGAATGGGGGTCGGGGACATGGCGATATTCAAAAACGTCTCGCCCTTCGGGCAGACGTGGCAGCAGGGTGGTTTCAAGGCCGGAGGCATAGATGACCACATCGGCCCAGTTCAGAACCTGTTCCAGCGCCGGATCGTCGATCATGCGCACGTCGATTTCGGCCACATGGGGCGCAAAGCGCAGCACGCCGGGCTTCATCAGCGCCATGAATTCGGCAAAGACCGACACCACGCAGACATGGGCCTCGGGGTCAAGCGAGGCGAGGCGGGCGCGGGTCTCTTCGGACGGGATGTAGCTTAGGCCCACCACCGGCACGCCCTGCGGCGCGAAGGCTTCCACCTCGCCACGCCGGTTGGCGTGGGTCAGGCAGATGTCGGCGGGCTGCGGGAATTGGGCGCCTTCCTGCAGGGCGCTGAAGGTGGTCACCGTGATGGTATCGGACAGGCCCAGATACGCTGTGACCCGTTCGGCATAGACCGTGGTGGTTTCTATGAAATTGCCGACCATGACCAGCGACAGTGGGCGTTCCTGCACCGCCCGGCCGCGCGCCACCCTGGCCGACACCAGCGCCGCGATATCGGCGGGGGCGAGACCCATGCTTTCGGCTTCGGCGAACAGGGCATCGACCTTCTTCTGCACCTTGCGCATGGCCGACGCCCGGCCGCGATCCTCTTTGACCAGCGAGGCGACGAAGGTCCCCGAACCGGGGCGCGCCTCGATCAGCCCGATCTTGCGCAGGTCGGCATAGACGGTCGACACGGTCATCGGCGCGATGCCGAGGTGGCTTGCCAGATCGCGCACGGACGGCAGGCGGAAACCGGCGACAAGCTCGCCCAGGGCAATGCCGAATTGGATGAGGCCAAAGAGCTGCGTGCCGACGGGAACCGGCAGCGATTTATCAAGCGTTCCCGTTAAGCTGCTCAAGAAACGGTCACTCTGCATCTGTTCTAAGCCATTAGAACGGTTGCTGTCCGCGTCTGCTTTTTCTAGCGGCAAATTAGGCGTCATCCCTGTTGACTTGTGGCGAAAATGCGACCTACCGTTACATTCGATAAGTACAGCTTGCGTCTAAAGTTACATTCGGATCAAGGGGAGTTGCACGGATGAAACGAAATTTCGTTCGCGGGGGTTTGGTTGCCGCGGCGTTGGTTCTCGGCACGTCGCTGTCGGGTGGTGTGCTGGCTCAGACTCTGACACTGGGCGTGCGCGCCGGTCCTGACAGCATCGATCCGCATTGGTCGACCCTGGGCAGCCAGGCCGAGACGCTGCGCCATGTCTTCGATACGCTGGTCGGCGTTGACGAGAACCTGCAGCTGCTGCCGGCGCTGGCGACTTCCTGGAAGCCGATTGCCGACGATGTGTGGGAATTCAAGATCCGCGAAGGCGTCAAATTCCACGATGGGTCGGAACTGACCGCCGAGGATGTGAAGTTCTCCATCGAACGTATCCCGGTCGTGACCGGCCCGATGTCGATGACGATCTATACCAAGCGCGTGAAGTCGGTTGCCGCACCGGACAAATACACGCTGCATGTCACGACCAACGGCCCCGCCGCCGGTCTGCCGAACGATTTTATCCGCCTGTTCGTCGTGCCGAAAAAGATCGGCATGGACGTTCGTAACGAACAGTTCAATTCGGGCGCAGCCGCCATCGGCACCGGCCCCTATAAGTTCGTCTCGTGGGAGCCCAAGGGCGATTTCGTCGCTGAACGTTTCGACGGTTATTGGGGCGATAAGCCCGCGTGGCAGAAGGTGGTCCGCAAGGAAATCGCCAATGACGCGGCCCGCGTCGCTGCCCTGAAGTCCGGCCAGGTCGATATGGTGAACTATGTTCCCGCGACCGACTATGCCGCCCTTCAGAAGGACAAGAGCGTCGATACCTTCATCGCCGACTCGGTCTATATCCTGAATATCACGCCGAACGTCAAAGAGACCCTGCCCAAGAAGGCCAAGGTCGACGGCAAGGAAATCGACGCCAACCCGCTGCGTGACCCCAAGGTCCGCGAGGCGATGGATCTCGCCATCGACCGCAAGACCCTGGTGCGCGTGGTGCTCGAAGGCCTTGGCAAGCCTGCCAACCAGCTGATGCCGGTGACCTTCTTCGGTGCCTCCAAGAAGCTGCCGGAACGCCCCTATGACCTGAACAAGGCCAAGGCACTGCTGGCGGAAGCCGGGTATCCCAAGGGATTCGAGCTTGATTTCGCCTGCACCAATAACCGTCTGCCGGGCGATGCCGCCACCTGCGAGGCCCTGGGCCAGATGTGGGCGCGTGCGGGTCTGAAGATCAATGCCCAGGCGCTGAACGGGACCGTCTTCTTCCCGGCCCAGCAGAAGGGCGAGTTCAGCATGTGGATGTCGGGCTGGGGCACCGTGACGGGTGAAGCCTCCTACACCTACGGCTCGTTGGCCCATAGCGCCGATGCGACCACGGGTCTGGGCGCCTTCAACAAGTCGGGCTACGTCAATCCGGAAGTCGACAAGCTGCTGCAGGCCGGTGCCCGCGAGCTGGACGACACCAAGCGCCGGGCGCTGTTCGAGCAGGTCTCGGAAATCTCGATGAACGACCGGGCGCTGATCCCGACCGTCATCATCCAGACCGTCTGGGCGGCCAAGAAAGACGCGATCACCTTCGTGCCGCGCGTCGATCAGGAAACCCTGGCCTATCTGATCAAGCCGAAGAAGTAACTCCCCTTCGGTTCCTAACCCCCGCCGCTGACCCGAGCGGCGGGGGATTTTCAAAATCAAACGGGTCGCCTGCTTTCCTTTTGGTCTGATGGGACGATGCTGGGTTTTCTTCTACAACGCGTTATGCAAGCCGCTGCCGTGATCGTCGTGATGTCGATCCTGGTTTTCATCGGCGTTTATGCGATCGGCAATCCGATCGATGTGATGATCGATCCCGGTGCCGATCAGGCGCTGCGCGAAGCGCTGATCAAGCGCTACGGCTTCGATCAACCGCTGATCGTGCAATATGGCTATTTCGCCAAAGCGATTCTGACCGGGGACTTCGGCGAAAGCTTCATCTATCGCCTGCCGGTCCTCAGCCTTATCTGGTCCCGCTTCCCGGCGACGCTGGAACTGGCCCTGTCGGCGATGATGATCGCGACTCTGGTCGGTATTCCGCTGGGCATCTGGGCGGGCTATCGCCCGGACAGCATCGGCGCCAAGGCGATCATGGCCTTCTCGACCCTCGGGTTTTCCGTTCCGACCTTCTGGATCGGCCTGCTGCTGATCATGGTCTTCGCCGTCGAACTGGGCCTGTTTCCATCGGGTGGGCGCGGCGAGGTCGGCAGCATCCTGGGCATCCCCACCTCGCTTGCCACGCTGGATGGGCTTAGCCATCTGCTGCTACCCGCCATCAACCTGTCGCTGTTCAAGATGGGGTTGCTGATCCGCCTGACCCGCGCTGGCATGCAAGAGGCCATGGGATCGGACTATGTGCGGTTCGCCCGGGCGCAAGGCTTGCCGGAACGTCAGGTCGTCGGGCTGCATGTCCTCAAGAACATCTCCATCCCCATCGTCACCGTCTTCGGTCTGGAGTTCGGCGCCACCCTGGCCTTTGCCGTGGTGACCGAGACGATCTTCAACTGGCCGGGCATGGGCAAGCTCATCATCGACAGCATCACGACGCTCGACCGTCCGGTGATGGTCGCCTACCTCATTCTTGTGGTGATGCTCTTCGTGTTGATCAATCTCGCGGTCGATCTCATCTATGGCCAGCTCGATCCCCGTATCCGCAATCGGGGTGCGTCATGAGCGCCGCCCCAATGCTTGAGGGCGAGGGCTGGCGTCAGCGGCTCGGTGTCTTCTGGGAGGATTACCGCCAGAACTGGGTTGCCGTGCTGGCGCTGATCGTCATCGTGCTGGCGCTTGGACTGGCTTTCTCCGCCCCCTTGATTGCGCCGCAGGATCCCTATGATCAGGCGGCCCTCGATCTGTTCGATGCCCGCCTGCCGCCGGGTGAAGTCGGGTCGGGCGGCTATGCCCATATCCTCGGCACCGATAGCGCGGGCCGTGATCTCTTCTCGGCCATCCTCTATGGGCTGCGTGTCAGCTTCCTGATCGGCCTGATGGCGGGGGCGGTTGCCTTCTGTTTCGGCGGCACCATCGGTCTGATCGCGGCCTATTATGGCGGACGGGTTGAGGCGATCCTGATGCGTATCGTCGATCTCCAGCTCTCCCTGCCCGCGATTCTGCTGGCGCTGGTGCTGGTGGCGATGCTGGGGCAGGGGCTGATGCAGCTCGTGGCGGCTCTGGTCACGGCCCAATATGCCTATTTCGCCCGCACCACCCACGGCGCGGCCAGTGCGGAGCGGCGCAAGGATTATATCGAAGCCGCCATGTCGACCCCGCTGCCCGCGCGCCGGGTGCTGTTCAAGCATCTGCTGCCCAACGCCCTGCCGCCGCTGATCGTGGTGGCGACGGTGCAGGTCGCCAATGCCATCGCGCTGGAGGCGACCCTGTCCTTCCTGGGTCTGGGCCTGCCGATCACCACACCGTCGCTGGGCTCGCTGATCTCCAACGGTTTCCAGTATCTGCTGTCGGGCCGCTACTGGATCTCGATCTATCCCGGTATCGCCCTGATGATTGTCGTCGTCGCCATCAACCTTGTGGGCGATCAGGTTCGCGCCATCCTCAACCCGAGGCGCAGCCGATGAGTGCCCTAACAGTCGAAAACCTCCAGACCGAATTCCACACCAAGGCGGGCGTGCTGAAGGCGGTGGATGGGGTCAGTTTCACGGTCGAGCCGGGGCGCATCCTGGGCCTTGTGGGCGAAAGCGGGTCGGGCAAAAGCGTCACCGGCTATTCGATCCTGGGCTTGATCGAAGCGCCGGGGAAGATCGCAGGCGGCAAGGTGCTGCTGGGCGGCACCAACCTTGTGGGCATGAAACCGTCGGAGATCCGGCGCTATCGCGGTAAGCAGGTCGCGATGGTGTTCCAGGACCCGATGATGACCCTCAATCCGGTCCTGAAAGTCGGGACCCAGATGGCGGCCGCCGTCCGGGCACACGACAATGTCTCCAAGAAAGCGGCCCTAGCCCGCGCCCGCGATGCCCTTGCCATCGTCGGCATTCCCTCGCCCGAGGAACGGCTGGAGGCCTATCCCCATCAGCTGTCGGGTGGGATGCGTCAGCGCGTTGCCATCGCGACCGCTCTGCTGCACCGGCCGTCCGTCATCATCGCTGACGAACCGACCACGGCGCTCGATGTCTCGATCCAGGGTCAGATCCTGGCCGAGGTGCGGCGCCTTGCGACGGAAACCGGTACCGCCTTCGTCTGGATCACCCATGATCTGGCGGTGGTTTCCAGCCTCGCCGACGATATCTGCGTCATGTATGCGGGCAAGGTGGTGGAACGGGGACCGGCGGCGGACGTCATCGCCTCGCCCCGCCATCCCTATACCCTGGGTCTGCTGTCGTCGGTGCCGAGCCAGCATGAGCCGGGTGGCGCCTTGCCGCAGATCCCCGGATCGACGCCGTCGCTGGGCAAGCTGCCCACCGGCTGTGCCTTCCGCACCCGTTGTCCGCGCGCGACGGCCCTGTGCGAGACACCGCCCCCCTATGCCGATTTCCCCGGCGGTCGCGCCGCCCTCTGCCATCATCCGGTGCTGCCATGAGCGAAGCGCTTCTTACGCTTGAAAGCGTCACCAAACGCTTCACCCGCAACCCGAGCCTGGGCGAGAAGATCGCGGGTCTTGTCACCGGCGGTGCTAAGTCCGAGGTGGTACGCGCCGTCACCGATGTCTCGCTGACGGTGGACAAGGGCGAAGTGATCGGCCTTGTCGGCGAAAGCGGCTGCGGGAAGTCGACCCTCGGCCGCATGATCGCCGGGATCTATACGCCAAGCGAAGGCAGCCTCCGTTTCGAAGGCAAGCCAGTCGCAAAACCGGCGGGACGCCGTGTCGACAAATTGACGACACGGATCCAGATGGTGCACCAGGACCCGTTCGCCAGCCTCAATCCGCGCATGCGCATCGGCGATACGGTGGCTGAAGGGCCGGTGGCGCACAAGCTGGTGGCATCGGGCGAGGCTGCCGCCTACGTCGAAAGCCTGCTGAGCCGTGTGGGTCTGGATGCCGGATATCGCCGCCGCTTCCCGCATCAATTCTCCGGTGGCCAGCGGCAGCGCGTGGCGATTGCCCGCGCCCTGGCGATGAAGCCGGACCTGCTGGTGCTGGACGAGCCGGTGGCGTCGCTGGATGTGTCGATCCAGGCGCAGGTGCTGAACCTCTTCATGGATCTGCGGCGCGAGCTGGGCCTGACCGGCATCTTCATCAGCCATGATCTGGGCGTGGTGCGTCATGTCAGTGACCGGGTCGCGATCATGTATCTGGGCCGGATCGTCGAACTGTCGCCGACAAAAGACCTCTATGCCGATCCGCGCCACCCCTACACCAAGGCGCTGTTCGACAGCGTGCCGAAGCTGGGGCAGGGGCAGGGGGTGTTCAAGCCGATCGCGGGCGAGATCCCGTCGCCGCTGAACCCGCCCAGCGGCTGTGCCTTCCATCCGCGCTGCGCTTTTGCCGGGCCGCGCTGCAAGGCCGAGGTTCCCAAACTGAAACCCTTATCCACAGGCCGCCTTGCCGCCTGCCACTTGGAAGATGGTGGAGTTCAATAAGTGACCGACCTTTCGAACCGTATCGGCGCCGTCAATGATGTCTTGAATGCCGTTTCTCTGCTGACCTGGGACAGCCGGACCATGATGCCGGGCGGCGGGGCTGAAACGCGCGGCCAGCAGATCGCGACCCTGACGCGCCTTGCCCGCGATATCCTGCTGAGCGAGGAAACCCGCACTGCGCTCAAAGCAGCCGAAGCGGCAGCCCAGCCCGGCTATACTGCCGAAGGTCAGCAGGTCATCCAGACGCGCGAGGCTATCGAGCATCACAGCCGCGTGCCTGCCGATCTGATCGAGGCGCGGGCCGGTCTGCGCACGGTCGCCCAATCGGCCTGGATCGAGGCGCGCTCGAAATCCGATTTCTCCATCTTCGCGCCGCACCTGGAAAAGACGGTCGAGCTTTCCCGCCGCTATGCCGATGCCATCGGTTGGGAGAAACATCCCTATGATGCGCTGATCTCGCTCTATGAGCCGGGAGAGACGGTCGAAGGGCTACAGAGCCTGTTCGCGACCTTGAAGGCGGGGTTGAAGCCGATCCTGGCGGCTGTACAGGCGAGGCCGCAGCCGCGCACCGACTTCCTGACACGCGACTATCCCGAAGAAGGCCAGCGTGCCTTTGGGCTGAAGATGGCGCAGAAGTTCGGCTATGACCTGACGCGTGGGCGTCTGGATACCACCGTGCATCCGTTCGAAGTGTCCTTCACCCGCAACGATGTGCGCATCACCACCCGCTATCGCCGCGACTTCCTGCCTGCTTCCATCTTCGGCACCTTCCATGAGGCGGGCCATGGGATGTACGAGCAGAACGTCGATCCCGCCTATACCCGCACCACGCTGGCGACGGACCTGATCGGGCTTTATGCCGTCGGCGGCACCAGCTTCGGGGCGCATGAAAGCCAGTCGCGCCTGTGGGAGAATCACGTTGGCCGCAACCGGGCCTTCTGGCGTCTGAACTTCGCCGAACTGCAGGCCCAGTTCCCGGACAAGCTGGCGGACGTGACGGCCGATGAGTTCTATGCCGCGGTGACCCGCATCCAGCCGGGTTTCATCCGGGTCGAGGCGGACGAGCTGACCTATGATTTCCACATCATGCTGCGGGTGGAGATCGAGCGCCGCCTGATCGAAGGGAGCCTCGCGGTCAAGGATCTGCCGGAGGTCTGGAATGCGGCGATCAAGTCCGACCTGGGACTGACGGTGCCGGACGATGCGCGCGGCGTGTTGCAGGACGTCCATTGGTCGACGGGCTATTTCGGGTCTTTCCCGACCTACACCGTCGGCAACGTCATGGCGGCACAGTTGATGGACACGCTGCGGCGCGAGCAGCCGGACATCGATATCGCCTTGGCCGATGGTGACTACGCCAGCCTTGCCGGGTGGCTACGGGGCAAGGTCTGGCAGCACGGTCGCCGCTTTACCCGCGACGATCTGCTGATCCGGGCGACAGGGCGGGCTTTGGATCCAAAGCCCTATCTGGCCTATCTGACCGGGAAATACGCTTGAGCGTCGCTCGGCGGAAGGGGCCATCTGCGTCGTTGCTTCCCGTGCTCGGTGCTCACGTACCGGGGGTACGCTCCGCGCCTGTGCTGGCAAGCGCCTAGCATCTGACCCCTCCCGCCTTCGCTTCTAAAACCGAGTAAATCAGAACTGTCATCCCGCACTTGATGCGGGATCTCGTGTGGACGGGTTGCGTAGGATGCCTGCATCCAGCCAAAGACCTCGTCATCCTCGGGTCAAGCCCGAGGATGACAGGATTTTTGAGTGGGTCTTAGGACGACAGGGTTCGGCCACACAAGATCCCGCATCAAGTGCGGGATGACAGATCTTATTTGATATGCTCAAAGCTACCCGCTCAACCCTACCATCAGCGCTCGCAGCGCCTTGGTAACCTGTTTGTCCTTGCGCAGCACCAGTGCCAGCGTCCGGTGCAACGCGGGGAGCAGCGGGCGGACATCCAGGCTCGGGGCTGACTTCACCGCCATCGCGGGCAGGATGGTATAGCCGAGGCCAGCGCCCACCAACTCCTTGATCGCCTCCACGCTGCCGAGCTCCATAACCGGGCGCGGGGCATGTCCGGCCTTGGCGAACCAATCGTCGATGACGGAGCGGGTATTGCCCCCCGGCTCGTACAGCACCAGCGGTAATCCTGCGAGGTCGGCGGGCGCGACGGCCATCGGTAGATGACCATTGGCAGGACCGACGGCGACAAATTCGTCCAGACGCACCGGGGTGACATCCAGCATGCGGCCAGACGCGGGCAGGGTGACAAGGGCGATGTCGAGGGCGGTATCCTCCACCTGCCGGACGATATCGCCGGTATTGCCGGTCGCCACCACGATCTCCAGCCCCGGCATCTGCTGACGCAACTGACGCAGGATCGGGGGAAGCAGATAGATGCAGGCGGTGGCGCCGATGCCTAAGCGGATGCGTCCGACCTCGCCGCTGCCATGGCGGGCCATGGTCGCCAGCAGCTCGGTCACGCTGCCCTCGACCCGCCGGGCATGGAGGATCAGTTCCGACCCGGCGGCGGTCGGCGCGGCCTTGCGGCCCAGGCGCTCGATCAGCCGGACGCCAAGCCGCTTTTCCAACTCGCGGATCTGCTGGCTGATGGCGGGCTGGGAGAGCGCGCGACGCTCCGCCGCTGCCGAGAAACTGCCGGTTTCGACGACATCGAGAAAGCTTTGCAACTGATCAAGGGACAGGCCGCGCATGCAAAGGAATTTCTTATACAAACCATAAGAAAGCAAAGCTTTCCTTATGATTTGGGATGGCTCACTCTCGGTCTGTCACTCATTGGAAGACAGAAGATGCCTATCGTTATTCGTATCGCCGCCGACAGTGATCTGCCCGCTATTCAGGGGATCTATGCCCACCATGTGCTGCACGGCACCGCTTCCTTCGAGGAAGTGCCGCCAACGGTCGAGGAACTGCGAAGCCGCATGCAGGGCGTGCGCGACAAGGGGCTGCCCTATCTGGTGGCGGAGATGAACGGCGTGGTGGTCGGCTATGCCTATGCCAGCCTGTATCGCCCGCGTCCTGCCTATCGCCATACCCTCGAGAATTCGGTCTATGTGGATAAGGACAGCGCGGGACTTGGCGTCGGTCGCGCTTTGATGGTGGCGCTGATCGAGATCTGCGAGAAAGGCCCCTGGCGCCAGATGGTGGCCGCCATCGGGGACAGTGCCAATATCGCGTCGATCCGCCTGCATAGCGCCATGGGGTTCGAACATGCCGGGCTGTTCAAATCCGTCGGCTTCAAACATGGCCGCTGGCTGGACTCGGTGCTGATGCAGCGGGCGCTTGGGGTGGGGGACGGGAGTTTGCCCTCATAAGGCTGTCATCCCGGGCTTGACCCGGGATCTTATGTGGACAGACCGCGTCGCCTTAGCGCGCCCAGTCAAAAGTTCGTCATCCTCGGGCTTGACCCGAGGATCCATCTTTCCGAATCGAGGTTGGCAACCCAATGGATCCTCGGATCAAGTCCGAGGATGACGAGTGTTTATGGCGACGCCCCGGAGGGGATCCCGGTGTCGAGCACCGGGATGACGAGTTTTCCTAACGGTTATCGTTACTTGCCCAGCAATCCGCGCTTGGCGAGGTTCTGCATGAAGGCGGTCAGGCCGTAGGTCCAGGGGGCGACCTGGTCGCTGGTCTTCATGCGGTTGGTGATAGCGCCCAGCTTCGGGGCTGCGACGGTGACGATATCGCCGATCTTGTGGGTGAAGCCCTTGCCCACGTCGTCGCGATCCTTGGTCGGCGCGAACATGGTGCCGAGGAACAGCGCGAAACCGTCGGGATACTGGTGCACCGGGCCGATGGTCTGGGCGACGAGGTCTTCGGGATCGCGGCTGATCTTGGAGATCGAAGAGGTGCCTTCCAGACGGAAGTTATCCGGCCCTTCCACCACCAGCGTCACATCGGTCTTGCGCACGTCATCCAGAGTGAAGGTGGCATCGAAGAAGCGGATGAAGGGACCGATGGCGCAGGAGCCGTTGTTGTCCTTGGCCTTCGAGAGCAGCAGGGCCGAACGGCCTTCGAAGTCGCGCAGGTTCACGTCGTTACCCAGCGCCGCCCCGGTGATGCGGCCGTCGGGGGAGACGATCACCACCACTTCCGGCTCCGGATTGTTCCAGGTCGATTTCGGATGCAGACCGGCGTCCGCCAGCGTACCGACGGCGGACAGGGTCGGAGCCTTGGTGAAGACTTCGGCGTCCGGGCCGATACCGACTTCGAGATATTGGCTCCAGGCGCCTTGCGCGATCAGCACTTCCTTCAGCTTCATGGCGGCTTCGGAGCCGGGTTTCAGCTTCTGGAGATCGTCACCGACGAGGCGGTTGACCTCGGCACGGATGGCGGCGGCGGCATCGGGATTGCCACGGGCGCGCTCCTCGATCACCCGCTCCAGCATCGAGACGGCGAAGGTGACACCAGCGGCTTTCAGCACCTGCAGATCGGTCGGGGCCAGCAGCCAGGGCTTGCTCTCGTCGCGGGTGTCGATGGGGGTATTGGCCAGGATATCGGCGAGGTTGCCCGCAAACTCACCCTTGGCCTTCGCCAGATCGGTAGCGGGATTAGCCAGGGCGGCCAGCTGGCTCATGGTCGGGAAGGCAGCGCTGACATCGAAGACACCGTCTTCCCGGATCGCGACCACGGACGGGCCGATACCGGGGCGCCAGATACGTCCGGCAAGAGCGCCGGCATAGCCATCGGTGGGGAGGGTGCGCGTTACGTCGATCGGCAGCTGAGGCATGTTTCTTCCCGAGGTTTCGTTATTTGTAGGAGGAATAACTCTTACATAGTCGCGCCGAGTTGCCACGGGACAAATTCAGCGTCGCCGTAGCCGAGATCCTCGGACTTGGTTTTCTGGCCGGAAGCGGTTGCGAGGATCAGGTCGAAAATCTCCTGACCCTTCTGCTCGATGGACACGCCGTCGAGCACGTCGCCGCAGTTGATGTCCATATCCTCGGACATGCGCTTGAACATGTCGGTATTGGTGGCGAGCTTGATGGAGGGCGTGGGCTTGCAGCCATAGGCCGAGCCGCGGCCGGTGGTGAAGCAGAGCACATTGGCACCGCCTGCGACCTGACCAGTGGCGGCCACCGGGTCATAGCCTGGCGTATCCATGAAGACGAAGCCCTTGGCGCTGACCGGTTCGGCATAATGATAGACGCCGCGCAGGGTGGTGGTGCCGCCCTTGGCCGCCGCGCCCAGCGACTTCTCCAAGATGGTGGTGAGCCCGCCCGCCTTGTTGCCGGGGGAGGGGTTGTTGTTCATCTCGCCGCCATTGCGGGCCGCGTAATCTTCCCACCAATGGATGAGGTCGACCAGCTTCTCGCCCACGGCCTTGTCGGCGGCGCGATAGGTCAGCAGATGTTCAGCGCCATAGATCTCCGGCGTTTCCGACAGGATCGCGGTACCGCCATGTTTCACCAGCAGATCGACGGCGGAGCCCAGGGCGGGGTTGGCGGTGATGCCGGAATAGCCGTCCGACCCGCCGCACTGCAGGGCCAGCATCAGCTCGGACGCCGGAACCGTTTCGCGCACCGACTTATTGGCCAGCGGCAGCATATCCAGAACGGCCTGCACGCCCGCTTCGATGGTCTTGCGGGTGCCGCCCATGTCCTGGATGACCATGGACCGGAAAGCGTCGCTTTCGACGATGCCGTAGGCTTCCTTCCATTTGCCGATCTGGAAGGCCTCGCACCCCAGGCCCACCATCAGGACGGCGGCCATGTTCGGATTGGCGGCATAGCCCCATTGGGTGCGTTTCAGCACCTCATAGCCTTCGCCATGGGTATCCATCGCGCAGCCGGTGCCATGGACCAGCGGAATGACGCCATCGACATTCGGGAACTGATCGAGGATGCCGGAGCGCTCCACTTCCTTGGCAATGAAGCGGGCAGCGGTGGCCGAGCAATTGACCGAGGTCATGATCGCCACATAGTTGCGGGTGCCGAACTTGCCGTTGGCGCGGCGGAAACCCTGGAAAGTCGCTTGCTGTTCGACCGGCAGGATCAGCTCCTGGCGCGCGCCTTCGGCAAACTTATAGTCGCGGGCGAAATCATGGACGGCGACATTCTGCTCGTGCACCCAGTCGCCCGGTTCGATGAGCTTGCTGGCAAAGCCGATGACCTGACCGAATTTCAAAACCGGCGCACCCTCGGCTATCGGAGCCGTCGCCATCTTGTGACCCTTGTGAATGCGGGCCTTGGCGGTGATGCCGCGCACGGTGGCGCCGGGCGGAATGCTGTCGACGGCGACAATCACATTGTCGCTGGCGTGTAGAAGGACGGAGCGGGGGTCTGAAAGGGTTTCGCTCATGGACGCTCTCCAGCGATGACGCCCTTGCGGAAAAGGAAGCAGCCATAGGGACGCGGGTCGCCGACCTGGACGACGGCGAAGGCCTTGGAGGCTGCGTCATAGAACGGAAAACGCTCGATCCCGTGGGCTGGCGTCGGCTTACCCTCGGCACGGTCGATTTCCGCTTGGACTTCCTGCTGGATGATCGGCATGGCGCTGGGGTCATCGACCACCAACATGCGCCGCACCGGATCGGGGACAAATGTGTCGAGCGGCAGGACGCTCAGGATAGCTCTGGCGGCACGGGCCATGGGCAGGCCGGGAAGCACGATCAGCTTCCCCGAAGTCGTCGCCCGCGCGATCTTTTCGGCGGGGTGATTGCCGTCGACCAGTGCCAGGTCATCGCCATGCCCCATGGCAGCCAGGACCCACAGCAGGTCGGGCGACAGAACGGGATCGAGCGACTTCAGCATGCCCGTGACTTCATGATGCCAGTACTTTCATGATGGCTGTCTTCCTCTTCGAGACAAGTAAACCTTGGCGGCCGTGCCGCCCCAGATGGCATCGCGATCCTGCTGCGACAGGTGACCCAGCAGATCCTCGCTGGCCTCGCCCCACAGGCGGTAACCCCCCGCCAGATCGGCAACCGGCCAGTCGCTGCCCCACAGCAGGCGCTGGGGCGTGAAGATGCGCAGCACGTGCTGGACATAGGGGCGCAGATCGTCGATCCGCCAGTTCTGCTTGGCCTCGGTGATCAGGCCGGACAGCTTGCAGAAAACGTTCGGGCGGCGGGCAAGCGCGCTCATCTCGCTGGCCCAGGGCTCCATGGCCCCTAGGGCGACAAACGGCTTGGCAAGATGATCGATCACGAAGGTGATGCCGGGGAACTGATCGACTACATGTAAAAGGCGCGTCAGGTGACGCGGCAGGACGAGGGCGTCGAACACCAGCTTCTGCTTTTCCATGGCCTGGAAGGCCGGGTGCAGATCCTCGCGCAGCAGCCAGTCGTCGTCGGCAATGTCCTGGACCATCGGACGCAGGCCCAGCAGCAAGGGATCGACGGCAAGGCGGGCGATATTCTCGCGGGCCGTGGGGGATTCGAAATCGCTCCAGCCGACGACGCCCGCAACGCGGGCATCATGCAGGGCGATGCCCAGCAGGTACTGGGTTTCCGCTTCCGTCGGTGCCGCCTGCACCAGGATCGTCTTGTCGATCGAAAAGCGTTTGAGCAAGGGGGTGACGTCCGCCATCGTGAAGTCGCGATAGATCGGCGCCAGGGACGGGTCAGGCGTCAGCCAGCCGTAGTCCCCCCGCGCCAGTTGCCACAGGTGGTGGTGAGCGTCGATCCGCATAAATCACTCCGGTACAGGGACATCTGCGCCGAGCAGAGACTCGGCCTTCAGATCCGACCATAGACCGGGGGGGATGACAACGCTCATACCCTTTAGATTGCGTGCAACTTCCTCTGCATTCGCTGCTCCCAGCACCACCGAAGCAACGGCGGGATGCCCAAGGGCGAATTGCAGCGCGGCGGTGGCGAGCGGTACGCCGTGGGACTGACAGACGGCTTCGATCCGGCCGACCTTGGCCAGGATCTCGGCCGGTGCCGGACCATAATTATATTTGGCGCCCGCAATCGGGCCGCTGGCGAGAATGCCGGAGTTGAACACGCCGCCCAGCATGACGCCGATGCCCTTCTTCAAGGCCAGCGGCAGGAATTCATCGATGGCGGGCTGCTCCAGCAGCGAATAGCGCCCGGCCAGCAGCATGGTGTCGAAATCGCCTGCATTGGCGAACCGCACGCACATGTCGGCTTCATTGATGCCGACGCCGATGGCCTTGACCGTGCCGTCGGCGCGCAACCGGTCCAGTGCCTTATAAGCACCGTTCATGGCCTCGGAAAAACGCTGCTCGATAGCATCCTTGCCGTGGGTCCAGACGTCGACATCGTGGATCAGCAGGATATCGATCCGGTCCGTGCCCAGGCGCAGCAACGACTGTTCGACCGACCGCAGGGTGCCGTCGTAGGAATAATCGAGGTTGGCCTGATGCGGCAAGCCACCGAGATAGCCCGAACCATTGCCGCGGTCACCGCGTGGATTCATCCAGCGGCCGACCTTGGTGCAGAGAACGACATCTTCTCTCTTTACGTTGGCGCGCCCGACCTGACGAAGCGCTGACCCGCAGCGCGCTTCGGAAAGCCCGTGACCGTAGAGGGGGGATGTATCGAGCAGATTGATCCCGGCCTCCAGCGCCGCGACCGCCGCACCGATGGCGGTCGCTTCGTCCAGGCGGTCATAGAGATCGCCGATGGGAACCGCGCCGAACCCGATCGTGGTGACCGGGATCTTGGTGCGGCCGAGAGGGCGGGTCGGCAGGGACATGTTAGAGGCGGCGCCCATGCTCGTGGTCAAAGAGATGGATCATCGCGGGATCGGGGGCGATCTTCACGACTTCGCCGGGCTTGGCCGAGATACGCTCACGCAGCAGGCAGGTAAGGCCGCCGCGCTTGTCGGTCGCATGGCCCACGGGACGCACGATCATCTGGGTTTCCGAACCGGTCGGCTCGATCACGATGACCTCATGCGGCACGCCGTCATCGGCCAGACGCAGATGCTCCGGCCGCACGCCATAGACGGCCGGGCGGCCATCGGAGGCGGCGGGAGTGCTGCCGTTCAGCGGCAGCTTGCCACCGGCTTCGGTGGTGAAGCCGTCCGCCCCGATCTGGCCACGGATGAAGTTCATCGACGGCGAACCGATGAAACCGGCGACGAACATATTGGCGGGCTTGTCGTAAAGGTCGAGCGGCGCGCCGATCTGTTCGATGATGCCGTCATGCATAACGACGATCTTGTCGGCCATGGTCATGGCTTCGATCTGATCGTGGGTCACATAGACCGTGGTGGTCTTGAGGCGCTGATGCATCTCCTTGATCTCGGTACGCATCTGTACGCGCAGCTTGGCATCGAGATTGGAGAGGGGTTCGTCGAACAGGAAGACCTTGGGATCGCGCACGATGGCACGGCCCATGGCGACGCGCTGACGCTGACCGCCCGACAGCTGGCGCGGGAAACGCTCCAGCAGGGGGCCGAGGCCGAGGATCTCGGCGGCGCGCTGAACCTTCGACAGGATCTCGCCCTTGTCGGCTTTCTTGAGCTTCAGCGAAAAGCCCATGTTCTCGGCGATGGTCATATGCGGATAGAGCGCATAATTCTGGAACACCATCGCGATGTCGCGTTCCTTGGGCAGAACCTCGTTCACGACGCGCTCGCCAATCGCGATCTCGCCCGACGAGATTTCTTCCAGGCCCGCGATCATGCGCAGCAGGGTGGATTTACCGCAGCCCGACGGGCCGACCAGGATCACGAATTCGCCGTCCTGGATGTCGATATCGACGCCCTTGATGATCTCGAGCGGACCATAGGACTTGCGGACGTTACGGATGGAAACGGAAGCCATGATGGGAAAACTCTCTTCTTAGCCGCCCTTGACGGCGCCTGCGGTCAGTCCGGCGACGATCTGGCGCTGGGCAACAACCGTGAGGATCAGGACCGGCAACGTCACGATCAGGGCGGCGGCGGCCAGCGGGCCCCAGCTCACCTGTTCGAACGACAGCATGTTGTAGACGGCGACCGGCAGGGTTCTTGTCTCTCGCGAGGCCAGCACGATGCCGAAGACGAAATTATTCCAGGAGAAGATCAGCGCCAGGATGAAGGACACCACGATGCCGGGCTTGGCGATGGGCATTGCGACCTTCATGAAGATCTCCCACCGGTTGGCGCCGTCGATCATCGCAGCTTCTTCCAGCTCCAGCGGGGTCGTCTCGAAGTAACCGATCATGACCCAGATCACGATGGGAACCGTCACCACCAGATGGATGATGATCTGCGGCCAGAGGGTGCCCAGCAGCCCCATCCACTGGAACAGCAGGAACAGCGGGATCAGGAACGACAGACCCGGCGTCATGCGGGCGATCATGATCACGATGGCCGACTTATGTGCCTTCATGCGGGCAATCGCATAACCGGCCGGAACGCCGACGATCAGGGCAAAGAGGGTCGCCGTACCCGTGACGATGACGCTGTTCTTGAAATAGAGCAGGAAGCTGTTGCCCTCGAACACGCCGGTATAATTCTTCCAGGCGAAACGCTCCGGGATCAGGATCGGCGGGTAGGCGCCGTTGTCGATCTCGAACTTCAAGGACAGCGACAGCATCCAGATGAAGAACAGCAGGGCGGGCGACACCAGCAGGAAGATGCAGACGGCGAGGCCCAGCTTATTGGCGATCTTGCGGGTGTTCATCGGCCGTCTCCGGCGTTCCAGGCGCTGCGCTGGCGCAGATAGAGCAGGATCAGCGACAGGGCGACGATGATCACGAAGAAGACCACGGCAATCGCCGACCCATACCCGATGTCGTAGTAGGTGAAGGCGACGCTGTAGAGGTAGAGGTTCACCGTCTCCGACGCCGTACCCGGACCGCCTTGGGTGATCGCATAGATGATGTCGAAGCTTTTCAGGGCGTCGATGGTGCGGATGATGACGGCGACCATCAGGAACGGCCCGATCATCGGCAGGGTGATATAGCGGAACCGCTGCCAGCCGTTGGCACCGTCGATCTGCGCGCTCTCATAGGGCTCGGTCGGCAGGGCGGCAAGGCCACCCAGGACGATCAGCATGACGAGCGGCGTCCATTGCCAGGTTTCGACCAGCACCAGCGACGGAATGACCGTGCGCGGGTTGAAGACCCATTCGGAGGGGCTGATACCGATCTGCGCCAGCAGATAGTTCAGCACGCCCAACTGCGGGTGGAACATCATCGTCCAGACCAGCGCGATTGCGACCGGCGTTGCCATCATCGGCATGACGAAGATGCCGCGCAGGATCCCGCGGGCAGGCAATTTGGAATTAAAGGCCAGGGCGGCGGCTGTACCCAGGATCAGCGGACCGATCACGGACAACAGCGTGTAGACCGCCATATGGCCCATGCTTTCCCAGAAGCGGGCGTCGTTGATCAGGCGCACATAGTTCGCAAACCCGACAAACCGCTGTTCCTCGCCGATGCGCCACTCATTGGCGCTCATCCACAGCGTGAAGGCCCAGGGAAAGATGATGACGCCGATGACCACGACCAGTGCCGGGATCAGGAACGGCCAATAAGAAGGCCGTAGCCGCTTCCCTTTGGGGGAAGCAGCCACGGCAGGGGAGGAGGAGATCAGAGTGCTCACGCCTTCTCGCTACGCTCGAGGATGGGTTTGAATTCCGCCGTCGCGCGCTTCATTTCGGCTGCGGGATCGCCGCCCGAGATGAGGTTGGTGAGGGCAACGCCCAGCACGTCGCGGAATTCGGTAACCGGGATGATGACCGGCAGGGTCAGACGGCTGATCTTGGCGGAACCCGCGACCGCATCGACCCATTCGGCAGGCATCTTGACGCCCTTGCGCACTTCCGCGTCGGCCAGGACCGAGTTGCGGAAGGGAACGCCGGCACCGGCCTGCAGAAGGCGTGCGCCCATCAGCTTGTTGGTGGCCCACTGGCAGTAAAGGTAGGCGGCTTCCTTGTTCTTGGAAGCGGCGGTGACGCCGATGCCGTCGCCGGTGGTAGCGGCTGCATGGGCCTTCGGGCCCTTCGGCATGATGCCGTAACCGACCTTGCCCACGACGCGCGACTTTTCCGGATCTTCCAGCGGCGGGGCGAAGCCGACGCCGTCGAACCACATGCCGATCTTGCCCTGCAGGAAGGCGGACTGGCATTCGGCCCAGTTGAAGCCCGCGACGCCCGGAGGTGCAGCCTTGGTCATCAGGGTCTGGTAGAGTTTGGCGGCTTCGATGGCGCCGTCGGTGTCGGTCAGCAGGTTGCCGCCATCGACGCTATACTGGTCGTAGCCGAGCATCAGGCTGGTCCAGACCGGGGTATTGGCGTTCTTCATGCCACGGGCAACGAAGCCGTAGGTCTGATTGGCCGGGTCGGTCAGCGCGACGGCGGCCTTGACCATTTCGTCGAAGGTGGTCGGGAACGACAGGCCCTTCTTGGCGAAGAGTTCCTTGTTCCAATAGACGATCCAGTAATCGACCGAGAAGGGCAGGGCACCGAAGCCGCCTTCGGGGTTCTTGGCGAACGCCAGACCGGCTTCGGCGAAATCGTTGAGGTAACCGGCGTCGGTCAGGCTGGGGTCGTTGATGAAGGGGGTCAGATCGGCGAGCCACTTGCCCTTTTCGAACTGACGCTTCTGGACGTGATAGCTGATGTGAACGACGTCGAAGCTGGGGCGGCCCGAGGTCAGTTCGATGACTGCCTTCTGGCGCTGCTGCTGCTCCGGGGTCTGTTCGGAGACGACGGTAATGCCCGTCAGCTCTTCGAATTCCTTCTGAAACTTCGTCAGCGTTTCGCCGCGCGGCGACTTGATGAGGTTAACCTCGATCTTGGTCCCGGCATATTTCTTCCAGTTAATCTGGCTCGACTGACCAAAAGCGGGCATGCCGGCCATGCTCAAGGCACCGGCAGCAACGCCGGATGCCAGAACCTGGCGACGCGAAAGACGCAATTTATCCGAAGTGAACATCGCTTCCTCTCCTCCGTCCGGAATGGACTGTCCCATGGTTTGCCGAGTCATTGGGAAGGTCTCACGACCTCTTGCCGCTCGGCTGACGATCTTTTGTAGCGCAGGAGCCGGGCCCTTGCAGATCGATTGTTGCGATAATCCATAAAGCCAACGCAGTTTTGTTGCAAACAAAAAAACATCTGACTAACATGTTACTCAGTTCGCAGCGATCGGTTGCGTCTTTTTCCGGAGAAATCCAAAGTGAATCAATCGGTTGACCGTTTTGGTCTGTCTTGTGCCCTGGTTACGCCGTTCCGTGAGGATGGCAGCATCGATCTCGCTCGCCTCACTCCGCATATCGGCTGGGCGCTCGGCCATGGCTGCGATTCGGTGACGCTGTTCGGCACGACCGGCGAAGGTCCGCTGATTGGTCAAGTCGGTCGCGATCAGATGATCGGCGCGGTCAAGGGATCGGGTGTCGATTTCCGCAAGAATGTGGTCGGCGGCGTCATCGCCTCCTCGCTGCATGATGCGCTGGACCAGGCCAATCAGTTGCTGAACGCAGATGCGCGCGCGCTGCTCGTCGCGCCGCCCTTCTATTTCAAGGGCGTTTCGGACGATGGTCTCTTCAACTGGTTCTCTGCCTTCATCACCAAGCTGGGCGACCGCGCCCGCAACGTGATCCTCTATCACATCCCCTCGGTGACGGCGGTGCCGCTGTCCATCGATCTCATCAACCGTCTGCAGGCCGCTTTCCCCAAGATCATCACCGGCGTGAAGGATTCGGCAGGCGACTGGGGCTATAGCCAGAAGCTGCTGGCCGCCCAGCGCAACAATCTCTCGGTCCTGATCGGTGACGAACGCGTGCTGGCCCAGGCCGTCCGCGACGGCGGTCAGGGCGCGATCTCCGGCATGGCCAACCTCGTTCCGGGCCGCCTGCGCACCATTATCTACAAGGGCCAGGACGATGCAGCCCTGGTCGAGCTGGTTAACGAAGTTCTGAAGTATCCGGTCACCCCGGCCGTGAAAGCGCTGGTCTCGCACAAGACGGGCGACAAGTCGTGGTTGACGGTGCGGGCTCCTTTGCTGCCTATATCGGCCAAAGATACCGCTCACCTCGGTAGCTTCTACGACCGGGTATTTGCAGAAAAGGCCGCCTGATTAATGAGCATCTCCGCTAAGAAGGACCGGGAACCGGTAAACCTGCGCGGTCGGGCTTATGAAAGCTTCACCCGCAGCCTTCTGGCGGACGAGATCCGGCCGGGGCAGTTCATCTCCCAGCGCGAGCTGGTGGACATCACCGAACTGCCCTTGGGCGCCATCCGCGAACTCATCCCCCGGCTCGAGGCTGAAGGTCTGGTCAAGACCGTACCGCAGCGGGGGATGCAGGTCGCCCATGTCGACCTCAACCTGATTCGCGACGCCTTTCAGTTTCGCCTGTTCCTGGAGCGCGAGGCAGTGGCCGTTTTCGCCCAAGACGCGGCAGACTCGGTGCTGAAAACCCTGCTCGACAGTCACGAGCATATCGTGGCTGCCTGCGAAGAAGCTGAAGCCAACGGCGGCATCCAGCCCGAACTGGTGCATGAGGCCCAGGAGATCGACTGGGCGATGCATGTGACGATCATCGACAGCCTGGGCAACGCGATCATCGCCGACGCCTACCGTGTCAATATGATCAAGATCCGGCTGATCAAACAGTCGAAGACCACGCTGAATACGACGGTCCTGGTGCCGACGATGCGCGAGCATCTGGCGGTCATCAACGCCATTATGACCCGGGATCCGGATCGGGCGCGGGCAGCGATGGATGCGCATATTCGCAGTGCCTGGGATCGCGCCATCCAGCTTTAGGGACGACGCCGCTATAAAGGCGCGACGAACTCGTCATCCCCTCACTTGCCTGTTTGGTGTGCTCAACTGCCCGCCAGCTTCAACAGATACACCGCTATATCCTCCGGCCACGCCCGCACTTGCTCCTGCAGCTTTTCCCGATCCCCGGCAAATAACGCTCGAGAGGCTTCCTCGAAGCCCGGCAGGTCGCCTGCCATGGTCGACATAAAGCGGTAAGCGATCTCTTTTGTGCGGCGAAGTTCCTCCGCGCCTGACCGCATCGCCGCCTCCACCAGCTTGCGGATAGCGACTGAGGCGCCGCCGGGCTGCTTGCCGAGCCAGTCCCAATGGCGGGGCAGCAAAGTGACCTCACGGGGCGTAACCCCAAGCTTGGGGCGACCCCGACCGCGCGGCTCCTCCTGCGGCAGGCGGGCCAGAACCTCAGCCTCCGTTCCCCGTGTATCGAGATCGACGACCCGGCCCGAGGCATCCTCGAACGTCAGGATGCTGGCCTGCGGGTCCGCCGACAGGGCCGCGCGTACTGCCAAGGCGACTTCGGCCAAAGATCCAGCGGCCAGGCGCTGGGTGCCTTGGAAGCTCGTATGGGTCATCGATTGCTCCTCGTCGACAGGAGCTATATCGGCACCTACACAGCTTGTCTATATCGTCCGGGTAATAGTCTTTCTTCAAAAAATTGCCGACCCGTGTCACAGCGGCAAAAGCCGTCTCGTCTTGCATTCAGAAGGCCGGGAAAAGCCCGCGCTACGGATCTGGAGAAGATGAAATGCAAGCTCGTCTGAATATGTTCAAAGCCAATCCCGCCGCCATGCAGGCCTTGCTGGATGTCTCGGAAAAGCTCGGGACCCTGGGCCTGGAACACAGCCTGCTGGAACTGGTGAAGATGCGCGCCTCGCAGATCAACGGCTGTGCCAATTGCCTCGCCATGCATGCGGCCGATGCCCGCAAGAGCGGCGAGACCGAGATGCGCCTCTATCTGCTCAGCGCCTGGTGGGAAAGCTCGCTCTATACCGACCGGGAACGCGCCGCGCTCGCCTGGACGGACTCGTTGACCAAGGTCGCCGAAACTCAGGCTCCTGACAGCGTCTATGCCCAGGTTGCCGCCCAGTTCACCGAAGCCGAGCAGGTCGCCCTGACCTTGGCGATCACGATCATCAACTCCTGGAACCGCTTTGCTGTCGGTTTCCGCGTCCAGCACGCCCGCTAATCGGAGAAGATCGAGATGGAAGCGCGTTTGAACCCCTATAAGCTGGTCCCGTCGGTCATGCAGGGGATGATCGACCTCGAGGGGCGCGTCGCGGGCGCCGGGCTGGAGCATAGCTTGATCGAACTGATCAAGATGCGCGTCTCGCAGATCAACGGCTGTGCCTTCTGCCTGCATATGCATTCGACCGACGCCCGCAAACACGGCGAGACGGAGATGCGGCTCTATCTGCTGAATGCCTGGCGGGAGTCGAGCCTCTATACCGACCGCGAGCGGGCGGCGCTGGGCTGGGCTGAGGCCCTGACACTGATTTCGCAGACGAATGCGCCGGATGCGGATTATGCTGCGCTCAAGGCCCAGTTCACCGAGCAGGAGCAGGTCGTCGTGACCCTCGCGATCACCACCATCAACGCCTGGAACCGCATCGCCATCGGGTTCCGCACCCAGCATCCCCATGGTTGAGCGTATCGATGAGGCAGCAGCGGCTTTCGAGCCGCTGCGGCGCTACCTGACCGGCATCGCCTATCGCATGCTGGGCTCGGTCTCTGAAGCCCAGGATATGGTGCAGGAAGCCTATATCCGCTGGCATGATGTCGACCGTTCGGCGGTGACGGATCCGAAGCCGTTTCTGGCTAAGACGGTGACGCGCCTGTGCCTGGATCATCTGAAGTCGGCCCGCAGCAAACGGGAAAGCTATTACGGCGAATGGCTGCCCGAACCTGTGCTGGAGCAGACGGTCGATGGTCCCGACGCCATTCTGGGGCGGATCGAGGATGTCTCCGTCGCGCTGATGCTGGCGCTGGAGCGCCTGTCACCGCTGGAGCGCGCCGCCTTCATCCTGCACGACGTCTTCGATATGGACTTCGACGAGGTGGCAGAGGTGCTGGGGCGCACCGAGGTTGCCTGCCGTCAGCTCGCCGCCCGTGGCCGCAAACATGTGCGCGATAACCGTCCGCGCTTCACCGTGGATGCTGATGAGGGGATGCGGATCGCCCGCGCCTTCATGATGGCGGCCCAGAAAGGCGACACCGCCGCGCTGCAGAGCCTGCTGGCCGAAGACGTACGTCTGCATACCGACGGCGGTGGCATCAAGGCGGCGACGCTCAATATCATTCTGGGTCTGGCAAAAGTCGCGCGCTTCTTCGCCGGGATTGCGAAGAAAGCCCAGGCGGCGATCTATTCGGATCTTATCTACGAAGGCACGATCAACGGGCATCCGGGCTTTGTCACCATCGAATCGGGCGACACTTTGCAGTCGACCGCCCTCGATGTCCGCGACGGGAAAATCGTCGCGATCTATATCGTCCGCAATCCCGAGAAACTGTCGCATATCAAGATTGACGAACTGCGGCGCGGGGCCTAGGGTCCGGCTCAGGCCCCGTCGCAGATGCTGCGGCCCGGCGTAAGCGTTAACGTCAACCAACGCACCCTTGCCCTGCAGATATGCGCGGCGACAACAGGTGCTTTATGACGACGCAGACTTCTCCTTCCTCGACCGATATCAGCGTGCTGACGGGCCTTGGCCCTTTGGTTTTCGTGGTGTTCTTCGGCTTTCTTGCCATCGGTATTCCTCTGCCGACTCTGGGGCTGGAGGTCCATGGCACATTAGGCTTCGGCGCCTCGGTCGTTGGCTGGGTAATCGGCAGCCAATCGGCCGCCACCGTCCTGACGCGCCATGCAGGCGGAGTCTATAGCGACCGCCATGGGCCTAAGCGCGCCGTGATGCTGGGCCTCCCGCTGGCGGTGCTGGCCGGACTGCTTTATCTGCTGGCGAGCTCGTTGACGGAGCCTAAGTTTGCCCTGGGCGTGCTGCTGGCCGGGCGATTGATCCTGGGACTTGGTGAAAGCCTGTTTCTCACCGGCACCATGAGTTGGGGCATCGCCCGTCTTGGTCCTGCTCGCACTGGCAAGGTCATGGCCTGGCAGGGGATTGCTATGTATGGCGCGCTGGCCATCGGCGCACCGGTCGGCTTGGCGATCCAGGGGCGCTTCGGCTTTACCGGGGTTGCGCTGGCCTCGACCTTGGCCCCGCTCCTTGCCTGTCTTGTGGCTGCCGGACTGGCCCGTGTGCCCGGAAGCGGCGGAACCCGCGTGCCTTTCTATCGCGTGATCGGTCTGATCTGGCGGCCGGGACTTGTACTGGCGCTGGCGACCGTGCCTTTTGCTGTCATGTCCACCTTCCTGGCATTGCATTTTGCCGCCAAAGGGTGGGAGGGGGCGGGGCTGGCGATCACCGGCTTTGGCATCGGCTATATCACCGTGCGGCTCTTCATCGCCCATTGGCCGGATAAGTTTGGCGGCGTGCGGGTTGCTGGTTTCTCGTTGCTGGTGGAGATCGCAGGGCAGGCCGTGTTGTGGTCTGCCGACAGTGCCTTGCTGGCCCTGGTGGGGGCTTTGCTGACAGGCGTCGGCTTCTCGCTGATCTTCCCATCGATGGGGGTGGAGGCGACGCGCCGGGTGGCGCCGGAGCTACGCGGTCAGGCGGTTGGGAACTTCATCGCCTTCTTCGATATCGCCATCGGTCTTGGAGGTCCGGCGGCAGGATTGCTCGCGAGTGGTTTTGGCTATGGCGCTTCCTTCGGCATCGGCACGGCTTCCGCAGTTCTGGCATTGGTCATGCTGCCGCTCGTTGCCCGCATGGGGCGATAAAAAAAGAGCGGCGATTTCTCGCCGCTCCTTTCTCCAGGAAAGACCTGTCCAGCTTAACGCCAGACAGGCTTGCCAAGATCGATGTCGTCCTTGTCGGTCAGGGCGCCGGTAGCGGCACCGGCTGCACCGCCGACAACTGCACCGGTGATTGGGGCGCCGACCAGGGCGCCGCCGATAGCACCGGCACCGGCGCCGAGGGCACCGCCCGAGATGGCGCGGTCACCCTTCGACTCGCCACAGGCAGCCAGGGTAAGGAGCGACAGGGTCGCGACGACGATTACGTGTTTCATGGCCCTCTCCGTCAGTTACGCCGGGGACCATCACTTAGAGGGTCATTCATCCCGGCAAGCCTCGTTGCGTTCTGTCCATACAACGCGTGAGCTCGGGAATGGTTGCGTCTGGGATTTAACGGGCCAAGAGGTGCCGGGCCTCGGCGGCATCGAGGGCGATTTGAGCCTTCAGGGCATCAAGGCCGTCGAACTTCTGTTCTTGGCGCAGGAAGCTGACGAGCTGGACCTGCAAACGGCGGCCATAGAGATCGCCGGAGAAGTCGAACAGATGCACCTCAAGCCGGTCGTCGAAGCCACCAAAGGTCGGGCGGCGCCCCAGGTTCGCGACGCCTTGGCCCACCCCCGGCACCCGCACGGCATAGACGCCGAACTTCGGCCGGATGTAGCTACCGAGGCCGATGTTTGCCGTCGGAAAGCCTATCGTGCGCCCACGCTTGTCGCCGTGCCGCACATGACCTTCGATGGTGAAGGGGTGGCCGAGCAGGCGCGCCGCCTCGTCCGGGCGACCATCGCTCAGAAGGGTGCGGATTTCGGTGGAGGAGAAGATGGTGCCATGGGTCGCGATGGCAGGAACGCCCGTGACGCGGAAGCGGCCATCCGCCCGCAGGCTGGCGAGATTGCCCTGGCGACTTTGACCGAAACAGAAGTCCTCCCCCACGACAACATGTCCGGCACCCAGCGCCCGCACCAGGATTTCGTTGACGAAATCCTCCGCACTCATTGCGGCGAGCCGGCGGTTGAAACGCAGGGCGATGACCCCGTCGATCCCCTGCGCCTGCAAAGCCCGCAGCTTTGGCCCAGGAGGTGTCAGGCGGAAGGGGGGCGTATCCGGGCGGAATAGCCGCCGGGGGTGGGGTTCGAAGGTGACGACGATGGTCTTGGCCCCAACCGCCTTGGCGGCTGAAATCACAGCTTGATGACCGGGGTGAATACCGTCGAAATTGCCAAGCACCAAAGTGGCGCCTCGCAAGGTCGTGGGAAGTCGGAAGGGATCGCGTGAGACAAACATGGCTGAATGTTTGGCAGGTCTGCTGCCGCATGCAAGGGGTCTGTTAAGGTTGTATGCTTATCAATGAGTATGAAGATAATTTCCTAAGTGTTAGTTTTGGCGTAAGTTTTTTCGCCAAGCTTTCGCCACTATGGTAGAAGAGTGCCGTTAGTTTAAGGGGATCTGCGACAGTGTTTGACCGTCTCAGCGTTATGATCATCGAGGATAGCCCGTTTTTTCGCTCCATGTTGGCGGAAATTCTGCGGTCCTTGAAGGTCGGCAAGATCATGCAGATGGAAGATGGCGCCCAGGCGATCACCCACCTGCGTCAAGCGGCCAAGAACAATATGACGCTGCAGGCGCTGCTGCCGGATATCATTATCTGCGATTATGTGATGTCGCCGATCGATGGCGCCATGGTGCTGCGCTGGTTGCGCCAGCATGAGGAAAGCCCCGATCGCTTCGCCCCCTTCATCATGATTTCCGGTGCCGCCGACCGCGACAAGGTCCATCAGTCGCGTGATTGGGGCGTTACCGAGTTCATGGCCAAGCCCTTCTCGGTCAAGTCGGTCGCCGATCATCTGGTCGCGGCCATCGAAGGCCCGCGCCAGTTCATCTATACCAAGGATTATTTCGGTCCCGACCGTCGTCGCCAGAAGCGCCAGTTCAATGGCGAGCGCCGCGATCCCACCGAAAAAGACGTCGAAACCGTCTATACGACTAATAAGGCAAAGAGCGGTAATCCGGGCGCCAAGGCCTATATCTTCCGCCTGCCGAACCGTCTGCGCGAAAAGATCGCCGGCCTGACCCGTGGTCCGCTGAAGGTGGATCCGGAGTTGCTGAAATCGGCCGAAGCCCAACTCGACCGGATGGAGAACGACTATTCGGATTGGGTGCGCGGTTCGCTGAAGCTGCTGAATGAAGCCCTGTCCGAAGCCCGGTCCGACGAAAGCGGGATCGCCAAGATCGGTGCCGCCATCGTGCGTATCAACAAGATTGCCCATGATCTGCGCGGCCAGGGGTCGACCTTTGGCTATCCGCTGATCACATCTTTTGCCAAGTCGCTTTATGAATGCACCCTAGATCCGGGTGATGTTGAAGAGCGCCTGCTGGAACTGGTGGGCGCCCATATCGACGGGGTCAGCGCCGTCATTCGCGAAAAGATCAAAGGCGATGGCGGACAGTTGGGCCGGGAGTTGATGGCCAGCCTGGATGCTGCTCGCGAACAGTTCGCGACCTCCGAAGAGCTTCGCTAGGACTTGAAAGGAAAAAAGCCGCCGTCCCGATGGGGGGGCGGCTTTTTTTGTGCCTGCTTCCCGTCAGGCGGCGTTCACCATCTTGATGTCGCTATGGTCGATCGTGATGTTGCCCTGGAAGGATGCGACCAGCTGATAGCCATTGGCCGAATTGCCATTACTGTCGAAATAAAGCTGGGTGTTATTGCTGGCGTCATGGACTACGACAAAACATGCGCCCCCGGCGGTTCCCTTCAAGCCGGTCATCGTCGTTCCGCCTTCGAAGAGCAGACGGCTGGTATCAAGGGTACCGTCCATCGCAGTCGGCATGAAGCCGAAAGCGTCATTGTTGAATTCCAGAATATCGCTTCCGCTGGTGAAGGCGCCAAACTGGAAATTATCTCCGCCCTCAGAAGGGGCCGAATAATAATAGGTGTCGTTTCCCATGCCGGGACTGACGAAGGCGTCGGAACCGGCGCCCCCCCAAATCAGATCATCTCCCCCACCGCCGTTCAGGGTATCGTTTCCGGCACCACCATAGAGTGTGTCCTTGCCGTCGCCAGCGTCGATCAGATCGTCGCCTGCGTCGGCATTGATGAAGTCATTGCCCTCCAGGCCGTTGATCGTATCCTGGCCCGCGCCGGAGAAGATAATGTCATCCGTGATCGTGCCGGTCAGAGAGTCGCTGCCGCTGAAATTGGCGCCCATGATGTCGATACCGATCACTGCGCCGGTGGAGGTCGATCCGACGCAGATGCCGACGCTGGTCGTGCCGGTCACGACGATCTTGCCGAGCTGACCGGAGAATATGTCGCCATCGAAGGACAGAAAATTCGACGAGTCGAGGTTGGTGACATCCACGATCATAGTTTCGATATTCTGGATGTTGGTTCCGAGCGAAATCAATCCGCCGGTACCTGTCATTTCGGCGGTCAGGATATCATTGGTTCCGGTTCCGCCGTCGATTGTCTGGTCATCGCCGGGATTGCCGATGATGAAGATGATGTCATCACCCGCACCGCCATCAATGATGTCGGATCCTTCGAACGCGATAATCGTGTCCTGGCCGCCCTGACCAAGCAGCGTGTCGTCACCTGTCGTGCCGATCAGCTTTTCCGTCGCGTCGGTGCCGATGATATTCGAGCCGCTTAGCACGGGAATCGGGATAACGGGAGGCTGATCGTCCGGCTCAGTCGTGGGTGGCGTCGGTGTCGTCGGCGTGGGAACCGGATGCGTGCCTGATGCCTCGGGCAAGGGAGCAGGAAGCGATGGGTCGCTTGCGGTCGCCGCAGTATCGCTCGGCTGATAATCCGGAGCATAGGCACCATAGGCCGTGCCATCTGATGGATAATCATAAGGACGGTCCAGGGGCTCCGCAATTCTGGTCTCGTGGAGCACCGTAACGGTTATCTTGTCTGCGCCATTGCTGTCTCGCGGTGGAGCGCCATCGGCTGCTTGCGATGTCGTATCCCTGACGGCGGCGGTGCGTTCTGCAGCCTGGGCGTCTGCGACCTGCTGAAGGGCCTGGATGATCTGTTCGCCGACGATACCGTCGACAAAGGCCATGACCTGGGCCAGCACATCGGCAAGGGCTCCAGGCAGGTTGCCCATGGGCTGGGGGGCGGTTGGGGCGCTGTTGTAGCTCTGGATCTGCAGGCCGGTATTGGCTTCGGTAATGAATTGGGTCCCTGCGGCGTTCGAGACGACAACGGCAGCCGGGCGCCCGACAGGATCGGGGAGGAGCGAGAGAACGAGGCCGTTTTCGGCGTCAATACCGCCTGCGATCTTGGTGCCGCGGATACCGATGGTGCCGACCGGGGTGCGGATGGTCATGGCATCGGTGGAGGAAGGGGCAATTTCGCCGGTCACCAGGACAAAGGCGCCCTTGAGCATGGAGAGGCCAAGAGTGCCCTGTTTGGACGTTGGATTGTAGACCAGCTCGTCCATGCGCATCTGGCCGTTTTCGCCGAGCGCAAAGGTGGTGTTGTCGACAAAGACGACGCCGATCTTGCCGCCCTTCGGCGTTTCAACCAGATCCCCCTGGAAGACCGGCAGGCCTTTGGTTGCTTGCACGACGCTGCCATCGACCCGAGTGATAGTCCCCTGTCCTGCGACCGTATCGATGCGGCCAATCGGTTGTGCTTCTGAAATCTGAGCCAACTGCGCCAGCAACATTTCCCCAGCAATCAAATGTCCGCCGTTCATCGATCCGTTCCCTTAATCAGGGGTTAACTTTCCGTCTATCATTTGACTCCCACAAAGAATTGTCGAGATATAATTCACTATAAATTCTAATTATTGCCATTAACGCTCATGTTTATTTTATAGTCGGCAGTATATTTGGGATTATCATGCCGATTTGTAATGTGTTTTCTGCGTTGGTGCTGCATATATTCTGTCTATATTTTGAGCGCGGAGAACATAAAAAAAGGGCGCCTTATCAGGGGCGCCCTTTTTTATGCTGGTCTGCTGCTATAGGGATTTAGATGGCGAGCGGCGTCCCGACATGAAGGTCGCTTGCCTGTACGCTGCCTTGTTCGATTGTGGCGATGACATAACCGCCATCCAGACCGGCACCATTACCATTGGCGTCGTAATAGAGTTTCCCGCCGCCACTGCCGTTATCCCAGAAGACCACGCCCGGCATGGTCGAGGAGCCTGCCGAACCATCGTATGCGCCTACCATGGTCGATGTGGCGAAAGCGCTGATCGCCCACGAGCCAATGTCGCCGTCGGTAAACCAGAAGGCGCTACCGCCGCTGATGAAATTATCGATTGTGTCTCCCGCCTCGGAACTGACGCCCAGATAGACGAAGTCATTGCTGGTGTTACCGACAACGAACCTATCTGCGCCATCGCCACCGCTCAATTGATTGTGGCCGCTGCCGGCATAAAGGGTGTCATTGCCGCTGCCGCCGTTGAGCGAGTCGTGACCCAAGCCACCGATCAGCTTGTCTGCGCCGTTGCCGCCGAGGATGTAGTCATCCCCTGAACCACTGGCGATGACGTCGTTGTTCTCGGTGCCAACGATATTCATATCAACAAACAACGAGGCGGCATTCAGCTTGAGAGCGCTGGACCCCTCATACCCGCTTGCACTGATGTTCAGTTGAGCAATGTCGCTGGTCGCGGAGAACAGAATTATCTCGGGGCTGCCAGCAAGAAAGCCTCCATTCAGTAGGATGCTCTGCTCCGCCCCGCCTTCCGTAGAGAGCATCTTGGAGAGGTCGAGCATGACATGTTCGATGCTGTCGAGAGAGGCCGTTATTTGAACGGAGCCCTCACCGTCAGCAGGCGATAGCGTGCCCATCAAAGTGTCGCTGCCAGCGCCACCGATGATCGTCATGCCGGGTTCGTCGGCTAGGCTGGTGAAAACGGGCATGCTGAAGGTATCGGTCCCGAGATCACCCACCTGAATGATATCGTTCCCGTTACCGCCATCGATAAGGTCGATGCCGCTGATTCCTAGGATCGTGTCGTTGCCGCCCTTGCCATAGAGCGCATCGTTGCCCTCCGTACCGATGAGCAGTTCATCGAGATCGGTTCCGACGACATAGGCGCCTTTTAAGGTCGGCACGGAATCTGGAGGAGGGGGTTCGTGTGGAGGCACCGTGCTTTCCCCGAGATCCCTGACCGGGGGCTCGGTTGTCGTCTGGGAATGTGACCGAACGGTCGGTGCGGGCACATGGAAATCCCGGTCGGAGAGATCGGGGCTCGTCGCCAAGGGGTCAATGAGTTTGATATCGAGGGCGTCCACGGCGACGATCTTCGTTGTGCCAGCTTGACCTTCCGTCGGCGGCGGCGTTGCAGCGCCATCGGCTGCTTGCGATGTCGTATCCCTGACGGCGGCGGCGCGTTCTGCAGCCTGGGCGTCTGCGACCTGTTGTAGGGCCTGGACGATCTGGTTGCCGACGATGCCGTCGACAAAGGCCAGCACCTGAGCCAGCACGTCGTTCAAGGCACCGGGCAGGTTGCCCATGGGCTGGGGGGCGGTCGGAGCGCTGTTGTAGCTCTGGATCTGCAGCCCGGTATTGGCTTCAGTGATGAACTGAGTGCCGGCGGCGTTGGAAACGACGACGGCTGCCGGACGGCCGACAGGATCGGGGAGGAGCGAGAGAACGAGGCCGTTTTCGGCGTCAATACCGCCTGCGATCTTGGTGCCGCGGATGCCGATGGTGCCGACCGGAGTGCGGATGGTCATGGCATCGGTGGAGGAGGGGGCAATTTCGCCGGTGACCAGGACAAAGGCGCCCTTGAGCATGGAGAGGCCAAGAGTGCCCTGTTTGGACGTTGGATTGTAGACCAGCTCGTCCATGCGCATCTGGCCGTTTTCGCCGAGCGCAAAGGTGGTGTTGTCGACAAAGACGACGCCGACCTTGCCGCCCTTCGGCGTTTCAACCAGATCCCCCTGGAAGACTGGCGTACCTTTTGAGGCTTGGACCACAGTGCCGTCGACGCGGGTGATGGTGCCCTGACCGGCGACCGTATCGATACGCCCGATAGCCTGGGCATCAGCCTGGGCAAGCTGGGCTATGTCCGTATAGGGAACTGCCGGAAGGTGACCGCTCATTATGATCTCCTGGGATCAATTACTTTAGTAAGCGTTCACTGTTGGTTTAAATTTAGTAAATGTCCAGTTTTATCGCCTTGTCTCACATGCATGACTCGAGGGCGTGTCATGTAATTGAGGTATAAATGCTTATATTTTTCGGCAATATTTAAAATTATACTTATTTTGCTGATCGCCCGCCAAGGTGGCGCCTTAAAGAAAAAAAAGGGCACCGCAGGGGCGCCCTTTCATGGCTATGGAAACACCCCGCCGATCAGGGGGGCATAGTGATTTTCACATCGCCCGTATGAATTGTGTTGCCGCCGAAATCGGAGACAATCACCGAATAGCCGCCGCTGGTGTCGTTACCGTTGCTGTCGAAGATCAGGCTGGTCTTGCCTGTGCTCGTGTCGGTGTAGAGCAACGCGTAGGCGTCGCCGTCGAAACTATAACCATCGCCACCGTTATAGGCGCCACTGCCGGAAACGGCCTTGATGTGGGTCGACTGATTGATCGCGGAAAACGCTCCGCCCTCCAGATCGATGGTGGCGTTACCGCTCTTGAAGGAACCGCTCGCGAAGATATCGCCGCCTTCAGCGACATCCGTATAGACGAAGTGAGTCATGCCGGAGCCGCTCATGGTGCCGACAAAGCGGTCAGCCCCCTGCTCGCCATAGATGAAGTCGATATGGCTGCTGGAGGTATTGCCGGAGACATCGATCGTATCGTTGCCGTCGCCCGCTTCGATCAAATCGCTGCCGGCGCCGCCGGTGATCTTGTCTGCACCCTGGCCGCCATAGATCGTATCGTCGCCGGTGCCGCCGATAAGCGTGTAGTTGTTGGCGCTGGCCGCGACGTCGATATAGTCATGTCCGGCGCCGCCGTTGATCGAGCCGTTACCGGCGCTATCCGACAATGTGTCGTTGCCGTCGCCGCCATGGAGCGTATCGCTGCCACCGCCGCCGCTGATGACGTCGTCACCGAGGCCGCCGTTGAAGAAGTCGTTGCCGGCACCGCCCCACATGGTGTCATCGCCGCTGAAACCGCCGATGACCGAAACTGCGCCGCCACCGATGCTGATGCCGCTGGCATCGATCAGCATATCGTGCTGAGTGCCAGCGCCGCCGAGCGGGTTGCCGATGCTGCCGTAGCCCTCTTTGCCGGTGACTGGCACGTAGGAGTCGGAGCCATTGCCCTTGAAGCCTTCGATCGTCATAACGCCGTTATTGGCGATGACATAGCTGTCGAGGATCCGGATCGTGCCCGATTCGCCGCTCAGAGTCAGATTGTCGTAATATTCCAGACGGTCGATGCCGGATGAGCCGTTCTGCAGGCTGACATATTGCGAGCTGGCCGTCGCGATGACCCGGAGGACATCGACGCCCGCACCCAGGTTGATATTGCCCCAGTCGGCACCCGTCGCGTGTGCGATCAACGTATCATTGCCAAGGCCGCCCTGGATCTCGCCCTTGGGGCCTAGGTTCCGCACCAGCATCAGATCGTTGCCGCTGCCGCCCACAATGACGCTGCCGGTGTTCTGGCCGAAATTGTTGAGGATCAGCGTGTCATTGCCGCTACCGGCGGTGACATCGATCTTGCTGATCGTGTGCTGGTAGCTGTCGATGATGCTGCCCTTGGTGGCGGTGTGGGCATCGACATAGAGCGTGTTGAGATCATGTTGCACGGCGATACGGACATCGCCCTTCACGCCATCGTTGTTCTGATCGGCGCTCGCCCAGTTCACGCTGTTGAAGTCGAAAGCATAGGAGGCCGGGCTGCTCCAGTTCGCGCCCAATTCGATCACATCGATCCCGGAGACCGCATGCAACGGGCCGACATAGCCCTCGTAGGCAGCAAAAGCCATGCGAAGCACGTCAACACCGGCACCACCGTCGATGGTCAGGTTATTGAAGGGGTTGCCCTCGGACCAATAGGCGGAGACTTCGATCGTGTCATTCCCCGCGCCTCCGCTGACGGTCGTGCCCCAGTCGTCTTCGCCCGTGAAGATGCTGTCATCGCCGGTGCCGCCGTCGACGAAATCGGTGCCGCCATTGCCATAGATCGTATCGTTGCCGGTGCCGCCATAGATCGTATCGTCGGCTAGATAGGCGCCGTCGATGGAATCATTCCCGGCACCACCGCTGAGCAGGTCGCCGAAACCGCCTGAACCTTCAGTGTCGCCAGCGTTAATGGAGTCGTTCCCGGCGCCAGCGATAATCGTGTCCGAAACGCCAAAGCTGCCTCGGAATTCATTGTTGCCGGACAGCAGGCTGGCGTTGATCTTCACGCCGTCCTCGCCATAGTGGCTAACGTACATATGGGAGACGGAACCGATCAGGTTGATCTCGCCCATATTGGCATAGGCATTACTGTCGCTGAGATACAGCGCGCCATTGTCCAGACCGCTGACATCGACGAACAGTTTCTCGACATTCGTGACCTTGGCGTCGAGATACGCGTAAGTCTCGCCTTCCATGCCGCCCGAGAATTTCGAGATTAGGATGGTCGCGATGTCATAGCCATCGCCGCCGTCGATCGTTACGATGCTGGTCGGCGCCGCGCTTTCCCATCCATTATAGGACGAAATCGCTGCCTGGATCAGATCGTCGCCCGAGCCGCCCGAAAGCGCATCGGCGCCCGAGATACCGAGCAGGGTGTCATTACCGCCTGCGCCCTTCAGAATATCGTCGCCGGTGGTTCCGATGATGACTTCGGCGCGGCTGGTGCCGACGATATTGGTACCGGTGAGGGTAGGGGTCGGATCGACTGGGTCTACGGGATCCACCGGGTCGACTGGGGTCACGGGCTTGACGGGGACGGCCGCGGGGATGGTCGGGGTGGTCTTGTCGGGCGTGACGACCTGAGTGGTGGGAGTATAGCTGTAGATC
>NZ_JBHUIP010000003.1:0-147963 GCF_042683105.1 Lacibacterium aquatile
CAGAGACAAAAAGGCCTTCCTGATGATACCCGCTTGACCAAACTCAACACAGTTGCTCGGACTTGATCCGAGGATCTCGTGTAGGCAAGCCGCGTCGAGAAGCCGAACGGAGTTCGGCCACCCAAGCTCCTCGGATCAAGTCCGAGGATGACGAGCATTTCTTTGAGCGGCTTATTCCGCCGCCGCGCTGCTGGCTTTCAGCGGGGCCGGAGGCGAGAGGATGTCGCGCAGGCGTTCGATCAGCTCATGCCCCTTGGGGGTCAGAGTCACCAGTTTGCGGCGGCGTTCGCGCGGATCTTCCTTGGCTTCGACCAGATCGAGACCGGGTTTGCCAAAAGAATGCCAGGCGCTTAGCGCCGCGACATTGCGCGAGGCTGAGCTTTGGGCGATGTCGAGGCGAGACGCAAGCTCGCCCAGCGACAGGCCCTCGTTCGATGCGAGTGTGAGAAACGACAGCGCATATTGGATGGGCAGGTCGGGGTCGAGCTTGCGGAACTCTTCAAGGACGCGCATCAAAATCGCGATCTCGTCGCGAGAATGCGGTCCAGGATGGGTGTGTTCACCCAGGACAACCGGCCGGGACGTCATTGGACGCCCTCGCGGGCAACCAGCCCGCCGGTGTGTAGATCAGATGCAAGCGACCAAGCCATATCAGGACCTCCCCTGAAGCGCGTCGTGCTTCCCAGAAGGGAGCATCGGACGGCAGACGGGCTACTTCGAGATAAAGCTTACGGCCGCCCGGAAGGCGGAAGAGCGTAGAGATCAACAACATTGGAACACCGACTCGTTTGGAATTGTGCCTGGGACGGGCAAACAGAACGGGCTTGATAAGAAGGCGACATGCGTCGGGCCTTATCGGCGATCGGGTTCATAAAAGTGATCAACATGAGTTTACTCCTTGGAAAAGGTTGGAAGGGACGCCTTAAGGCGTCACCAGCCCAGCTGACTGCCGGACGAGCGGGGAAATCTTCCGATGTCGGAAGAATGAAGGCAAGAAAAATCCCCGTGACGTGCCAATCCCATATCCTTTGCAAGATGGGGATTCAGCTTTTCGGGGTCGAGAAAGGGGACCCGCTGCGAAGAGGCAGCGTTCCGTCCCAGCCAAAGGCGAGACAGCAGCCCCCACAAACCGATGCTCATGGCGAGCTCCTTTTGCGGAAACGATGGGATGAAGATGCTTGAGGGAAATTAAGCGGAAAGGCGCCGTCCTCGCCGACCGCTATGTATCCGATATCGGATATATCCTCTGGTTGCAAGCGATTTCTTCGCGCCGCAATGTCATCCTGTCATAATAAGAAAGCAGGCTAGCCTTGCATTTGCTCCCGCATCGGGTTCTGCTCGGGTCAGCTAAAGTGCCGGACCGACCGGCCAAAAAATCGATGATGGGAAGAGACGAGGAAGATGGACCAAAGCAACCGTAAGGTGACAGACGCCGAAGCCCTGGCTTTTCATGCCCAGGGACGCCCCGGCAAGCTGGAAGTAACGCCGACCAAGGCCCTCACGACGCAGCGCGACCTCTCGCTCGCCTATTCGCCCGGTGTGGCGGTTCCCTGCCTGCGCATCGCCGAGGATCCGTCGACCGCCTATGATTACACGGCCAAGGGCAATCTGGTCGCCGTCGTGTCGAACGGTACCGCCGTGCTGGGCCTGGGCGATCTTGGCGCGCTGGCCTCCAAGCCGGTGATGGAGGGCAAGGGTGTCCTCTTCAAACGGTTTGCAGATATCGATGGCATCGATATCTGCGTCGATACCCGTGACGTCGATGAATTCGTAAATTCGGTGCGTTACCTCAGCCCGTCTTTTGGCGGCATCAATCTCGAAGATATCAAGGCGCCGGAATGTTTCATCATCGAGCAGCGCCTGCGCGAGCTGATGGACATCCCGGTTTTCCATGACGACCAGCACGGTACCGCCATTGTCGCCGCCGCTGGCCTCCTGAACGCCCTGCATCTGACCGGCCGCGACATCAAGTCGGCGCGCATGGTGGTGAATGGCGCGGGCGCGGCCTCGATTGCCTGTGTCGAGCTGATCAAGTCGCTGGGCATGCCGCATGAGAATGTCATCCTCTGCGATACCAAGGGTGTCATCTATCAGGGCCGCACCGAGGGCATGAACCAGTGGAAGTCGGCCCATGCGGTGAAGACCGAAGCGCGGACCCTGGCCGATGCCATGAAGGGCGCCGATATCTTCTTCGGCCTGTCCGCCAAGGGCGCGTTGACCGGACCGATGGTCGCCGGCATGGCCGCCAAGCCGATCATCTTCGCGATGGCCAATCCCGACCCGGAGATCACCCCGGAAGAGGTCGCGGATATCCGCAGCGACGCCATCGTCGCCACCGGCCGTTCGGACTATAACAACCAGGTCAATAACGTCCTGGGCTTCCCCTATATCTTCCGCGGCGCCCTCGATGTGCGCGCCTCGCAGATCAATGACGAGATGAAGATCGCGGCGGTGCATGCCATCGCCCGCCTCGCCCGCGAACCGGCGCCCGAGGAACTGGCCGCCGCCTATGCCGGGCGTAAGCTGATGTACGGGCCGGACTATATTATTCCCGTCCCCTTCGATCCGCGTCTGATCGCCACCGTTCCGCCCGCCGTTGCCAAGGCGGCAATGGACAGTGGCGTCGCCAAGAAGCGCATCGATAATCTCGATGCCTATTCCCGGGGGCTTGCGGCCCGCTTCGACCGTACCGGCGCCGCCCTCCAAGGGCTGTTCGACCGCGTGCGCGACAAGCCGCGCCGCGTTGTCTTCACCGAGGGCGAGGAGGAGCGGGTGATCCGTGCCGCGCTGGCCTTCCGGTCCGCCGGTTTCGGCACGCCGGTGCTGGTCGGGCGCGAAGACCGCGTGCAGGAAACCATCCGCACAGCAGGTCTTCAGGGCGCCGAAGACCTCGAAATCACCAACGCCAAGATCGCCCGCAACAACAAGCGTTATGCGGACTACCTCTATGGCCGTATGCAGCGCCAGGGCTTCATGTTCCGCGACTGCCAACGCATGGTGAACCAGGATCGCAACGTCTTTGGCGGCTGCATGGTCGCGCTCGGCGATGCCGATGCCATGGTGACCGGCGTGACCCGCACCTATACGACGACGCTGGAAGAAGTGCGCCGGGCCATCGACGTGCGTCCGGGCGAGCGGCTGTTCGGCCTGACGCTGGTCCTGATGCGCGGTCAGGCGCTGTTCATTAGCGACACCACGGTGCATGAGCTGCCGACGCCCGAAACCCTGGCGGATATCGCCGTGCAGACGGCGGCGCGGGCGCGCTCGATGGGGCATGAGCCGCGTGTGGCCATGCTCTCCTTCTCCAACTTCGGCAACCCGATGGCGGAAAAGGCCGAGCGTGTGCGCGATGCGGTCAAGCTGCTCGATGGTCGCAAGCTCTACTTCGAATATGACGGCGAAATGTCGGCCGAAGTGGCGCTGGACTATGATCTGATGCGCCAGCTCTATCCGTTCTGCCGCCTGTCGGGTCCGGCCAATGTGCTGGTGATGCCGGCGCTTCACAGCGCCTCCATTGCCTCGCAGCTTCTGGCCAAGCTGGGCGGCGGCGTGGTGATCGGCCCGCTGCTGATGGGGTTGGACAAGCCGGTGCAGATCGTCCCGATGGGCGCCTCTGTCTCAGACATCGTGACCATGGCGGCGATTGCCGCTTCCGAAGTGCGTAGCTAGTAGGGGCGTTGGAATGGCAGGCGATAGTTTTACGCAGACTCGCGGTCGCCTGCCATTCACCCGGATTGCCTTGGGCGTCACCCAACTCGTCGCGCCGATCTTTCTGCTGCTGATCGTCGGGGCTTGGCAGGGGGAGTTCGAGACGGGGACGACCTTTTTGCTCGCGGCGCTTTTTGTCGGCTGGTACACGCTGGTGGCGCGCCGCCACGCCCGCGCGCTTTATGATCTGCGGGATTTCGCCCAGCGCCTAGCCCAGGAACCGGCGTCTATCCCGTCAACCGCCCGCTTCGGCAGTCCGCCAGTCCGTGACCTTGCTCAGGCGGTGGCCGATCTTGTGAGTGACTTCCGCACCCGCACCGGGCAGCTGGAACATCTGCTGATGGCGCGTTCCGATATCCTGGATGCCGTGCCCGATCCTGTCTTTGCCTTCGATGCCCTGGGGCAGATCGTCGTTGCCAACAAGGCGGCGATGGATCAGTTCAAAGCCGGTCCGGGCCGCGACCTCTTTGGCCTGTTCCGGCAGCCCGATATCGTGACGGCCTTGCAGGCGGTCCTGGCGGGCGAGGGGCGGGCGGCTGCGACCTTGACCCTACCCGCCCCGATCGAGCGGGAATTCACCCTGATCGTCAGCAAGCTGGCCGATACCGGGCCCGACGATATGCGCGGCGTTATGACCCTGCATGATGTCACAACCCAGCGTCGGGTGGAGCAGACGCGCGCCGACTTCGTCGCCAATGCCAGCCACGAAATCCGCACTCCCCTGACGACCTTGTTGGGCTTCATCGAAACCCTGCAGGGCCCCGCCCGGGATGATGCCGCCGCGCGCGACAAGTTCCTCGGCATCATGCGCGAGCAGGCCGAACGGATGCGGCGCCTCGTGGTCGATCTTCTATCCTTGTCGCGCATTGAGCAGCGCGAACATGAAATCCCGACCGACAAGGTAATCCTGGACGAGGTGGTGGGCCGTACCGCCGCGGCTCTGCAGCAGATTGCCGCCGCGAAGAATACCACCCTGACCCTCGATCTCGACGGCAAGGCCGTGATTCTGGGGGATGGGGACGAATTGGCGCAGCTTGTGCAGAACCTGATCGACAACGCGATCAAATATGGCCGCACCGGTGGTCAGGTGAAGGTCCGCCTGTCGCAGACAGGTCAGGGGATCGTCCTCAGCGTCACCGACGATGGTGAAGGGATTGCGCGCGAACATCTGCCGCGCCTGACCGAGCGTTTCTATCGCGTCGATCCCGCCCGCTCGCGCTCGGCGGGCGGTACCGGCCTGGGGCTTGCCATCGTGAAACACATCGTCAGCCGCCATCGTGGTCGCCTGACCATTGATAGCGAGGTGGGGAAGGGCACCACCTTCACCATCCTCTTCCCCAAGGGGTAGCGCTCGACCTGAAGAGGCGTCTCTGCCTTTGCCTGCCGAGCTCGGTGCCGTCGCCTCTAAAACCCGCACAAACATGAACCGTCATCCCGGTGCGCGACACCTGGATCTTTCTCTAAATGGCTTCGCCATCCTTATCTGTGTGAAACTATCCAGCTACTTTAGCTTTGGCGGTTCTGCTGGCACCAGTCCGGCCGGGTCGACGGGAGTACGGCGCCAATAGACGCCCCAATGCAGATGCGGGCCGGTGGCGCGCCCGGTCATGCCGATCTTGCCGACGCTCTGCCCACGCTTCACCACATCCCCGACCTGGACGTCCACCGTCGACAGATGGGCGAAGACCGACTGCACGCCTTGGCCATGGTCGATCATGACCGTGCCGCCGGTGAAAAACAGATCCGCCTCTGCCAGCACGATGGTGCCATCCACGGGGCTCAAAGCGGGAGTTCCGGTCGGTGCCGCGACGTCGGTGCCATAGTGCGGCGTGCGCGGCTCGCCATTCAGCACGCGCTGACTGCCATAGACCCCGCTGATACGTCCGGGCGCGGGCCATTGCCACGCCTGGGCAAAGCCGGTTTGGGCGCTTTCCTTTTCGCGCGCGGCCCGGATCTTGGCGGCCTCCGCCGTGATGCGTTCGGTTACCGACGGATCGGGCGTCACCTTGTCCTGGGGCAGCCCGTCGACGCGGTCGATCTTGAAACTGCGGGTTTTGATCTCGTACCGCTTGGTCTCGGCGCCCGCCTTCAAGGTGACGCTGCCCTTGGCGTCGCGCCCGATGCCGAATACGAAATCGCCCGCCGGGCTGACGGTCAGAGGGCCGCCGTCGAGTGTCACCTTGGTACCCGGAGAGACCTTGCCCCGGATCAGCATCCCCTGTTCGGGCACACGGTCGAGATCGAGCGCAAGGGCGGGTGTCGCCAGCAGCACGCCAGCCATAATGGTTTTGAGCATTAGAGCAGGCTCCCCTGGCCTGGCGTTGAAGAGGGGGGCGTTGGAGTAGCGGGGCGCGGTTTTGAAGGAGTACCGCCGACAACCGCCTGCTTGCGTCCGTCCGCCAGTTCGATATCGACCGGCTGCCCGGATTTGAGGGCTGCGACCTCGGTCACCGCATGGCCGTTCGCATCGCGGATGACGGCAAAGCCGCGCGCCAGCGTACCTTTGTAGGAATAGCCTTCCAGCAGGCGGCGCAGCCCGGCCAGCCGTTCCTCCTCCCGCCCCTGCACCTGGGCGACCAGCAGCGGCAGGCGTCCGGCGAGCTTGGCGAGTTTATCCTGTTCGCGGGCGATTTCGGCGCGGATCGGCTCCAGCCGCAGGCGGGCCTGAAGGCCTTCCAGACGCGAGCGCGACAGGGCTAGTTGCGCCTGGGGGTGAGGCAGGCGGGCCGACAGGGTGGCGAGGCGATTACGGGCGTCGCGCGTCAGCCCCGCGACAGCCTGGGCCAGGCGTTCTGCACGGTCGTCCAGGCGCTGACGGGCCGTATCCAGTACGCTCTGCGGATCGGGCAGTCCGCGTGCCAAACCAGCCAGATGAGTTGCCTGCCGCTCCAGCTGGCGGCTGATCGACTGGGTCTGGCGGTGGCCGAGTTCCTGGATATAGCCGCGCAGCTCCGCCCGCACCGGCACCGCCATTTCGGCAGCAGCGGTCGGGGTCGGCGCCCGGCGGTCGGAGGCAAAATCGATCAGCGTCGTATCGGTTTCATGCCCCACGGCGGAGATCAGCGGAATGGCGCTGGCAGCTGCCGCGCGCACCACGATCTCCTCGTTGAAGGCCATCAGGTCCTCGATGCTACCCCCGCCGCGCGCGACGATCAGCACATCGGGCCGGGGGACGCTTCCGCCGACCTCAAGCCGGTTGAAGCCATCGATGGCGGCGGCGATCTGGGATGCTGCCTGCTCGCCCTGGACCAGAACCGGCCAGACCAGCACATGGCGCGGGAAACGGTCGGCGAGGCGGTGCAGGATATCGCGGATGACGGCGCCGGTCGGGGAGGTCACGACGCCGATGACCTTGGGCAGGAACGGCAGCTTCTGTTTGCGCGACGGATCGAACAGACCTTCGGCGGCAAGGCGGCGTTTGCGTTCTTCGATCAGGGCCAGCAGGGCGCCCTTGCCCGCCAGCTCCATCCCATCGACAACCATCTGATATTTCGACTGGCCGGGATATGTCGTCAGCTTGCCGGTGGCGATGACCTCCATGCCGTCTTCGGGTCGCATGGGCAGGCGGGCAGCGACCCCCTTCCAGCAGACCGAGCCCAGGACGGCATCCTGGTCCTTGAGGTTGAAATAGAGATGGCCGGAGGGCGCACGCTTGAAGCCTGAGATTTCGCCGCGCACCCGCACCCGCGCAAAGGCCTGTTCGACCGTGCGCTGCAGGGCGCCGGAAATCTGACCGACGGTGAATTCGGGGACGTTATGGGTAACCTCGGGTTCGCTCATGCCCCTCTTTTAGACCCTCGGACCTCCGAGGTCGAGTTGCAGGCGCTCCTCCACCATCTGAAATCCAAAAGCTTCATAGAGCAGGCAGGCCGACAGATTGTCCTGATTGGTGCCCAGCGTCACCTCGCCGATGCCATCTTCGGCCAAGGTGTTGATCAGGCATGACAGCACCGTCTTGCCCAGGAACCGACCGCGATGGGCGGGGTGGGTCAGGAAATTGCCGATGTTCGCTGCGCCCTTCGCCTGGGCCACGACCCCGCCGCAGGCCAGCAGCTGTCCGTCCTTGAACAGTCCGATGAAGGGCCCCTCCAGCATCCAGGGCGAAAAGATCGCCGCCGGATAGAAACTGTCGAAGAAATGCGACACCAGGGCATGATCCGCCGGGGTCAGGCGACGACACCGGGGATCGACCTCCATCCGTTCCGTCGGACGGGCGTAGTAGCGCAGGCCGCGGGTATTCTTGATCCGCCCGCTCAGCACGGATTTGGCAGCTTCCAGGTGGCGAGCCTCTAGGTGCAGTTCCCCCACCGTCGGCAGATTGGCGAGCGCGCGTATGATATCGTCAGGCAGCTCGCCGATCAGGGTACGGATGCCTTGTTTGGCAAAGCTGATCGCCAGCGCAGCACCCGTGCCATCATCCGAAAGGTATGCCGAACGGTTGCGTTCCCCGGCAGCGACGGCGGCATGGAAATAGAGGCGGAACACCGGGTGGGGCGCCAGCAGGCGCTCCAAGCCGGTCAATGTCGGTGCGGTGAGGTCCGGGAACTCGATCAGCAGGGCGCAATCCTCACGAATGGCAAGACATTCTCAACATCACCCATGCTACAAAGTCGCCCAGCCTGTGGGAAAGCCCAGTCTGCGGAAAAGCCCAGTCTACGGGAAAGCATTGGAAGTGGTGCCGAGATGAAGGTTCTGGTAGTCGGCGGCGGTGGCCGTGAACATGCGTTGGTGTGGAAGCTCAAGGCGTCGCCCCTGGTCAGTTCCCTCTATTGTGCTCCAGGTAACCCCGGCATCGCGAACAGCGCAACCTGTGTACCTATCGCCGCAAGCGATGTGGCTGGTATTGTCGATTTTGCCAAGCAGGAAGGCATCGGTTTCGTGGTGGTTGGGCCGGAAGAGCCGCTGACCCTGGGGATCGTCGATGCGCTGGCAGAGGCTGGTATCCCCGCTTTCGGGCCGGACAAATCGGCCGCCCGCCTCGAGGGCTCAAAAGGGTTCATGAAAGATCTGGCTGCCAAGGCCGGGGTCCCGACCGCAAAATATCAGCGCTTCACCGATGCCGAGGCCGCCAAGGCCTATATCCGGGCCGAGGGCGCCCCCATCGTTGTCAAGGCCGATGGTCTGGCGGCAGGCAAGGGCGTGACCGTGGCGCTGACGGTCGATGAGGCCATCGCTGCTGTCTCGGAAGCCATGGAAGACGGGCGCTTTGGGGCCGCCGGGGCCGAGGTGGTGGTGGAGGAGTTCCTGGAGGGCGAGGAAGTCAGTTTCTTTGCCCTGGTGGACGGCAAGACCGCGCTGCCGCTGATCGGCGCTCAGGATCACAAGCGCGCCTTCGACGGCGACCAGGGGCCGAATACCGGCGGCATGGGCGCCTATTCCCCCGCTCCTATCTTCACGCTGGAGATGGAGCGCCGGACCATGGAGGAGATCGTGCTGCCGACGGTGCGCACGATGGCGGCCGAGGGCTGCGCCTTCAAGGGCGTGCTGTTCGCCGGTCTGATGATCACCAAGGCCGGGCCGAAGCTGATTGAATATAACGTGCGCTTCGGCGATCCCGAATGCGAAGTGCTGATGCGCCGGATGCAGTCCGATCTGTTCCCGCTGCTTGTCGCCTCGCAGAAGGGTACGCTGGGCGATGTCGATGTTCGCTGGTGGGAAGATCCGGCGCTGGTCGTCATCCTGGCGGGCGCAGGCTATCCGGGCGAACCCAAAAAAGGCGGCGAGATCACGGGGATCGAAGCGGCCGATAGTGTTGATGGCGTGATGACGTTCCACGCCGGTACGACCACAAAGGACGGCAAGCTGGTCGCCAATGGCGGGCGCGTGCTGGCCGTGACCGCCATGGCACCGACCCTGGCCGAGGCGCGGACCGCCGCTTACGCCGGTGTCGATAAGATCCAGTGGGCGGACGGCTTCTGCCGTCGCGATATCGCCTGGCGCGCCCTGGGCTGATGTCGATGAGCGATCCAGCCACCGTCGATGTCGTCATTCTGGGCGCCGGTATGGCCGGGGCCTCGCTGGCCTATCATCTGGCGGGCAGGCGGTCGGTCGTGATTCTGGAGCAGGAGCTTGCGCCCGGTTTCCATTCGACGGGCCGGTCGGCGGCGATCTTCACGGAAACCTATGGTCCGGCGGTGATCCGGGCCCTGACCCGTGGCAGCCGCGCCTTCCTGACCACCCCGCCCACGGGCTTTGCCGATCATGCGCTGATCGGACCGCGCGGTGCGCTGGCCATCGCCTTGCCGGAGAAGCGCGCGACCCTCGATGCGTTTTTCGAGATGGGGAAGGCGCATGGCGCGGTGGAGCGGTTCGGTGTGGCCGAAACCCTCTCCATGGTGCCGGTGATCAAGCCGGAATATGCCGACGGCGCGGTTTATGAGCCCGGCGCCCTGGACATGGACGTCAACGGGCTGCACCAGGGTTATCTCAAAGGTGCGAAGGCGGGCGGGGTCGAATTGCGGTGCGAGGCTGCGCCGCGTGCTATCCGCAAGGTGGGCGATCTCTGGGAGTTGGAGCTGGCGAGCGGCATCCTGCGTACGCGGGTGCTGGTCAATGCCGCCGGGGCCTGGGGCGACAAGGTCGCTGAACTGGCGGGCATCGCGACGGTTGGGCTGATCCCCAAGCGGCGCACGGCGCTGCTGTTCGATCCGCCCGACGATGTCAAGTCGGCCAACTGGCCGCTGGTCGATGAGATCGATCAGGAATTCTACTTCAAGCCGGATGCAGGCCGGATCTTTGGCTCACCTGCCGATGAAACCCCGGTCGAGCCCTGCGATGTGCAGCCGGATGAATATGACCTCGCCGTTGCCGCCTATCGCATCGAGGAGGCGACGACCATGCCGATTCGCCGCCTGCTGCACAAATGGGCGGGACTGCGGAGTTTCGTGGCCGACGGTCTGCCGGTGGTCGGGTTCGAGGCGGCTGCACCGGGCTTCTTCTGGCTGGTGGGCCAGGGCGGCTATGGCATCCAGACCGCAGATGGGATGGCGCGTCTCTCGGCAGCCCTGATCCTGGGCGAGGCGGTGCCGGGCGATCTTATCGTTGAAGGGGTCGATCCGGCGGAACTGACCCCGGCCCGTTTCCGGGGGTAGACTTATGTCGGTTTATGACCGCTGGAGCCCAGCCTTCAACTCCACCGACTTCTGTTGCGCGAGCGCGGCTTCCTCAATGGTCAGAGTCGCGCGGATGGTGGTTTCGAACTCGTCGTAGATCTTCTGATCGGCGGCGGGCAGCGTGTCCTTGACGCCTTTAGTCAGCAGCAACCAGGCATAGGCCGTCACCGGATCGCGTGGGCGGCCAAGACCCCGGCCATGGATCTGGGCAATCAGCAGCATGCTCACCTGATAGTCCTGGCGCGCGGCGCGCAGAAACCAGTCGTAAGCGGCAGCGGTGTCCTTGGGAACATCCTTACCGTCGAGATAGATCAGCCCGAGGTTATGCTGGGCCAGCCGGTCGCCCAGCTCGGCAGAGCGGCGCCAGCGGGTGATGGCCTCTTCCTTGTCCACCGGCACACCAAGCCCTGCATAATAGGCGTAGGCCATCAGATTGCGCGCTTCGCCATCTCCCTTGCGGGCGGCGCTTTCCAGCCAGAAGGCGCTTTCGAACGCGTCCTTCTTCACCCCTTCGCCGTTGCGATAGAGCTTACCGAGTTCGCGCTGGGCAACCGGATTGCCGCGGTCGGCCGATTTGGTGACCCAGGCGGCGGCCTGGGCGACGTCGCGCTCAACTCCCTTGCCGGTGTGATAGAGGTGGCCCAGCAGCAGCTCGCCCTGGCTGTCGCCCTGCAGGGCCGCCTTTTCGATCCAGAGGCGCGCCGCGCCGTCATCCTGGGTGACACCTTGCCCATCGAGATACAGCAGGCCCAGATTGCGCTGGCCGACCGGATCGCCTGCCTTGGCTGCTGTGGTGAGCAGGCCGACGGCGCGCTCCAGATCGACCGGCACGCCATCGCCGCGCACAAGGCAGGCCCCCAGCATGGCGGTGGAGGGGATATGACCGAGCGCCGTGGCGCGGCTATAAAGGTCAATGGCGGTCTTGAAGCTCTGCTCGGTCCCGATGCCGAAATAATGCGCCTCGGCCAGCAGGGACATGGCCTCGGGATTACCGGCGGCGACCAGGGGCCGCAGCAGAGCGACCGCCCGTTCGGGATTGGAATCCTGGAACGCCATCTTGGCATCCGACAGACGGTCGGCCAGCGCCGGACCGGCCAGTAGCCCCAGGCATATCAGCAAAACGGCGCCCCCAAGCTTCCCCATCACATCCCTCGTTCCATCGGATGACGAACAAACTTATGGGATGCGCCGTGTAAGTTGAACTGGAAGAATCCAGGGGCTACTTAAGCGTGGCCTTAATGGTCTGGGCCTGCATGATCGCGTTGAACCGGCGGTCCGACGTGATGCGGTCATTTACCAGTTTGTAGACGTCCTGATAGATCTTGGTCTGGCTCGGAGTGAGCTCTGGATCCAGCCCCTCAGAAGCAAGCAGCCAGGCGAAGGCTTCTTGATCGTCGACGGCTTTGCTCACTCCGTTGGCATTCATGAAAGCAACCATGACCATGCTCATCCGATGGCTCTGATGGGCGGCTTTGGTGAACCATCCCAGCGCTTGTTGGAAATCCTTGGCGACACCGAGGCCGTTAAAAAGCATATAGCCGTATCCGAACTGGCTTTGATGGTTGCCGCGTTCTGCTCCGAGCTTGAAAAACTTCAGAGCCTGAGCCTGATCCTCGGGGAGCAGCGGCTTTGAAAGGTTAAAATAATGAAAACCCACGCGAGCGGCAGCGTCCGGTTGGCCGAGTTCGGCTGATTGTCGCCATCGGGCAAGCGCCGCTTCCGGATCTTTGGGAACACCATAGCCATCCGTATAGGCATGTCCCATCCAGTAGAGGGCTTGGACGTCTTGCCGCCGCGCGGCCCGCTCCAACCAGAACACCGCTTCCTGCGGATCCTTTTTCACCCCTGTGCCCATCCAATAGAGCTTGCCGAGTTCCCGCTCGGCTTCGGGCAACTCCTTATCGGCGGCTTTTGTATACCAATGGGCTGCCTGTGCCGGATCTTTCACTCCGCCCCGGCCCAATAGGAAGAAGTTCCCCAGGTGCCACTGTGCGAGTATGTCCCCCTGATCGGCTGCTTTCTGCAGCCATTGCCGGGCGAGCCCGGGATTTTCCTCGACCGCCCGCCCCTCATGATAGGTGATGCCGAGGTTGCGCTGCGCCATGGCAAAGCCGGCATTGGCCGCCTTTTGGAACAGTGCCAAACCTTTCTCGAAATCCGTTGCGACGCCAGTGCCCCGGAAATAGAGAAGTCCCAGCATGGTGGTGCCATAGGGATCGCCCATGTCGCCCGCCTTGCGGAAGTTTTCCGCGGCCGCTTCATAGTTCTGAGCAACTCCGACCCCATAGTAATAAGCGTCAGCCGTCACGCTATAGGCGCGGCCGTCTTTCTGGGCGATCAGCTCTTTCAGAAGCCGCTCGGCCCGGACCACGTCACCTTCGCGATAGGCGATGCGGGCATCATCCAACCGATCAGCAAAGACCGGCGTCGCAAACGGGGTCAGCAAAAGGCCGAGAGCGGCCCAAGTCGGAAATCTCATCATGGTGGATCGCGGGTCTTAGCAGCGGTGTCGGGGTGTATTTTCTACAATCAACGGCTGCAGGATGCTAGCGACCTTCAGCGGGGCGCTATCCGATATAGGGGTTCCGGGCGGGTGCGCCGTTGAGGTCGCTCCAACTGCCGCGCGGATCGGCTTCGTCGTAACGCAGAAGCAATCCATGATCGGGATAGGTGATGGTGTCGGCGGGGATACGCGTGCCGATGACGAGGAAGCGCACCTCGGTTCCGCTTCTGTTTTCGACACGATGGCCGACCGCGTCGCCCGCCTTGAAGGTGGCGGCATCGCCGGGATGCAGCAGGGTTGCGACATCCCCTTCGATGACGGTGACCTCACCGGCCAGGACAAAGATCATTTCATCCTCGCCCGCATGCCAATGCTTCAGGGAAGAACTGGAGCCGGGGGCAAGGATATGGACGAAGGTGCCGAACTGGGTCAGACCACCGGCATCGCCGATGATCAGCTTGCGGCTGGGGCCACAGGGATCGCCGGGGTGCCCATCCTCGACGATCATCTTGTTCGGAGTGATGATCGCCATGCTATCCGCCGATTAGCGCAGAGGATTGGCGGGCAGCGACTTCAGGTACTGAGTGCTGTTGCCGGTGCGGGCGATATCCATGATGCAGAGCGGCGCCGCCGTCTTGTCGCGGGTCAGGAAGCCCCCGTTGACCTCGTTCCCACCCACCAGGAAGGTCAGGACCTTGTTACGGGCATCCTTGACCTTGAAGTCGGGGCGAGTCCGCACGACCACGCGCACCGCCTCGGACCAGCCGATGGGAAGCTGCAGATCCTTGCCGTCGGCACCTTTGTCCCAGACCGAAACGCCGAAGATGCCGTCGATATTGTCCTGCAGGCCGGGGCAGCCCGCAATCAGGGCCTCGCCGCCCTTGCGGTTGCGGACAGGATCCCCGTGGGAGTTGATCGCGATGGCAAAATCCTTTGCCTGGACCAGGGTCGGCAGAGTTGCCAGGGCCAGAGTCAGTGCCAGGATGGTGCGCATCGGTTTTCTTCTCCTGTTCTTGATGATAGTCATCCCGGCCTTAGAGCCGGGATCTCTCTCAAGCGTTACCGCTTCGGATAGACCCCGCATCAAGTGCGGGGTGACGAGGGTTTGTGGCCCTTAAGCGGTCGTATCGACCTTGGTGGCGGTGTCATCGCCCTTGGCAACGCCAACCATGGCGGGGCGCAGCAGACGGTCGTGAATGGTGAAACCGGCCTGGAGGACCTGGACCACGGTCCCAGCGGGTTGGCCGGTGCCGGGGACTTCGAAGACCGCCTCGTGGAGGTTCGGGTCGAACTTCTGACCCATCGGCTCCAGCTTGCTGATGCCGCGACGCTCGAAGGCCGCCAGCAGTTCGCGCTCAGTCGCTTCGACGCCGGTCAGGATGTTGGCCAGGGTCTCGTCGCGGGCATCGGCAGCCGGGGCGGCGGCAATGGCGCGATGCAGATTATCGGCAACCGAAACCAGATCGCGGGCCAGCGAGGCGACGGCATATTTCCCGGCTTCTTCCTTTTCGCGCTCGGCACGGCGGCGGATATTCTCGCCTTCGGCCAGGGCGCGTAGGGCCTGATCCTTCAGCCGCGCCAGTTCTTCTTCCAGCTCGACGATCCGCGCCTCGGGCGAGACGGCGGCCGGTTCAGCAGCGGCAGCGGTATCTGCGGTCTGGTCGGGACGCCCGGTTTCGGGAGTGGTCTCTTCGGTCATAAGGTCTCTCGTTTCCTAATAGGCAAAACCATAAGTCAGCCCAGCATGCGCCCGATAACCTGGGCGGTATAATCCACCATCGGGACGATCCGGGCGTAATTCAACCGGGTCGGTCCGATGATGCCGATGGCACCGACGATCTGTTCGCGACTGTTTCTATACGGGGCAAGCACTACCGAGCAACCCGCCTGGGCAAAGAGCGGGTTTTCCGCCCCGATATAGATCTGCACGCCGTCTGCGGTCTGGGTCGCATCCAGCAGCTTCAGCATGCCGTCCCGTGCTTCCAACGCCTGGAACAACCCCCGGATACGCTCCAGATCCTCCAGCGCCGAGACGTCTTCGAGCAGGTTATGCTGCCCGCGCACGATAAGATAACCCTCGCGGCTGCTCCCCGCCGCTTCAGCCCAGACCGCCAGCCCCTGCTCCACCACACGCGAGGTGATCTCATCAAGAGCGGCGCGCTGATCGGCTGCTTCCTGAACGATGAACTGCCGCGTCTCGGTCAGGGTGCGACCCGCCAGATGGGCATTGAGATAATTGGCGGCGGTGGTGAGGGTGGAGGTCGGCAGTCCCAGCGGAACTTCGATGATCCGGTTCTCAACCAGCCCGTCCTCGGTCACCAGCACGACAAGCGCGCGGCCGGGGGCAAGCTGTACGAACTCGATATGCTTTAGGCCACCGTCGGAGGTCGGCGCCATCACGAGCCCGGCGGAACGGGACAGACCTGCCAAGGTGCTGGAAGCCTCTTCCAGAACCTGGGGCAGCGAGCGGCCGGAAGACACACATTGCGCATCGATCGAGGCGCGTTCGTCATCGGACAGACGCCCGACCTCCAGCAAGCCATCGACGAACAGCCGCAGCCCGGCCTCGGTCGGCAGGCGTCCGGCGGACGTATGGGGCGAGAAAAGCAGGCCCGCGTCTTCCAGGTCCGCCATGACATTGCGGATGGTGGCGGGCGAGAGATGCTGAGCCAGCTTGCGCGACAGGGTGCGGCTGCCAACCGGTTCCCCCGTCTCGACATAAGTGTCGACGATATGCCGGAAGATCTGCCGGGATCGCGCGTTGAGTTGGCTGATGGAGCTCATGGTACGAAGGTAGGGACCGCCATCCCTCCCGTCAACGGGCGCTCGGCGGGAGGGGCCATCTGCGTCGTTATCTGAAATGCTCGGTGCTCACGTACAGTCGTACGCTCCGCGCCTGCGCTCGAAAGCGCCTAGCATCTGACCCCTCCCGCCTTCGCTTCTACACTGAAAAATATCTGTCATCCCGGACCCCGCGCGCGTTGCGCGCTAACAATACGTTGGGCGGCAACGCCGCCGGGCCGGGATCTTGTGTGGACAAACTGCGTCGCCCCTAAGCGACTTCGGTCAGGACGTCCTGGAAGCGGTCGCGGATCGATAGCATGTGGGGCAGGTCGGCCAGGAACAGGTCGATCAGGCGCGGGTCGAAATGTTGGCCTGCGCCTTCTTCGAGCAGGGCGATGATCTTTTCCAGCGGCCAGGCCTTTTTGTAAGGCCGTTCGCTGGAGAGCGCGTCGAACACGTCGCAGACCGCGATGATGCGACCTTCGATGGGGATTTCCTCGCCCTTCAGCCCAGCGGGATAGCCGCTGCCGTCCCATTTCTCATGGTGGGTGATCGCGATCTTATGGGCGAGCTGCAGCAAGGGCGATTCGCTGTCGGCCAGGATCTGACCGCCGATCTCCGCATGCCGCTTCATGATCTCCCACTCGTCGGGGTCAAGCTTGCCGGGTTTCAGCAGAATGGCGTCCGGGATGCCGATCTTGCCCACGTCATGCAGGGGGGCGGCTTCCAGGATCAGCTGGGCATCCTTGGGCGAAAAGCCCGCCAGTTCCGCCAGACGCTGGGCAAAATAGCTCATACGGGTCACATGCTGACCCGTGTCGTTATCGCGGAATTCACCGGCGGTCGCGAGGCGGCTGATGATTTCGTGCCGCGTGCGCTCCAGCTCCGCCGTGCGTTCCTTGACCTTCTGTTCCAGAGTCTCGTTCTGCTCGGACACCTCGCGATAGAGCAGTTCCATCGACAGGGTGTTCTTGACGCGCAGCTGAAGTTCCCACAGCTGCAGCGGCTTAGTCAGGAAGTCGCGTACCCCGGCGGCCAGCGCCCGGCGGCGGGTTTCCTCGTCGATCTGCGCTGTCAGCACCACGACAGGCAGCGGGCGGACTCCATAGAGCGGGGTCGCGCGCTTGATGAACTCGAAACCGTCGATGCGGGGCATGCGGATATCGAGCAGGATCAGGTCGTAGAGCTGCGCCTCGATCATCGCCAGCCCTTCCTCGGGCGAGGTGGTGGTGTCGATAGCGGTATAGCCGGCATCGTCCAGCGCCTCGAAGACGATCTCCACATTATGCGGCGTGTCGTCGACGATCAGGATCCGGCTGCCCAGCAGCCTCTCGGTCCCGGTGAGCGGCATCAGACAGGCTCCTTCATCACCAGGATGTCGTCGATCGCGCCAAGGAAGGTCGGCACGTGCAGCGGTTTGGTCAGATAGCGCTTGAAGCCCAGGCTCAGGCCGCGCTCCACCTCACGCGGCAGGGCAGCCGCCGACAGGGCAATCACCGGGATATCCATGGTCTCGGGCAGTTGCTGCAGCTTCTGCAGAACCTCGAAACCGCTCATGCCCGGCAGATTGATGTCGAGGATGATCAGGTCGGGCTTCAGGCGGCGGGCCAGCTCGATCCCATCAATAGGGGCATTGGCGGTTGCCAGATCGATCCCATCCAAAGTTTCGCAGAGGTCGATCATCAGCTGCAGGTTCGACGGATTATCCTCGACATACAGCAGGCTGCGCGACCCGCTGAGGCGCTGAACCACGGCATCGGCCGCAGGAGCCGCCGACTGGAGGCCCGCCCCGAGGGGGACGGTCAGCGTGAAGGTCGAGCCAACGTCGATGGTGCTTTCCACCGTGATCTTGCCGTCCATCAGCCCCGCCAGACGCTGGGCGATGGTCAGGCCGATGCCAGTCCCCTCGATGGTCGAATGTTCCTGACCAAGGCGGCTGAAGGGCTGGAACAGCTCGCTCAGGCGGTCGGCTGGAATGCCCAGGCCGGTATCGGTCACATGGAACAGCAGGCGCTGGTCCTTGACCTCGGTCGATACCGTGACCGCCCCGCCGGGGCGATTGTACTTCAGGGCGTTGGAGCAGAAGTTCGACAGAATCTGCAGCAGGCGGGTGCGGTCGGCCCGGGCGGTCAGGCCGGGAGCATCCTTGAAGGCGATGGCGATACGATATTCGTCCGACATCGGCTGCAGGGTGGTGCGTAGCTGGTCGAAGAGGGCCGCTACCTCCACTTCTTCCACCGATACCGGCAAGGCGCCCGCTTCGATCTTGGAGAGGTCGAGAATATCGTTGATCAGGCTGAGCAGATGATGGCCCGCGCGGGAGATCTGAGCGACATGTTTGCCCTGCTTGGTGGTCAGGGGCTCTTTCTGGCTCATGGACAGCAGCTGGGTGAAACCCAGGATCGCATTGAGCGGGGTGCGCAGCTCGTGGCTCATGGAGGCCAGGAAGTCGGACTTCGCCTGATTGGCCTGCTCGGCCTTCTCTTTTTCCTCTTCGGCTGCCTGTCGGGCGCGCTCCAGATCCTCGGCCGTGGCGACAAGACGGTTGTTCGCCTCTGCCAGGGCACGGGTCCGCTCGGTTACCCGTGCTTCCAGTTCCTCGCGGGCGGTGCGTAGTTCGGCTTCGACGGCCCGGCGTTCGGCCACTTCATTCATCAGCTTCTGATTGGCCGCGCGCAGAGCCATGGCTTCACGCTCGTTGATCGCTTCGATCCGGCGGTCGATGAAGGCGGACCCCAGGGCAATGATCAGCAGCACGAAGAAGATCCCGGCGACCCCCAGGGCCAGCGTTTCCGGCTTCAGGCTGCCATGGACCGTCACCATCTCCGGCAGATGTTCGACATCGACGGCGGCCATGCCGGTGTAATGCATGCCGCAGACAGCAATCGCCATCACCACGGCGGCGGCCAACTTCTGGGCAACCTTCGACAAGGTGAAGGCCAGATAGAGCGCGGCGGTGGCGGCCACGACCGCGATCAGGACCGACACGATCACAAGCCCGGTGTCGTAATGCAGGCGCCCCGGCAGGCGCAGGGCGGCCATGCCGGTGTAATGCATGGCGGCGACACCCAGACCCACGATGGGGCCAGCGGTCAGCAGGCGGGGCCAGGACAGCTTGTACTTCTCGCCCGAATCGGCGACCAGGGCAAAACCGAAAGCAACAAAGGCGACGGCCAGCAGGAAGGAGACGATAGTAGTCGAGAGGTGGTAATCGACCGGCAGGCCCGTATCGAAGGCCAGCATGCCGATAAAATGCATGGTCCAGATACCGCCGCCCAGGACAAAGGCGCTGCCGTTGAGCCAGAGCAGGCGCGCGCGCCCTTCGGCCCGGCGCAGACGCTCGGCCATATCCAGGGCGGTAAAGGCGGCGAAAGCGGCGACGATGAAGGACAGAAGCACCAGCGGCATCGAATGACTGTGCTGCATCAGATGGCTAATGTTGCTGCCCATTGGGTCCATTCATCGAAGCTGAAACTTAAACGCTGAGAATAGCGCGAAATTCGAAAACGACCATGGGGCGTTTTGCCAGGGTTCGATGCCGAAAACGCAGATCTTCAGATAAAGCTTTCGAGGTCAAAAGATGTGTTTTCTGTCGAAGAAGGCAAGTCCGGCGATAGATTCTAATTTCATCAATCTTTAAATTGTGAATTCAACGCAGTGATTAGGGCTTGATTTACCAAATTCGGCGCTTCGATACTTGGTAAGTGTGCGGTATCCAGATCTACGCATACTGCGTTGGGGATTGTCTTTGCCAGTGCCGCTGTTCGCGCCACTATATGGGGAAAATCGAGCAGACCACTGATCAAGGTGGTCGGGTGTCTGATAAGGTGGAGGCTGCCGAAAGCCGACGGCATTTCCGGCAGCGGAACTGGCGGATGGCGCAGGGCGATGCCGTTCATATCAAGAAACAACGTGCGGGCTGCCCCCTGCACCCGTCCTTCTACTGACTGTGGGCCGTCGAGCCAGAGGTGCGCCTCAAGTTTATTCACCTGGTCCAGATCGCCTGCGGCTTCGGCCACATCAAGGCCGTCGATCAGTTCCTGGATCAGTGAGGGATAGTGGTCGGGGCCGGTCGCGCCGCTGATTGATGGCGCGATCAGGACCAACGAGGCGATCCGCTCGGGATGGGCAAGAGCGGCATCGATGGCGATCCTGCCGCCCTGGGAACAGCCGATCAGGCTTGCCTGCTGGATGTTCAGGTGATCGAGCAGGGCGAACAGATCGTCGAGATAACCCACGACCGAAGCATCGCAGCGCGTCTGGCCAAAGCCGCGCCGGTCATAGGCGATGACGCGGTGGGTGCCGACCAGGGCCTGCATCTGCTGGCGCCACATGCGCTGATCGGCGACACCGGCATGGAGAAACACCACGGGGGGACCGCTCCCCGCCTCTGTCACAAAAAGCTCGGCGCCCTTATGGGGAAACGAAAAGCTGCGGGCCGTCATCGACGGAATTCTCCAGAAAAGAAAAGCCCCCGCAGGAAGGCTGGCTCCATGCGGGGGCTCTTGATCTCGACGGCGTTTGCCTATCGCCCTTCGGGCTACTTGAGGCCGACGCTTAGATGTCGAACAGCAGGCGCTGCGGATCTTCCAGGGCGTCCTTGACCTTGATCAGGAAGGTGACGGCTTCGCGGCCATCGATGATCCGGTGATCGTAGGACAGCGCCAGATACATCATCGGGCGGATTTCGATCCGGTCGCCGCTCTTGTCGCTGATGACGACTGCGCGCTTCTGGATCTTGTGCATGCCGAGGATACCGGACTGCGGCGGGTTCAGGATCGGGGTCGAGAGCAGCGAGCCATAGACACCACCGTTGGAGATAGTGAAGGTGCCGCCCTGCAGCTCGTCCAGGCCCAGCTTGCCGTCGCGGGCACGCTTGCCGAGTTCCGCGATCTTCTTTTCGATCTCGGCATAGCCCAGCTTGTCCGCATCGCGCAGGACCGGAACGACCAGACCCTGTTCGGTGCCGACAGCGATGGCGATGTCGTAGAAGTTCTTATAGACCAGCTCGTCGCCCGAGATCTCGGCATTGACCGCCGGGAGTTCCTTCAGCGCGGCAACGCAGGCCTTCACGAAGATCGACATGAAGCCCAGCTTGGTGCCGTGCTTCTTTTCGAAGGCTTCGTTGTACTGCGCGCGCAGGGCCATCGCAGCCGACATATCCACCTCGTTGAAGGTGGTCAGCATGGCGGCGGTGTTCTGGGCTTCCTTCAGACGCTCGGCGATGCGCTTGCGCAGGCGGGTCATGCGGACGCGCTCTTCACGCGGGCCAGCGGCGACCGGAGCAGCAGCTGCAGCCGGGGCAGCGGCGGGGGCACCGGCCTTTGCAGCCAGGGCGTCGAGCACGTCGCCCTTGGTCACGCGACCGTCCTTGCCCGAACCGGCCAGGGCCGCGGCATTGACGTTATTGTCGGCAGCCAGCTTGGCGGCGGCGGGCATCGGCGCGTGACCTGCCGAAGCAGCCGGAGCTGCGGCGGGAGCCGGTGCGGGCGCAGCGGCGGGAACAGGAGCCGGAGCGGGCTGGGCCGGGGCAGTTGCAACGGCCTTGCCGTCGCCGCCGATGACACCCAGCAGGGCGCCGACGCCGACATTCGCGCCTTCAGGGGCGGCGATGTCGGTCAGCGTGCCGGCGGACGGTGCGTTGACTTCCAGCGTCACCTTGTCGGTTTCGAGTTCAAGCAGGGCTTCGTCCTGCTTTACGACGTCGCCGACCTTCTTGAGCCACTTGGCAACAGTCGCTTCAGAGACCGATTCACCAAGCGTTGGGACTTTGATTTCCGTCGCCATGATTTTCCTCGAATTTACGCGTCAGTTTAAAGGGTGAGAGCGGCGTCGACGAGCGCTGCCTGCTCTTGATTGTGGCGCTTGAGCAGACCGGTGGCCGGAGCTGCGGCATCGGGGCGGCCGACATAGACCGGACGCTTGCTCTTGTGACCCATGGCGATAAGGGCGCTTTCGATACGACGATCGAGGAAGTGCCACGCACCCTGGTTCATCGGCTCTTCCTGGCACCACACAACCTCTGCATTCGGGAACTTCGACAGTTCCTCGGTCAGCGGCTTGTGCGGGAAGGGGTAGAGCTGTTCGACGCGGCTGATCGCGATGTCGGTGAGGCCACGCTTCTCGGCTTCGGCGGCCAGATCGTAATAGACCTTGCCAGTGCAGAGGACGACGCGCTTCACATCGGCGCCCGCGACCGACGAGCTGCGGTCACGCAGCACGCGGTGGAAGGTTTCCGACGGCACGAAATCCTCGAAGTCCGACACGGCTGCCTTGTGGCGCAGCAGGGACTTCGGCGCCATGACGATCAGCGGCTTGCGGAAGTCGCGGCGGATCTGGCGGCGCAGGGCATGGAAGTAGTTGGCCGGGGTCGTGATATTGACCACCTGCATATTGTCTTCCGCGCAGAGCTGCAGGAAACGCTCAGGGCGGGCCGAGCTATGTTCCGGACCCTGGCCTTCATAGCCGTGGGGGAGCAGCATCACGAGGCCGGACATACGCAGCCACTTCGATTCGCCCGACGCGATGAACTGGTCGATCATGACCTGGGCGCCGTTGACGAAATCGCCGAACTGGCCTTCCCACAGCACCAGGGCATGCGGGTCGGCAAGGCTGTAGCCATAGTCGAAGCCCAGGACCGACAATTCTGCCAGCGGGCTGTCGATGACTTCGTAGCGGGCCTGGCCCGGACGGATGTTGTTCAACGGTTCGAAGCGGGTTTCGTTTTCCTGATCGATCAGCACCGAGTGGCGCTGCGAGAAGGTGCCGCGGCCCGAGTCCTGGCCCGACAGGCGGACCGGAACGCCTTCGACCATCAGGGTGCCGAAAGCCAGGGCTTCGGCGGTTGCCCAATCGAGGCCCTTGCCGGTTTCGAACATCTGGCGCTTGGCTTCCAGCTGACGCTGGATCTTGCGGTTGATGTTGAAGCCTTCAGGATATTCCGTGAGCTTGTAGCCAACCTCGCGCAGGATCGACGGATCGAGGCCGGTGGAGCCGCGACGGTCGTCTTCGGGCGCGCGCTTCAGACCGCTCCACGAACCTTCCAGCCAGTCGGCCTTGTTCGGCTTATAGGACTTGGAGGCTTCGAATTCGCGTTCCAGATCGTCGAAGAAGGCGTTCACTTCCTGCTCGGCGCCTTCGCGCGTCAGGTGGCCTTCCTGGATCAGACGATCTTCGTAGATCTGACGGGTCGTCGGATGGGTCGCGATCTTCTTGTACATCAGCGGCTGGGTGAACGCGGGCTCGTCGCCTTCGTTATGGCCGTGACGGCGATAGCAGACGATGTCGATCACGACGTCGCGCTTGAACTGCATGCGGAATTCGGTCGCGATGCGGGTCACATGCACGACCGATTCGGGGTCGTCGCCATTCACGTGGAAAATCGGCGCCTGAACGCCCTTGGCCCAGTCGGTGGGATAGGGGGTGAAGCGCGAATAGGACGGAGCCGTCGTGAAGCCGATCTGATTGTTCACGATGAAATGCACGGTGCCGCCGGTGCGATAACCGCGCAGTTCGGCCAGTGCCAGGGTTTCCGGAACCAGACCCTGACCCGCGAAAGCGGCATCGCCATGGAACAGCATCGCCATGACCTGGGTGCGGTCGGTGTCGTTCTTCTGATTCTGCTTGGCGCGCACCTTGCCCAGGACCACCGGATCGACGGCTTCCAGATGCGAGGGGTTGGCGGTCAGCGACAGATGGACGAACTGGCCGTCGAACTCGCGGTCGGCGGAGGTGCCCAGATGGTACTTCACGTCGCCCGAGCCTTCGACATCGTCGGGGGCGGCGGAATTACCCTGGAATTCGCTGAACAGTGCCTTGAAGGGCTTCAGCATGACGTTGGTCAGGATGTTCAGGCGGCCACGATGGGGCATGCCCAGAACAACTTCGCGCAAGCCCAACTGGCTGCCGCGCTTCAGCACCTGTTCGATCGCCGGGATCAGCGATTCGCCGCCATCCAGACCGAAACGCTTGGTGCCGGTATATTTCTTGTCGAGGAACCGCTCCAGTCCTTCGGCTGCGATCAGGCGGTTATAGATCGCCTTCTTGCCGCGCGGGGTGAAGTCGGTGGTGTTTTCCTGTTCGCCTTCGATGCGCTTCTGGATCCAGGCGCGCTGCTCGGTATCCTGAATGTGCATATATTCCACGCCGATGGTGCGGCTGTAGATGGCACGGGCGCGGGCGACGATTTCCTTGACCGTCGCCGTCTCGAAGCCCAGGGCCCCATTGACGAAGATCGGACGGTCGAGGTCGGCGGCGGTGAAGCCGAAGAATTCGGGCTCCAGCTCGGTATGGGCTTTGCGGGCGTCGAGCTGCAGCGGGTCGAGGGTCGCTGCGAGATGACCGCGCGAGCGGAAGGCGCGGATCAGCATCAGCGCGCGCGCGGTATCCATCGCAGCCTGCCGGGCCGATTCGGTCGAAACTTCGGCCTTGGCGGCATCATTGGCGGCGGGCTTGCCGCCCTTGCCCTTTGCCGGGGCAGCAGCGGTCGGATCTTCGGCGCCGATGATCTTGGAGCGGGACCGAGCCCAGCTTGCGCCTTTCAGTTCCCCTAGGACGCCGCGGGCGTCGTCGTCGAGACCGGCGAAAAAGCCCTGCCAGCTTTCATCGACCGAAGAAGGGTCGACGATATAGCGGGCGAACATTTCCGCGATGAAGGTGGCGTTGCCGCCGAACAGAAAGGAATTCGAAGAGGGCTGGGTTGCCATAGTTAAGATCGGCGGAGCGTCTTCCGCCCCGCCGCCTCGAGTTTGAGGTTAGCCTCGCATACGTTCCAGCATCGCGCTGCCCAGAGCCGCAGGGCTCTCGGCGACGGTGATGCCGCAGGACTTCATGACTTCGACCTTGAAGTCAGCCGTGTCGTTGCCGCCCGAAATGACCGCACCGGCATGACCCATGCGGCGGCCCGGAGGAGCCGTGCGACCGGCGATGAAGCCCACAACCGGCTTGCTGGTCTTGGAGTGCTTAATGAACTCCGCACCCTTGACCTCGGCGTCGCCGCCGATTTCGCCGATCATGATGATGCCTTCGGTTTCCGGGTCGGCCAGGAACATCTCGAGCGAGTCGACGAAGTTCGTGCCGTTGACCGGATCGCCGCCGATGCCGATGCAGGTGGTCTGACCCAGGCCGGCAGCCGTGGTCTGTGCAACAGCTTCATAGGTCAGGGTGCCCGAACGGGATACGATGCCGATCTTGCCACGCTTGTGGATGTGGCCCGGCATGATGCCGATCTTGCACTCGCCCGGCGTGATGACGCCCGGGCAGTTCGGACCGATGAGGCGGGTCTTGGAGCCGAGCAGCGCGCGCTTCACCTTCACCATGTCGAGGACGGGAATGCCCTCGGTGATGCAGACGGCGAGGCGGATTTCCGCGTCGATGGCTTCCAGGATCGCGTCAGCCGCGAAGGGAGGCGGAACATAGATCACGGTGGCATCGGCGCCGGTGATCTTCACCGCGTCGGCAACCGTGTCGAACACGGGCAGGCCCAGATGGGTCGCGCCGCCCTTGCCGGGGGTCACGCCGCCAACCATGCGGGTGCCGTAGGCAATGGCCTGTTCGGAGTGGAAGGTGCCCTGCGCGCCGGTGAAGCCCTGGCAGATGACCTTGGTATTCTTATCGACCAGAACGGCCATGTTATGCGGCCTCCTTCACGGCCTTGACCACCTTTTCGGCGGCGTCGGCGAGGTTGTTGGCGGACAGGATCGGCAGGCCCGATTCGGCCAGGATCTTCTTGCCCAGATCGACGTTGGTGCCTTCGAGACGGACGACCAGCGGCACATGCAGGCTGACTTCACGGGCAGCAGCGACAACGCCTTCGGCGATGACGTCGCAGCGCATGATGCCGCCGAAGATGTTGACCAGGATGCCGCCGACGTTCTTGTCAGCCAGGATGATCTTGAAGGCCGCGGTAACGCGTTCCTTCGTGGCACCGCCGCCGACGTCGAGGAAGTTGGCAGGCTCGCCGCCATAAAGCTTGATGATGTCCATGGTGGCCATCGCGAGACCCGCGCCGTTCACCATGCAACCGATGTTGCCATCGAGCTTCACGTAGTTCAGTTCGTGACGACCGGCTTCGATTTCCAGGGGGTCTTCTTCGTCTTCGTCGCGCAGCTCGGCCACGTCCTTGTGACGGAACAGGGCGTTGTCGTCGAAGTTCATCTTGGCATCAAGGGCGATGACGTCACCCGCGCCGGTGATGACCAGCGGGTTGATTTCGACGATCGAGGCATCGAGCGCGATGAAGGCTTCATACATCGCCAGCACGAACTTGACGCAGGCGCCGACCTGCTTGCCTTCCAGACCCAGAGCAAAGGCAACGCGACGGGCGTGGTGAGCCTGGAGCCCGGCGACCGGATCGATGGCCAGCTTCAGGATCTTTTCCGGATGGTCGTGGGCGACCTCCTCAATCTCCATGCCGCCTTCGGTCGAGGCCATCACGGTGACGCGGCTCGACGCGCGGTCGATCAGCATGCCGAGATACAGCTCGCGCTTAATGTCCGCGCCTTCTTCGATATAGAGGCGCTTAACTTCCTTGCCCGCCGGGCCGGTCTGCTTGGTCACGAGGGTGTGGCCCAGCATCGCCGCTGCGTTGGTCTTCACGTCATCGACGCTCTTGACCACCCGCACGCCGCCCTTGCCGTCCGGATCGCTCGTGAAGCGACCTGCGCCGCGACCACCAGCGTGGATCTGCGACTTGACGACATAGACGGGACCGCCCAGGCCTTTGGCGACTTCCGCCGCCTCATCCGGCGTATAGGCAACACCGCCGCGCGGCACTGCAACGCCAAACTTCGCCAAGAGCTGCTTGGCCTGATATTCGTGGATATTCATTCGTCCCCCCGTTGATCGCGACCGGCTTTTACCGACCGACCACCCCGACAGCGTCGAAGCTGGAGCCTAGAGTTAAGACCCGCCGCGTTGCAGGAAGATTTCCTTCAATGCGGCGAGCCAGAATTTTTCTGTCGCCAACCAGAACAGTCGGCGACGAAGTGACGGTCCGCACCTTACCACCGGGCAGCGACGGCTCATACCGCCTATTGCGTCGGGGCAGGGTTGCGGAACTCGTCATACAAGTTACGCCTTCTTGGCGTCGAGATCCTTGCAGATCTGGACCAGCTGGCGCACCGAATCGCAGCTCTTGTCGAAGCCGGCCTTTTCGGTGGCATCGAGCTGGATTTCCACGATGCGCTCGACACCACCGGCGCCGATGACGGTCGGGACACCGACATAGAGGTCCTTCACGCCATACTGGCCATCGAGGTAGGCGGCGCAGGGCAGAACGCGCTTCTTGTCCTTGAGGTAGGCATCGGCCATCTGGATCGCGGCCGAAGCCGGGGCGTAGAAGGCCGAACCGGTCTTCAGCAGATTGACGATCTCGGCGCCGCCATCACGGGTGCGCTGAACGATCTGGTCGAGCCTTTCCTGGGTGGTCCAGCCCATCTTGACCAGATCCGGCAGCGGAATACCGGCAACGGTCGAGTAGCGCACCGACGGGACCATCGTGTCGCCGTGGCCGCCCAGCACGAAGGCGGTGATGTCTTCGACCGAGACGTTGAATTCTTCGGCCAGGAAGTAGCGGAAACGTGCGCTGTCCAGCACGCCGGCCATGCCGACGACCTTGTTCGCGGGCAGGCCCGACTTCTGCTGCAGAACCCAGACCATCGCGTCGAGCGGGTTGGTAATGCAGATCACGAAGGCGTTCGGGGCATACTTCTTGATGCCTTCGCCGACCTGGGCCATGACGCCCGAATTGATACCGATCAGATCGTCGCGGCTCATGCCCGGCTTACGCGGCACGCCTGCGGTGACGATGATGACGTCGGCGTCCTTGATGACGCTGTAGTCGGAACCGCCCGACATCTTGGCGTCGAAGCCTTCGACGGGCGAGGCTTCGGCGATGTCGAGGGCCTTACCCTGGGGAACGCCGTCAGCGATATCGAACATGACGATATCGCCCAGTTCCTTGAGGCCAGCCAACAATGCCAGGGTGCCGCCGATATTGCCGCTGCCGACTAGCGCAATCTTATTCCGTGCCATGATGGAAACCTCGCCTTGAAATGCGATGGAAAAGGAGGGCCGCACAGGAGGCCCAGCCTTTGGTGCCGGACGTTGTCCGACACGGTCCACTAGGCTTCCCAGACGGGGGCTGACTACCCCGAATCAGGGGCTGAACGCAAGGAAAAGCAGGCATTGCCGCCATGCAAAAAGCGGGACGTGTTGTCGCGCCTTTCGCACTACATACCTGCTGCCGCTTATTTGTGCTTATAGACCGGGGCGCGCTTTTCGGAAAAAGCGTTCATGCCTTCCTTCTGATCCTCGAGCGCGAAGGTGGAATGGAACAGCCGCTTTTCCGCCCGCAGCCCTTCTGTCAGCGTGGTGTCGAAGGCGCGATTCACGGCCTCCTTGGCCATCATGACGACGGGGCGCGAGAAGGAGGCGATCTTTTCGGCGGCGGCCAGTGCCTCTTCCAGCAGCTTGTCCGCCGGGACGATGCGGGAGACGAGATTGCAGCGCTCGGCTTCTTGCGCATCCATCATGCGGCCAGTCAGAATCAGATCCATCGCTTTGGATTTGCCGATGGCGCGGGTCATGCGCTGGCTGCCGCCGGCTCCCGGAATGGTGCCGATGGTGATTTCTGGCTGGCCGAACTTGGCGGTATCGGCGGCGATGATGAAGTCGCACATCATGGCAACCTCGCACCCGCCACCCAGGGCGTAACCGGCGACGGCGGCGATGACCGGTTTGCGGCACAGGGTCACGCGCTCCCAGTCCAGCATGCCGATGAAGTTCTCGGCATAGGCCTCCTGGAAAGTCTTGTCCTTCATTTCCTTGATGTCGGCCCCGGCGGCAAAGGCGCGCTCGGACCCGGTCAGGACAAGGCAACCGATCTCCGGGTCGCTATCGAAACTCGCCAGCGCCTCGGCCAGTTCGGCGATCAGCTGCTTGCAGAGCGCATTCAGCGCCTTGGGGCGATTGAGGGTGATGAGGCCGACGCCTCCACGCTTCTCCGTCAGGATCATTTCGTAGGGCATAAGTCCTCCTCTTTATGTTGGCCTACCGCCCTTCGGGCTACTTGAGGCCGGGCTTTTTCTTTATGGCGCGGGTGCGATGGTGAAGCGCACGGTCAGGGCTTGGGGCGAGCCGCCGAAATCGAGGCGCAGGGTCTCCCCCTCGCGCTTGAAGGCAGAGGCTTCGCTGCGTTTCCAACCCAGCTGGGGCAGGCTGACGGCATAGAAGGCCAGCACGGCGGCTTCCGTGACGGGACCCTTGGCAAAGGCAACGACGATGCGGCCTTGCGGGCTATCGAAGGAGGTGCCGCCATCGACGGCCAGCAGGCCCGGCGCCAGCGGTACATCCTCGACCCCCGTCACATAGGTCTGGGCGGCCATCGCGGGCGTTGCGATCAGAAGCAGGGCGGCGAGCAGGGCGCGGATCATCGACATGACTATCGGTCTACCTGAGGGGGGTGACGCTGGCAACGGGTCTTAAGTGGGCTGGCAACTGCGGCAGAAAAAGGTGGTACGGCCGGTCTGTACCATCTGCTTGATGGGGCTGGTACAGGTGCGGCAAGGCTCGCCCGTCCGGCCATAGACCGTCCATTCATGCTGGAAATAGCCAAGCTCGCCATTGGGCTGCACATGGTCACGCAGGGTCGATCCGCCCACCTCGATAGCGCGGGCCAGCACCTGCTTGATGCAGATCGCCAGCAGATCGCAGTCGGCGCGGGAGAGCAGATTGGCCGGGCGGTCCGGCGCGATCTTCGCTTTATGGAGCGCCTCGGACGCATAGATATTGCCGATCCCGGCGACCACGGTCTGATCCAGGATCACGGCCTTGATCGGGCTGCGGCGGTTCTTGATCGCCTCGGCGAGCACCCCGCCGTCGAAACTATCCTCCAGCGGTTCCGGGCCGATATCCTTGATCAGCGGATGGTTCGGCCAGTCCTTGGAGGTGGTCAGATCGACGAGGCCGAAGCGACGGGCATCGTTGAACCGTAGGTTCCAGCCGCTGGCGCTTTCGAAGATCAGATGATCGTGCTTCTCGTAGGCATTCGGGCGGCCATAACTCATGACGACGCGACCGGACATGCCGAGATGCAGGATCATCACCTGCCCATCGTCGAGATCGACCAGCAGATATTTCGCCCGCCGCCGCACAGCCAGTACCTTGCGGCCGGTCAGGCGCTTGCCGAAATCCTTTGGAATCGGGAAGCGCAGGGTGTCGCGGCGCGCTTCCACATGGGTCAGGACATGGCCTTCCAGCGGTTGGATCAGGCCCCGGCGGACGGTTTCTACTTCGGGTAATTCAGGCATGGCGACAGTCTGCCGTTATCGGATCTGCGTGTCGAGACGGGTCGCCAGGGCCTTGAGCATCCGGGCGATGGCAGGCTCGGTCTGGGCGGCGAACTCATCTTCTTTCCACAGCACCGAAACGCCTGAGGCGACGACGCCGATCCGGGTCTTGGAGCCGCCATCGGCCGCAAGATCCACGCGGATGAAAAAGAGCCTGTCGAACCAGCGACCGAGCCCCGGCTTCACTTCCCAGGCCAGCCGGCCCGGCCGGGCTTCGATCCAGGTGCCGTTCAGAGGTTCGTCGGTGCCGTCTTCCTGGATGAAGACAAAATCCAGCGGGCCACGCACGACGGGCGGACCTTCCATCCAGGTCAGGGTCGGGTTCCAGCTGCGATAGTCGGAGGTTTCCGAGATCACCGCCCAGACCTGGGCCGGGGTGGCGGCGAGATCGATCTCCACATCCACCCGACGCTGCCAGTTGGCAAGACTCGCCAGCAGTCCGACCAGCAGAAAGGCCGCCAGCGTCTGGAGTGTCCCCCGCATCAGGTGCGGGGGGCGTGCTTGGCGAGGATGCGCTGCAGAGTGCGGCGATGCATGCGCAGGCGGCGGGCGGTTTCAGACACGTTCCGCTCGCACTGTTCGAACACACGCTGGATATGTTCCCAGCGCACCCGTTCGGCCGACATCGGCAGTTCGGGCGGCGCGGGCAGGCTGTCGGTGCTGTCCAGCAGAGCCGCCGTGATCGCGTCGGCATCGGCGGGCTTGGGCAGATAATCGACGGCGCCCGCTTTCACGGCAGCGACGGCGGTCGCGATATTGCCATAGCCGGTCAGCATGACGATGCGCATATCGGCGCGGGCTTGACGCAGGGCCGCGACGACATCGAGGCCGCTACCATCGGCAAGACGCAGATCGACCACGGCATAATCGGGCGGTGCTTCGTCGGCCTGGCGCACCCCTTCGGCCACGCTGGAGGCGGTATGGACAATGAAGCCACGCTTCTCCATCGCCCGGGCAAGGCGGTTCAGGAGGGGCTGGTCATCATCGACCAGCAATAGCGAACGGGCAGGCGCGTCACTCATCGGCAGCGATCCCTCAACTTCATTCTTATGCTCGTTAATTAGCCGGATTTGGTCGCAAACGCAGCAACTCGATGCGTGACCGTTCCCAGGTGATCAGAACGCGGGCGCCGCCTTCCTCGCGATTGAAGAACTGCACACGCCCGCCGGAATGGCTTAGCAGCGTCGTGGCGATGAAGACGCCCAGGCCCATATGGCCGCCGTCGCCAGCCCGGGTGGAGACATAAGGTTCACCCAGCTGCGCCAGCATCCAGGGCGGGAAGCCGGGGCCATCGTCATCGATGGCCAGCGCGACCTCCTCGCGGTCCCAATAGAGCCGCAGCTTCACCCCGCCCGAGGCGAACTGCGCGGCGTTCTGGATGAAATTCCCGATGCCATGGACCAGTTCCGGCGTGCGGGCCAGTTGGGGTTCCGAACCTTCGCAGTCATCCTCGATCACGATGGAAACGGGGACGGGCAGCAGATCGGCCTCGGACGCCAGCTCGGTGATCAGGGCCGACACGGCGGGTCGGTCTAGGACATTGCCGCTCTGATCGTCATGAGGCGCCTCGGACAGGCGGGCGAGGATATCGCGGCAGCGCGCGGCTTCGGACACCAGCAGATCGATATCGGCGCGCAGGGGATCGTCCAGTTCGACCTCCCGCGATAGTTCCTTGGCGACCACGGCGATGGTGGAGAGCGGGCTGCCCAATTCATGGGCGGCGGCGGCGGCCAATCCACCGACAGCTGAAAGTTGCTGTTCGCGGGCAAGCGCCATCTTGGTGGCGGAGAGGGCGGCGGCCATGGTGCGGGCTTCAGCCGCGACCCGCCAGGCATAGGCGCCGATGAAGACGGTGGCGGACGCTATGGCGACCCACAGGCCGCCTTGATAGAGGCGCGGCAGCTCGAACCCATCCGGCGTCGGCCAGGGGATGGGGCGATGCCAGAAGGCGAGCGCGGTGATCGACCCGATGGCCAGGGCGCCCAGGATGGCGGTGGAGCGCAGCGGCAGGATGGTGGCGCTGATCGTGACGGGCACGATGATGATGACGGCAAAGGGGTTGGTCAGGCCGCCGGTCAGATGCAGCAGGGCCGAGACCTGGAGAATATCGAAGGCGAGATGAGTGGCTGCCGTCCGCCTTCCCAGCCAATCCTGGCGCGAGCGGGACAGCAGCAGATGCAGGTTCATCAGGCCTGCCGCCGCGATCACCGACAGGCATTCCAGCAGGGGCAGCGATGCCTTGAGCAGCACCTCGGTCACATAGAGCGACAGCCCCTGGCCGACGATGGCGACCCAGCGCAGATAAAGCAGCGTGCGGACACGCACCGCGCCGCGCGTAGCAGGCAGCGCTTCGGCGGTCAGCGTGGCGGCTTCCCCGTCCTTGCGTTTACCCGTTTCGTCCAAATGTTTCGCCTCCGGCTGATCGGGCCGAGACTATGCCGGTTGTTCGCCTACGTCGATGCGCATGAAGCCGCAGGGGGGCGCTCGGCGGGAGGCATGATCTCCGTCGTTGTCGGAAATGCTCGGATCCTCACGTACAGACGTACGCTCCCGCGCGCGTCGCGCGCTGATTACGATAGGCGGCAACGCCGCCGGGTCCTGCGCTTCCCGCCGCCTAGTATCTCATGCCTCCCGCCGTCGCTTCTAAAGCCCAAAAAAAATCTGTCATCCCGCACTTGATGCGGGATCTCGTGTGGCCGAACTCCGTTTGGCTTTGCGACGCGGCTTGTCCACGGGAGATCCCGCATCAAGTGCGGGATGACGAGTCATTTTAAGATCAAGCCGCCTTCAGCCGCTCCACGAACCTTCCGACGGCATCTTTCAGGTCGGTTGCTTCCCGGCTTAGTTGGCCTGCGACATTCAGCACATGATCGGCGGCCGATCCGGTGCCGCTGGCGGCTTCGGTCACCTGATGGATGTGGCTGGAGACATCGTCGGTGGCGGTGCTCGCCTCGCTGACCGCGCGGGCGATCTCCTCGGTCGCTTCGCCCTGGTGGGTGACTTCGCGCACGATCTCGGCATTCAGGTCATCCAGGGTGCGGATACGCTCGGCCACATCGGCGACAGCGCCTGCCGCCGATCGCGTCATCGATTGGATCGCGGTGATCTGGGTTCCGATCTCGTCCGTTGCCCGGGCGGTCTGATTGGCCAGGGCCTTAACTTCAGACGCGACGACGGCAAAGCCCTTGCCTGCTTCGCCCGCGCGCGCTGCTTCGATGGTGGCATTGAGCGCCAGCAGGTTGGTCTGACCGGCAATCGCATTGATCATATCGACGACCTCGCCGATGCGGTCTGTCGCCTGGGCCAGGGTCTGCATCGCCTCGCGGATAGACTGGGTATCCTCAACCGCCACATGGGCCAGCTCGCCCGCCCGGGTTGCCCGGGCCGACACATCGGTGAGCGAGGCTGACAGCTGGGTCGCCGCCCCGGCAACCGATCCGACCGACCCGGCGGCGGCGCGGGAGGCAACAGTCACGGCCATGGCTTCATCGCGGGTCTCGCTGGCGGTCTGGGCCATGGTATGGGCCGTCGCTTCCATCTCGGTCGCGGCCTCTGACACGGTCTGCACCACATGGCGCAGACTGGTGTCGAGCTGGTCGGCGAGATCGAGCAGGAGGATGCGGCGCTCGGCTTCCGCCTGGCCCTTCATGGCTTCGGATTCCAGGGCCAGCTGCTGCTTGTCGAGGGCGTTCTGGCGGAAGACCACCAAGGCCTCGGCAATACGCCCCAACTCGTCCCGGCGCCCGGCGGAGGGGATCGGTTCACCGAGCGCGCCACCGGCAAGACGCCGCATGGCATCGGTCAGGGCGCGGATGGGGCGGGTGAGGCCGCGGGCAAACAGAATGCCTGCCGCGCCCAGCATCGCCATGATCGCGGCGCCCACGGCCAGCAGTTCATATTGCAGCTGACGGGTGGCGCTGCCGATCTCCTCCAGCGCCATCGATCCGACGACCGCCCAGCCAAGACCATTGCCGGTGACGGGGCGATAGGCGGCGATGACCGGCCGCCCCTGGGGATCGACGCTGGCCATGATGCCGCTCTCGCCTGCCAAGGCTCGGGCTGCGGCTTTGCCATTATCCTGGAGGGTCAGCACGGCATCGGCACCGACATCGCGCATGGCCGAGCGCAGCAAGCGGTCGGGGCCGACAAGATAGGTCTGGCCGGTCTCGCCCATTCCGGCGGCGACCGACAGCAAGGCGTCGATGCGCAACAGCGGGCTTTCGATAACCAGAATGCCCGCAAAACCGTCCGCGCTATGGATCGCGGTGGCGAGGAAGCCGGTCGGACGGTCGGCATAGGCGGCATAGGGCGCAATATCGGAGGCGCGGACCTCGGTCGACTCTGGGTTCTTGCGGATAATCTCCACCAGCTTGGCGAGGCTGCTGTCCTTGAAGGGGCCACTGGTGAAGGAGGTCGCGAAATCGCTAGCCTTGGCGACGGAGTAGATCAGGGCGCCCTTGGTGTCGAACAGCTTCACATCACCATAGCCGCGTTCGTCCCGCACGATCTTCAGCCAGGGGTGATGGGATTTATGGGCATTGGCGTAGAAATTCCCGCTGCCAGGATCGAGGATGGCGGCGCGCTCCTCGGGCGTCTTGCCGTCGATGAAGGCGGCCCGCAGTTGAGACTCACGGTCCAGACCGTAGGACTGCCAGCCGATGCCAAGATCGCTGGCGGCGCCGACAATGGCGGGGCTGGTGGCCAGGACGCGCATGTCGCGGGAGATATCGACCAGATAGCTGTCGATGGCGGCGGCGCGGCTTGAAACCAGCGCTTCCAGCTTGCCTTGCGCGGCAGCCGTCAATTGTTCGCCGCCGCGTAAGGAGGCGATAAGTCCGCTGGCAATGGCGGCGGCCAAAGCGCCGGAAACGATCAGGGCAGGAAGCTTCAGGCCGATGGACAGGTTCGAAAAGGAAAGCGCCACACTGCGTCTCCTAAAGATCGCGATTGATTGTGTGCGGCTATTTACGGGGTGTTTCGTGACAGCTTGCTGACCGTTTCAAAAAATGGTTAAGACGCCTGTGCATGGCGCCATGCGCGAAACTAACGAAAAATCCATGTGCGATTAGGGGACTTCGCCGTTGCGGGAAACGACGACCCGTCCTACATATCGCCTCGTGAACCCTAATGGGGATTGCCGAGGCGCCGATATCAGGTCGGTCGACCGGGCTGATAGGGCCGAGGCAGATCCGCCGAGAAAGAGGATAGACACGGTATGAGCAAGGTTATTGGTATCGATCTTGGTACGACCAACTCCTGCATCGCCATCATGGATGGCAAGAACGCACGAGTGATCGAGAACGTCGAAGGCGCGCGCACCACGCCGTCCATCGTCGCCTTCACCGAAGGTGAACGTCTGGTCGGGCAAGCCGCGAAGCGCCAGGCGGTCACCAATCCGGAAAACACTCTTTATGCCATTAAGCGCCTGATCGGTCGTCGCTTCGACGACGCGATGGTTAAGAAGGAAGCGGGCCTCGCCCCCTTCAAGATCATCTCGGGTGACAATGGCGATGCCTGGGTCGAGTCGCGTGGCAAGAAGTACGCCCCCTCGCAGGTCAGCGCCTATATCCTTGGCAAGATGAAGGAAACCGCAGAAGCCTTCCTGGGCGAAAAGGTCACCCAGGCTGTCATCACGGTTCCGGCTTATTTCAATGACGCCCAGCGTCAGGCGACCCGCGATGCGGGCAAGATCGCGGGCCTCGAAGTCCTGCGCATCATCAACGAACCGACCGCTGCCGCCCTGGCCTATGGCCTGGACAAGAAGGGTGCGGGCACCATTGCCGTCTACGATCTTGGCGGCGGTACCTTCGACGTCTCGATCCTGGAAATCGGCGACGGCGTCTTCGAAGTGAAGTCGACCAACGGCGACACCTTCCTGGGCGGTGAAGACTTCGACCAGCGCGTCATTGCTTACCTCGCCGACGAGTTCAAGAAGGACAATCCCGGCATCGACCTGCGCGGCGACAAGCTTGCCCTGCAGCGCCTGAAGGAAGCTGCCGAAAAGGCGAAGATCGAGCTGTCGACGGCGACCCAGACCGAAGTCAACCTGCCGTTCATCACCGCCGACCAGACAGGTCCGAAGCACCTCAACATCAAGTTGACGCGCGCCAAGCTGGAAGCCCTGGTCGACGACCTGATCGAGCGTACGCTCGAGCCGTGCCGCAAGGCGATGGCCGATGCAGGCGTCAAGGCTGCCGATATCGCTGAAGTGGTTCTGGTCGGCGGCATGACCCGCATGCCCAAGATCCTGGAGACGGTGACCCGCTTCTTCGGCAAGGAACCCCATCGCGGCGTGAACCCGGACGAAGTCGTCGCTATCGGCGCGGCTATCCAGGGCGGCGTTCTGAAGGGTGAAGTGAAGGACGTCCTGCTGCTCGACGTGACCCCGCTGTCGCTGGGCATCGAAACGCTGGGCGGTGTCTTCACGCGCCTCATCGACCGCAACACCACGATCCCGACCCGCAAGAGCCAGTCCTTCTCGACCGCCGACGACAACCAGACCGCTGTGACGATCCGGGTTGCCCAGGGCGAGCGCGAACTGGCTGCCGACAACAAGATGCTCGGCCAGTTCGACCTCGTCGGTATCCCGCCCGCACCACGCGGCGTGCCGCAGATCGAAGTGACCTTCGACATCGACGCCAACGGTATCGTCCAGGTTTCGGCCAAGGACAAGGCGACCGGCAAGGAACAGCAGATCCGCATCCAGGCTTCGGGCGGTCTGTCCGACGCCGAAATCGACAAGATGGTCAAGGATGCCGAAGCCAACGCCTCGGAAGACAAGAAGCGCCGCGAAGCCATCGAAGCCCGCAACAGCGCAGACGCTCTGATCCACACCACGGAAAAGAGCCTCGCTGAACACGGCTCGAAGATCAGCGCCGCTGAAAAGTCCGACATCGAAACCGCCCTGGCCGATGCCAAGGCCGTTCTCGACAGCGGCGATGCCGCTGCCATCAAGGACAAGACCGATGCGCTGGCCAAGGCGTCGATGAAGCTGGGCGAAGCCATGTATCGCGAACAGCCGGAAGGCGGTTCGGATGATGCGGGCGATGCCGGTGCCGCTCCCTCGGGCGATGCCGGTGCCTCGGCGCAGGCAGACAGCACCGTGGTCGACGCCGACTTCGAAGAAGTCGACGAACGCAAGAAGGGCCGCTCGGCCTAAGGCTTTACCGTACCGCCGCCGGGTCGAACCGGCGGCGGTGCTCCTTCTAGGGTAAGGCTCTGATGGCCAAACAAGACTATTACGAGCTTCTGGGGGTCGAGCGCGGTGCGTCTGCCGACGACCTGAAGCGCGCCTATCGCAAGCTCGCGATGCAGTATCATCCGGATCGCAATCCCGATGATAAGTCTGCCGAACAGAAATTCCGCGAAATCAGCGAAGCTTACGAAGTCCTGAAAGACGACGACAAGCGCGCGGCCTATGACCGCTACGGCCATGCAGCCTTCGAGGGCGGCATGGGCGGCGGCGCTGGTGGCGGCGGCTTTGGCGGTTTCGATTTCTCCTCGGGCTTTGCCGATATCTTCGACGAGGTTTTCGGCGAGTTCATGGGCGGGCGCCGGGGTGGCGGCGGTGGCGGCGGTTCGCGCGGCGCCGATATGCGCTACAACCTCGAGATCAGCCTCGAAGATGCCTATGCGGGCACCGAGACCCTGATCACGGTAGTCGCTAGCGAACAATGCGAGGTCTGTGAAGGCTCAGGCGCGGAAAAGGGCTCCAAGCCCGTGACCTGCCCGACCTGTTCGGGCCGTGGCAAGGTGCGCGCGCAGCAGGGTTTCTTCACCATCGAACGGGCCTGCCCGCGCTGCGGCGGCCATGGTCAGGTGATCGAGAATCCCTGCAAGAGCTGCGCTGGTTCCGGTCGTACCCGCAAGGAACGCACGCTGCAGGTCCAGATCCCGGCCGGGGTCGAGGATGGCACCCGCATCCGCATGTCCGGCCAGGGCGAGGCGGGTCTGCGCGGCGCACCGCCGGGTGACCTCTATATCTTCCTGTCGGTCGCACCGCATCGCCTGTTCCAGCGGGATGGCGCCAATATCTATTGCCGGGTGCCGATCCCCATGACGACGGCCGCCCTGGGCGGATCGATCGAGGTTCCGGCCGTCGATGGCAGCCGGGTCAAGATCGCGGTTCCGCCGGGCACGCAGACGGGACATCAGTTCCGCCTGCGCGGCAAAGGCATGTCGGTCCTGCGCTCGCCTGCCCGTGGCGACATGTATGTGGAAGCCCAGGTCGAAACGCCGATGAACCTCACGCCCCGCCAGATCGAACTGCTGAAGGAGTTCGAGAACGAGGGCGAGCAGGAACAGACGAACCCGCAGACGTCTGGCTTTTTTTCCAAGGTCAAAGAATTCTTTAACGACCTTGGCGGGTGAGTCTTCGGGCGCGATACGTCATGAAAACCCCGGGGCCTAGCTCCGGGGTTTTTATTTGAGCAGCGGCCAGAGGGTTGCCGCCAGCAGCAGGCCCATCGCGATGTTGAAATATTTGAGGCGTATGGGATCTGCCAGGAAGCCTTTCAGCGCCATGCCGAAGGCGGCCCAGACCGCGACGCTCGGAATATTCACGAGGGCGACGGTGGCGGTGATCATCGCCACCGACCAGAAGGGATCTGAGGCATTGGTATAGATCGCCATGATCGAGGTTGCGGCGACCCAGGCCTTGGGGTTGATCCATTGGAAGCTCGCGGATTGCAGGAAGCTCAGCGGCCGTTCACCGGCCTTGCTTTCCTTTGCCATTGATCGTGCCATGGCGATCTTCCAGGCGAGATAGAGCAGATAGCTGCCGCCGGCGACCTTGAGGGCAAGGCCCAGCGCCGGCCACGCGGTCAGCAGGGCCCCGAGCCCCAGGCCGACCGCCACCAGCACGCTGCTGAGACCGGCGGTGATCCCCAGGACCTGGGGGATCGTGCGGCGAAACCCGAAATTGGCGCCCGAGGCCAGCAGCATGAAATTGCTGGGGCCGGGCGAGATCGAGCCCACAAAGGCAAAGAGGGCGAGCGCCAGCAACAGATCGGGGGTCATGAGGCCTTCTCCGGAGGTTTTGGAAACGGAGAGGACTTTCGCCGAGGCGGCTTGTTTTGCCTATTGGCGTTTTTGACATCTTTGATAGTGTTATTGCCATGAAGCTGCAGGTCCTCGCTCTGGATGGTCTGCTCGATACCGGGCTTGCCGTCGTGCTCGACGTCTTCACGGCCGCCAATGAATTGGCGGCGATGCTGGGGCTTGCCGTGCCTCCTTTCGAGGTGCGGATCGTCGGCATCCGGACCCGCGTGAAGACGGCGCAGGGGCTGACGGTGCCGATTGCCGGGCGGCTGGATCCCGCTGCTGCCGATTGGCTGGTGGTGCCGGCGATCGGCTACAAGATGCCGGACCTGCTGGTGCCGGCGCTGGGCCGGGCCGATATCCGCGAAGCGGCGGGGGTTCTGCGGGAAAGTGGCCTTGCCGGGACACGCATCGCGGCGGCTTGCGTCGGCACCTTCGTGCTGGCGGAAAGCGGGCTACTGCAAGGGCGGGAAGCGACAACCACCTGGTGGCTGGCACCGCTCTTCCGGCAGCGCTATCCCGGCGTGGCATTGGAAGACGACCGCATGCTGGTGCGGTCGGGCGATCTGGTGACTGCCGGGGCGGCGCTCGGTCATATGGATATGGCGCTGTGGTTGGTGCGGCAGGTCAGCCCGGACCTCGCCAGCATCGTGGCGCGCTATCTGATCGTCGATCAGCGCCCGGCACAGTCGGCCTATGCCATTCCCGATCACCTCGCCCATGCCGATCCTATGGTTGGAAAATTCGAGCGCTGGGCGCGTAGCCATCTGGCGGAAGGTTTTTCGCTTGATGGCGCGGCGAGCGCGGTCGGAGCCAGTAAGCGTACCCTTGCCCGGCGTCTCGGCCAGGTGCTGGGCAAAAGCCCGCTCTCCTATTTCCAGGACCTGCGGGTCGAACGGGCAGTGCATCTGCTGAAGACCACCAGCAAAAGCCTGGAACAGATCGCGGCCGACGTCGGTTATGCCGATGGCGTGACCTTGCGGACTCTGCTGCGCCAACGTCTGGGGCGCGGGGTGCGTGAACTCAGATCCGGTACCGAAGGATAAGGAATGACTACAGCCGCCGATATCATCCGCCTGCTCGGCATGCAGCCGCACCCCGAGGGTGGGCATTATGTCGAGACGTTCCGCGACCCAGAGACTGATGCCGGCGGTCGTTCCCGCTCGACGGCGATCTATTTTCTGCTCCAGGCGGGCGAGCGCTCGCATTGGCATCGGGTGGATGCGGTCGAAACCTGGCATTGGCATGCCGGGGCGCCGTTGGTGCTGTCGATTTCGGAAGATGGGAAGGGACTGTGGGATATCCGCCTGGGTCCCGATCTTGCGGGTGGTGAGCGGCCACAGGGGATCGTGCCGACCGGAGCGTGGCAGGCGGCAATCTCCAGCGGCGACTGGACGCTGGTCGGCTGCACCGTCGCACCGGGTTTCGAGTTTTCAGGCTTTGAACTAGCCTTGCCGGGCTGGGAGCCCGGCTGACCTGTCTCGTGGGCCTACCGGGCTTTGCCCTGCTTGAGGCCGATTTGCGTTGGCCTATCGCTTCGCTACTTGAGGCCTAGCCCTTCGCGAACCATTCCTCAAGCGCGGCCTTGGTGCTTTCGCCCACATGCAGACCCAGCTTGGAGCGGCGCCAGAGCATGGCTTCGGCCGTGCCTGCCCATTCCACACGCTTCAGGTAATCGGCTTCCACTTCATAGACGCCGCCGCCGAAATCACGGCCCAGATCGTCGAGGCTCTTGGCGCCATTCAGCATGGTCGCCATGCGGGTGCCATAGGCGCGGGCATAGCGATAGGCCAGTGCAGGGGGCAGGAAGCCATAGCGGCCCGAGATTTCCTTGGCAAAGCCCTCGAAGTCCGCGCCGGAGATATCGCCGCCGGGCAGCGGCTGCATACCGCTCCAGGTCTTGGCGCTATTGCCCAGCAGGGGCTGCAGCTTTTCGACCGCATGTTCGGCAAGCTTGCGATAGGTGGTGATCTTGCCGCCGAAGATATTCAGCAGCGGCGCGCCGCCCTCGGCAGTATCGAGATCGAGCACATAGTCACGCGTGACGGCCGATGCGTTGGAAGAGGCATCGTCATAGAGCGGGCGCACGCCGCTATAGCTCCAGACCACGTCCGATGCCGTAATGCTCTTCTGGAAATAGCGGCTGGCGATGGAGCAGAGGTAGTCGGTTTCTTCGGGCGTGATGGCGACCTTGCCGGGATCGCCCTGGATCTCAATATCCGTGGTCCCGATCAGCGAGAATTTGCCCTGATAGGGGATCACGAAGACGATGCGCTTGTCGTCATTCTGCAGGATGAAAGCCTGATCGCCGTCATGCAGCTTCGGCACGACGATGTGGCTGCCCTTGATCAGGCGGATGCGCTTGTCCGAATTGATGCCCAGGCGGCTGCCCAGCACATCCATGACCCAGGGACCTGCGGCATTCACCAGGGCGCGGGCGCGCACCTCGAAGGTGGATCCGTCCGGGCGGGTGAGGGTGCCGATCCAATGGCCGCCGTCGCGGCGGGCCTGGGTCAATTTGGTGCCGACATGCAGCACGGCGCCGCGCTCTGCTGCATCGACGGCATTGAGGGCGACGAGGCGCGCATCTTCGACCCAGGCATCGGAATAAACGAAAGCCTTGTCGAATTCGTTTTTCACGCCCTGGCCATAGGAGTGCTTGGACAGGCGGATCCCTTCGGAGGCGGGCAGAATGTCCCGGCCGCCGAGGTGATCATAGAGGAAGAGCCCGGCGCGGATCATCCAGGCGGGGCGCAGATGGGGCTGATGGGGCAGTACGAAACGCAGCGGCCAGATGATGTGCGGCGCCATCTTCAGCAGAACTTCGCGCTCGATCAGGGCCTCGCGTACTAAGCGGAATTCATAATATTCGAGATACCGCAGGCCGCCATGGATCAGCTTGGAGGAGGCGGAGGAGGTCGCCGCTGCCAGATCGCGGGCTTCGCACAATACGACGGACAGGCCGCGTCCGACGGCGTCACGGGCAATACCCGCGCCGTTGATCCCGCCGCCTACAACCAGCAAATCGACCGTTTCCGCCATCGTTTGATCTTTCGTTTTTAGGTTTTCACGAAGCTATAAACGAAATTGCGGCGATAAAAAAGAAAATGGAACGCGAATCTGCTCCGCATTCCAGGCGGGTCAGACGGTCGCCGGTGAGGCTGGTTCTTATGAGAGCTTGAGGTCTGTCGGGCGCCCGACTAAACTGCCCGCCGTTTGTAAGACAGTTATCGAGTGTCATGGCCCATATTTCGACCCGTTTCCGTCTCGTCCGTATCGCTGCTCTGGCGGCCCTAGCCCTTGCTGTATCGGCCTGCTCGGCCGATCAACGGCGGTCGATGGGACTTCAGCGCACCCCGCCGGATGAATATGCGGTCGTGGCGCGCGCCCCCCTCGAACTGCCGCCGGATTTCGGCCTGCGTCCACCCCGTCCGGGGGCTCCGCGCCCGACCGAGCAGACCACGGCCCAGCAGGCCCGTGTCACCATCTTCGGCCCGGAAGCCAAACAGCCGGAAATGCTGGCCGGTCGCACGGCTGGCGAGGCAGCCCTGCTGCAAAAAGCCGGGGCGCCGAACGCCGACCCCAACATCCGTGAGACTGTCAATCGCGAGTCGACGCAGTTGGCCCGTGAAGAGACCGATTTTGTTGATAGCCTCGTCTTCTGGCGGGCCGCCGACCCCGCGGGTGTCGCGGTGGATCCGACTGCCGAAGCCAAGCGCTTGCGGGAAAATTCCGCCCTGGGTCAGCCGGTGACGGAAGGCGAGACGCCGTCGATCAAGCGCCGTAGGCGCGGCATTCTCGAAGGTTTGCTCTAGAATATTTCAGGAATAGTCTGCGGCCCGGACGGAAACCCGGCGGGCCGCTCTTTTCATCCGGTACCCGCGACGCTATCTCCATGGCGGGAACGCAAGGGAGAAGGCATGTCACTCAGCCGAAATCTGATCGCGGCTGCGGCCATTTTGGTCGCTGTGCCGATGGTGGTCTCGTCCGCCCAGGCCGAATTGTTTCGCCCCCAGACTTTTACCCTGGCCAATGGGCTGGAAGTAATTGTCGTCGAGCGCGCTGGCGCAGCGGCCGTTCAGCAACTGCTGGTCTATAAGGTCGGTAGCGCCGACGAGGCGGCCCAGCAGTCCGGGATCGCGCATTATCTTGAACATCTGATGTTCAAGGGTACCCCCAATACCCCGCCGGGTGTGTTCGATAGGGCGGTAGCGCGGCAGGGCGGGCGGCAGAATGCCTATACCAGCTATGATCAGACCGGCTATCACCAAACGGTGCCGACCGAGCAATTGCCGGAGATGATGCGTCTGGAAGCGGATCGCATGGCGGGTCTGGTCCTGAGCGACGCCAACTCCAAGCCTGAACTGGATGTGGTGCTGCAGGAGCGTCGCCAGCGCACGGATACGCCGCCCTCCGGCCGCATCGGGGAACAGGCGCAGGCCGTGCTGTTCCAGCATTCCGAATATGGCACCCCGATCATCGGCTGGGAGCATGAGATCCGGGCGCTCGATTGGCATATCGCCCAGGACTTCCATAAGACGTGGTACGCCCCGAATAATGCCGTGCTGATCATCGACGGCGGGGTATCGGCGGCGGATGTGAAGCGCTGGGCCGAGGAAACCTACGCCAAGGTTCCGTCCCGCCCGGTGCCGGAACGTATGCGCAAGGAAGAACCGCCCAAGGCCGCCGAAGTGCGCCTGGAACAGGAACATCCGGCCGTCCGTGATCCTTCTTTCAGCCGTCGTTGGCTGGCACGTGGCCTAGGGCAGCGGATTACGAACAATCAGCCGACGACAGAAAGCTATGCCCTGCAGGTCCTGGGCGAAGTCCTGGGCGGCGGGGCCAATTCGCGGCTCCATAAGGCCCTGGTGCTGGAGCAGAATTTGGCCAGCGGCGTTGCGGCCTCCTACGATCCTAATCGGCTTGGCTGGTCCAGCTTCGTGGTCTGGGGCAGCCCGGCCAGCGGGGTTGCGCGCGACAAGTTCGAGGCGGCCCTTGCCAAGGAACTGGAACGTCTGATCGCCGACGGCGTGACGGAAGCAGAAGTCGATGCCGCGACGGCCCGTATCGAAGCCTCCACCGCCTATAGCCTCGATGGCATCGGTGCCGCGGGGCGGATTTTCGCCTCCACCATTTCTGTCGGTATCCCCGTCTCCGAGGTTGAGGCATGGCCTGACCGTATTCGCGCTGTGAGTGCCGCCGATGTGACGGCGGCGGCGCGCGCTATTCTCGGTCAACCCGCTGTGACCACCTGGCTGAAGCCGAAGGAACTTTCGTGATGATCCGCCCGCTGCTTCTTGCCGTCTTGCTGCTGCTACCTGCGGCGGTACAGGCGACTCCGAAGATCCAGATGGTGCCGCTGAAAAACGGCCCCACTGCCTGGCTGGTGGAGGATCGCTCGGCCCCGGTCGTCACGATCCAATTTGCCTGGCAGTGGGCCGGCAGCCTCAGCGAGCCCAAGGATAAGAGCGGCCTTGCCCGCTTTACCATGGGGATGCTGGACGAAGGGGCCGGGGATCTGGACAGCGGGGCTTTCCAGGGGAAGCTTGATGATCTGAATGCGTCGATGGATTTCGGCGCTGGATCGGAAATTCTGAGCCTGACCGTGCGGTCGCTGTCGGCCAATCTGCCGCAGACCATGGCGCTGGTGGGTGATGCGCTCGCCAAGCCGCGTTTCGATCCGCCGGCCATCGAACGGGTGCGCGGCCAGCTGCGGCAGTCGTTCGCCCAGAGCCTGGAAAACGGCAATGCCCTGGCAGGCGAGGTGCTGTATGCCGCGCTCTATCCCGATCATCCTCTGGGACGAGGCACGCGCAACAGCTTTGCCGCCCTCGACAGCATCAAGCGCGAGGATCTGGTCGATTTCGCGCAGGATCGGCTGACCCGGTCCGGGTTGATCATCGCGGTTGCGGGCGCCATTGATGCGGAAACCCTGCGGGTAACTCTCGACGTGGTGCTGGAAAAGCTGCCCCAGGGCAAGCCCTATCCCAAGCCTGCCCCAGCCGCCATGAAGTCGGGCGGGCAGACTTTGGTCATGGAGCGGGCGCTGCCTCAAAGCGCGATTATCTGGGCCATGCCCGGCGTGCGACGCCTGGATCCCGATTATCTGCCCGCAGCCCTGCTGGCCCATACCCTGGGCGGCGGCACCTTCACCAGCCGCCTCAAAGATGCGGTGCGCGAGCAGAAGGGGCTGGCCTATTCGGTGTCCGCGGGGATTGCCGCATCCGAAGTGTCGCCGACGCTTTCGGGCGGGGCTTCGACCTCCAATGCCAATGCGGCGGCGGCGGTCGCGACGACCCGCGAAGTGCTGGAAGAGCTGCGCCAAAAGGGCGTGACGGCCGAGGAATTGAACGAGGCCAAGGATTATACTGTCGGAGCCATGCCTTTGCGGCTTGATTCCACCAGGGCAATTGCTGGAACGTTGCTCGGTCTGCAACTGGACGGGCTGCCGCCGAGTTATCTCGATACTCGAACGGCGGATATCAGAGCTGTGACCTTGGAACAGGTAAACAGCCTTGCTCGCCGTTTGCTGGACCCCGCGAAGCTGACCTTTGTCGTCGTCGGTCAGCCCGCAGGCCTCACCCCGACGACCCGCTTGCCGGAAGGATTCTGATGCCTTTCTCCATCGATACCCGGTACCTGCACCAGGGAACCGTTTCCGCTGCCCGCTATGCCGACGTGGCCAAGCGTGCGCCCAAGGCGCTCGATTGGTTGCGCGCTGCCAAGGATAGCGGCGCCCTGCCGCTGTTGCATCTGCCCAACCAGAGCGACGACCTGAAAGCGCTGGAGCCGCTGGCGGCCCGTCTGCGCGCCAACTTCGACCATGTGCTGGTGCTGGGCACCGGCGGTTCGTCGCTGGGTGGCAAGACCCTGGTTCAGCTGCAGGATCGCGGCTTCGGCCCGGTCAAGGGTTCGCCCAAGCTGCATTTCCTCGATAACGTCGATCCGACCACCTATGACGATTTCTTCGCCGCGACCGAAGGCTCGCGCGTCGCGGTGATCGCCATCTCCAAGTCCGGTACCACGGCCGAAACCCTCAGTCAGCTCATCACTGTGCTCGGCCGTCGGGGCGAAGCGGGGGCCAAGGACTGGCTGGTCGCGATCACCGAGCCGACCGATAATCCGATGCGCCGCCTAGCGACCCGCCTGGGTGCCACGGTGCTGGAGCATGACCCCAAGGTCGGCGGTCGCTATTCCGTGCTGTCGCTGGTCGGGCTGCTGCCTGCCATGGTCGCGGGTCTGGATGCCTATCAGGTGCGCGCGGGCGCCAAGTTCGTGCTCGACCGCGCCCTGGCTGCCAAGTCTGCCGAAGATTGCCCGGCTGCTGCCGGTGCTGTCTGGAACATCGCGGGCGAGGAAGAGGGCGGCAACACCACGGTCATCATGCCCTATGTGGATCGTCTGGCCGAATTCGGCCTGTGGTTCCGCCAACTCTGGGCCGAAAGCCTGGGCAAGGAAGGCAAGGGCACGGTGCCGGTGCGCGCCATGGGCACGGTCGATCAGCATAGCCAGGTGCAGCTCTACCTCGGTGGGCCGAACGACAAGCTCTATACGGTGGTGACCGAGCCGACCCGTAATGTCGGCGACAAGCTGACCAACGCGGGCGATCCGGCCCTCGATTATCTCGCGGGCCGCACCATGGGCGACCTGCTGGATGCCGAGGCCCGCGCCACCTTCGAGACCCTGGCTCGCAACAAGCGCGCCGCCCGTCTGATCGCGTTGGAAAAGCCCGTCGATGCCTATGGCCTCGGCGGACTGCTGATGCACTTCATGCTGGAAACCATGCTGGGCGCCCAGCTGCTGGGGATCGATGCCTTCGATCAGCCGGCCGTGGAAGAAGGCAAGATCCTGACCCGCCAGTACCTGAAGGATATGGGCGCCTAAATGGCAACCATCCGACTGCTGCCGCCGACGCTCGTCAACCGCATCGCTGCCGGTGAGGTGATCGAGCGACCGGCGGCCGCCGTCAAGGAACTGGTGGAAAATGCCCTCGATGCCGGGGCGAAGCGTATCGACGTCACGGTGCAGGAGGGCGGCAAGGCCCTCATCTCCGTGGCGGACGATGGCGGCGGCATGTCCGCCGACGAAATGCGCCTCGCCATTGAGCGGCATGCCACCTCCAAGCTGCCGACCGACGATCTCCTGGATATCCATACCCTGGGGTTCCGGGGTGAGGCACTGCCGTCCATCGGGGCGGTAGCGCGCCTCGGCATCACTTCCCGTCAGCCGGGGGCGGAGAATGCCTGGCGGCTGATGGTCGAGGGCGGCAGTGTGGGGGAGGTCGAGCCGACCTCCTTCAATATCGGCACAAGGGTCGAGGTTCGCGATCTCTTCTACGCGACGCCTGCACGCCTGAAGTTTCTCAAAAGCAACCGCTCCGAACTGGATGCCATCCGCGATATCGTCGAGCGGCTTGCCATGGCACGGCCAGAGGTTGCCTTCTCGCTGACTGATGGCGCCCGGAGCTTGCTGAAGCTACCGGCAGAGAGCGACGAGGCGGCGGGGCGTCTGCGCCGTCTGGCGGCGGTGCTGGGGCGGGATTTCGAGCCCAATGCCCTGGTGGTGGATGCGGAACGCGAAGGCGTGCGACTGACCGGCCATATCGGCCTGCCGACCTTCAACAAAGCGACATCGACCAGCCAATATCTGTTCGTTAATGGCCGTCCGGTCAAAGACAAGCTGCTGACCGGGGCGGTGCGCGGCGCCTATATGGATGTGCTGGCCCATGACCGCCATGCGGTGGTCGCGCTCTATGTGGATCTGCCGACCGAACTGGTGGACGTCAATGTCCATCCCGCCAAGACCGAAGTGCGCTTCCGGGAAAGCGGGCTGGTGCGCGGGTTGATCGTCGGGGCGCTGAAGCATACGTTGGCGGCAGCGGGTCAGCGGGCATCGACCACGGTCGGTCTGGCCGCCCTGACCGCCTTCAAGCCGGACGCGCCGGTGCAGACGAATTTCACCAGCTGGCGCCCCAGCGGCTATGCCTATTCCCCCAGCGTGCAGGCCAACGAGGCGGCACGGGAGTTCCAGGCACCTTGGGACAGCTCTCCCTCCTGGAGTGCGTCGCCCTCCGTTGGTTCTGCCGGAGATTTCGCGCCTGCAGCCCGCGTGGTGGAGGCCACGCCGGAGGGCTATGAGAGCTTCCCGCTGGGGGCTGCACGGGCGCAGCTTCACAATACCTACGTCCTGGCCGAAACCACCGACGGCATGGTGTTGGTCGATCAGCATGCCGCCCACGAGCGTCTGGTGTTCGAACGCTTGAAAGCCGGCTTGGCGGCCACCGGCATTTCGCGGCAGATGCTGCTGATCCCGGAGGTGGTGGAGGTCGGCGAGGTTGCCGCCGGTCGTCTGGCCGCTGCCGCCGAAGGCTTTACCCAACTGGGTCTTGTGATCGAGCCCTTCGGTCTGGGGGCGGTGCTGGTGCGCGAAACTCCGGCGATGCTGGGCGAGGTGGATGCCCAGGCTTTGATCCGCGATCTTGCCGAACAGCTTGAAGAACTTGGCGATGGCTTCGCCCTGGCCGATGCTGTGCAGCATGTGGCGGCGACGATGGCCTGCCACGGGTCGGTGCGGGCCGGGCGCCGCTTGACGGGACCGGAGATGAACGCGCTGTTGCGGGAAATGGAAAGCACGCCGAACTCCGGCCAATGCAACCACGGGCGGCCGACCTATGTACGGCTTACCCGCAGTGAAATAGAAAAACTGTTCGGACGCCGATAAGGTTGGTCTTTGTGGCCTACCGCACTTCGCGCTGTTTGAGACCGGATCGTAATTTATTCATAAGTTCTGAATATTAATGGCCTGTTTGTTGCTTTCGTAACAAAGGGGTTAATTGTTTTTGCACTTGGGAGCTAGGCGTGACGCAGCCGGAACGCATTATCGAACTATCTCGGCAGGTGGGGGAGATCGCCGAGAGCAAGATTTCGCAGATCAATCAGATTACCCGGGAAACCCGTATCCTTGCCCTGAATGCCCTGATCGAATCGGCCCGTGCCGGAGAGGCTGGGAAGGGTTTTGGCGTGGTTGCGTCCGAAGTGAAGGTGATTTCCGAGCGGATCACCCAGATCGCCCAGCAGCTTTCGACCGAACTTGCAGGCTCGATCACTGAACTGTCGGTGCTGGGCGAACGGCTGGTGCGCCATGTCCGTGGTCAAAGATTAAGCGACCTTGCCTTAAATATGATCGAAATCATCGACCGTAACCTCTATGAGCGGTCGTGCGACGTGCGTTGGTGGGCGACCGATGCTGCCGCCGTGGATGCTTTGGAACAGCCGGGATCCGATAGCGCGCGCCATGCCTCGCGCCGCCTGGGCGTGATCCTGAATTCCTATACCGTCTATCTCGATCTCTGGATTGCCGATGCCAGCGGCCGGGTGATCGCCAATGGTCGCCCGGAAACCTATTCGAGGGTTATCGGCGCCGATGTGTCGGGGACCAGCTGGTTCCGGGCCGGTATGGCGACCGCGTCGGGCGATCATTATGCCGCCTTCGATATCGAGCGCTCGGCCCTGCTGGATAACCGTCAGGTCGCGACCTATGCAACCGCCATCCGCAGGGGTGGCGAGAGCAATGGCGCGCCGATTGGCGTGCTGGGCGTCTTCTTCGACTGGGAGCCCCAGGCCGAAGCCGTGGTTCAGGGGAGCCATCTCAGCGATGACGAACGCCGGACTACCCGCTGCCTGTTGGTCGACAGCCAGCATCGGGTGATTGCCGCGTCCGATGGGCGGGGCGTTCTGTCGGAGATCGTGCCGCTTGATACCAGCCGTCAGAAGACCGGATTTATCCAGAAGGACGGCAAGATCACCGGCTTTGCCCTGACGCCAGGCTACGAGACCTATCGTGGTCTGGGCTGGTATGGCGTCGTTGTGCAGGACGCCGGGGTCGAGGAGTAGATCAAAGACATCGTCACCCCGGGACTTGATCCCGGGGTCTCCTCCGGTGAACCCTCTTATGCCGCGTCATCCTCGGGCTTGACCCGAGGATCCATCTTTCAGCGAGCCGTGAAGAGCCAGAGTTTGGCAACCACCCTGGATCCTCGGGTCAAGCCCGAGGATGACGAGACTTCTAAGGAAACGCCCTCGGAGGAGATACCGGCCTGGGATCAAGTCCCGAAGTGACGGGCTTCTTGCGTGAAATTACCCGAAGAGCGCGGCGCCCAACGCCAGCCCCACCAGCACCCAGATCGGCCAGGGGACGACGGCCCTGGAGTGTCGCTGTTCCTCCGCTCGCTCCAGGCTGGAGGGGTCGATGGCAGCGCCTTCCTTTTCCAACCGCTGGGTCAGGCGATCCATGGCAGCGACAAGGCGCGGCAGGCGTTCGACCAGGGCGATGCCGTCTTCGACCGCCTGACCAACACGGGCAGCAGGGCCGCGATGGGTCATCATCCAATCTTCGATCAGCGGCTGGGCCAGTTCCCACATATTGACGCTGGGGTCGAGCTGGCGGCCCATGCCTTCGGCCATCAACATAGTCTTCTGCAGCATCAGCAGCTGGGGCTGGGTTTCCATCTGGAAGGTTTCGGTGATCTGGAACAGCTGGGCCAGCAGACGCCCCAGGCTGATCTCCGACAGCGGACGCCCCATCAAAGGTTCGCCGATGGAGCGAACGGCCTGGGTGAAGAGCGGCAGCGACTGGTTGGCAGGGATGAAGCCGGCATCGAAATGCACCTGGGCCACGCGCTCATAATCGCCGTTCAGGAAGCCCAGCAGCATGTCCGCCAGGAAATAGCGGTTGCGCTTATCAAGGCGCCCCATGATCCCGAAGTCGATGGCGATGATCGCCCCGTCCTTGGGATCGACGAAGGCATTGCCCGCATGCATGTCCGCATGGAAGAAGCCGTCGCGGAAGACCTGATTGAAGAAGGCGCGCGAGGCATTGCCCAGGGCAATGCGCGGATCGACCCCGGCGGCTTCGAAAGCCTCCACATCGCCGACACGGATGCCAGACACACGTTCGAGCGTCAGCACGCGGCGGCCGGTGCGCTCCCAATCCACCTTGGGAATGCGGAAGCCGGGGTCACCCTCGAAATTCTCTGCCAGTTCGGAGGCGGCGGCGGCTTCGAACCGCAGATCCATCTCGATCTGTACCGATTCGCGCAAAGTTTCCACCACGGCGCGGGGCTTCAGGCGCCGGAACTTCGGTTGCCAGCGTTCGATCAGACGGGCGCCGAGGTCGAAGAGGTCCAGATCGTCGGCAAACTGCTTTTCGATCTGCGGGCGCAGGACCTTCACCGCTACCGGACGGCCATCGGTCGTTACAGCGAAATGCACCTGAGCGATGGAGGCGGCGGCGACCGGGACATCGTCGAACTCGGCGAAAAGCTCGCTCAAGGGGCGACCCAGTTCAGCCTCAATGGTGGCGCGGGCGGCCTCGGACGGGAAAGGTGGCAGGCGGTCCTGCAGTCCGGCGAGATCGATCGCAACCTGTTCACCCACCAGATCGGCGCGGGTCGAGAGGGTTTGTCCGGCCTTAATGAAACTCGGCCCCAGTTCCTGGGCGGCGAGCGCCAGACGCTGACCGATGCGCAGATGGCGGGTCTTGCGCGAGCGGAAGAAGGGGTTGAGCAGGCGCAACGCGCCGGGGGCGGCCCCCAACTCGATCAGGGCGCCGAGAATATCGTAGCGCGCGAAGATGCGGGCGATGCGGAACAGCCGCCGCGCCCGGCGGGACGCCGGGGCTGCCATGGCTTAGAGCCGCCAGCCGCGATGGATGGCTGCGATGCCGCCCGACAGATTGCGATACTCGACCTTCTCGAACCCGACGGCTGCCATGCGGGCTGCCAGTTCATCCTGCGGCGGGAAGCGGCGGATGCTTTCGACGAGATACTGATACGCCTCGCGGTCGCCCGCCACCTTGGATCCGATGTGGGGCAGGATATTGAAGGAATACCAGTCGTAGAATTTATCGAAGCCGGGCACCTTCACCTGACTGAATTCCAGGCAGAAGAACCGGCCGCCGGGCTTCAGGACGCGGCGCATCTCGGCCAGGGCCTTGTCGATCTCGGTGACGTTGCGCAAGCCAAAGGCGATGGTGCAGACATCGACGCTACGGTCAGGCAGCGGCAGAGCCATGGCATCGCCCACGATATAATCGAGACCCTTCAGCAAGCCCTTGTCGATCGCACGGTCGCGGCCGACCCGCAGCATCGCCTCATTGATATCGCACAGAGCGGCGGAAGCCGTCGGCGCACGCTCCAGGAAGCGGAAGGAGATATCGCCGGTACCGCCCGCCACATCCAGCAGGCGCTGACCAGCCCGCGGGGCAATCCAGTCGATGAGGTCGTTTTTCCACAGGCGATGGACGCCGACGCTCATGAGATCATTCATGAGGTCGTAGCGGCTGGCGACACTGTCGAAGACATCGCGGACCAGCGATGCCTTTTTCGACGGATCGACCGGCTTGAAGCCGAACCACTGGCCTTCGGCTCCGGAGACGGATCCGGCGGAATTCTGATGTGTGTTCTCGGTCATAGCGGCCGGACCTTATCCTGAAATCAGCCGCCGCGCTATGCGGCTGGTTGACCTGCCTGCCACGTCACACGGCTATTGTACCGCTTGCCGCGTTATGCGGCCGGATGAGCCGAAGGGGGCGGTGCCGTCGCAGGCAATGGCGCATCGATCACCTCAACCTTGGTGCCGACAGGAACCGTCGGGAACAAGGCGGCAATATGGTCGGGATGCATGCGGAAACAACCCGACGACGCGGCGCGCCCGATCGAGCGCGGATCGTTGGTGCCATGGATCGCGTAATAGGTCCATCCGAGATCCAGGGCAAAGGCCCCCAGCGGATTACGCGGGCCGGGCGGCACGGACACCGGCAGGCTCGGGTCGCTCTTGCGCATGGTCGGGGTCGGATGCCAGGTCGGATTGCGGCGCTTGCGCACCACTTCGGAGACACCAAACGGGATGATGCTGCGCTCGCGACCGATGGCCACCGGATAGGTGACGGGCTCGCTGCCATCTGCCGGGAAGTAGCGCAGTTTGCGCTGGGGCACCGAAATCACGATATAGCCAGGCGCCGGGTGCGCCTGGGCGGTGTTAAGTGGCGGCGCGCCGTCGGTATGAGGCAGCGGACTCGATGGGGCCGGGGTCACGGCCAGAGACTGTGGAGCCGGAGCGGCGGGGGCCGGAGTTGGCGCGGCAGGCGGTGCCGGCGGCGTCACCGTGATCGGCACGGCCTCGGGCAAGGGCGCACTTCTGGGCATCAGTGACGGCACCGGCGGCACGGCGCCCGGTTCGGGGATGAGATGCACCGGCACAGGATCAAGCCGTGGCGCAGGCGGTGCGGGCGGCAGGTTGCGCGATGCTTCGATCGGGGCGATGGCCCTGGCGGCAGGTGGCGCTGCTTGCGGAACAGGTGTCGATGCGAGGGGCGCTGGAGCCGATGGCACGGAAGCTGGTGGGGTTGGAGCGGGTGCCATGGCAGCTGCTGGTGGCGGTTCCTGCGGGGGCTGCGCCGGTTGGGCCTGCGGGGTGGCGGCGATCAGGGGCTGCTCTTCAGCGCCGGGCCGATCCTCGGGCGCGCCGCGATAGCCGTAATGCACCACAGTCTCAGGGTCGATCGTCTGTGTATTGCGGTCTTGCCAGATCAGCAGTCCGGTCCCGCCGACGAAAGCCGCCGCGAGCGTCCATAAGCCTGCAAAGATCAAAGTGTTACGAGTCGACATCACAGCATAGTATCAGCTTGAAACTGCGGGCGCATCGATAAATGCGTTAAGATTTTTCGACGGTACTTGTCTGACAAGTTGGCGGCGGCTAGGGTGCTGATCCCCCCTGTGGCGCTGGATATTTCCCGACATGATGCCGATTCTTGATCCCTTGTTTTATCTGTGCGCCATTCCGGCTGTCCTGATCATGGGCATCAGCAAGGGTGGCTTCGGGACCGGTTTCGGCATTGTCGCAACGCCGCTGATGGCCCTGATGGTCGGCCCGACCGAGGCAGCGGCGATCATGCTGCCGATCCTGTGTGTCATGGATATCGTCGGTCTGAAGACCTATTTCGGGAAGTGGGATAACCGGAACATGAAGATCCTGCTGCCTGCAGCGGTGGTGGGGATCGTGATCGGCCATTTCACCGTGGATCTGCTGTCCGAACGCTGGATCCTGCTGCTGCTGGCCGGGCTGTCTTTCGGGTTCCTGGCCTTCCGGGCGGTCGCTTACAAAATCGCGCAGCTCGATCCCAAGCCGCCGCGTCTGGTGCCGGGTTTCATCTGGGGAGCACTGTCCGGCCTGACCTCCTTCGTTGCCCATGCGGGCGGGCCGCCGGTCGTGATTTATCTGATGCCCCAGCGCCTGGATAAGCAGGTTTATGTGGCGACCAACGTGATCTTTTTCGCGGTGGTGAATTACGTGAAGCTGATCCCCTATTTCCTGGAGGGGCGCTTTCCGATCCAGACGCTGGCGACATCCGCCGTGCTGATGCCATTGGCGCCGGTGGGGGTGATTCTCGGCATGCGGCTGGTCAATTGGCTGTCGGACCGCTGGTTCTATGGCCTCTGCTATATCCTGTTGGGATGCACGGCTGTCAAACTGGCCTGGGACGGCATCTTCTGGACTAGTTGACCACCGGGATACCGGGTCGATAAAACAGCCCCATCTGTAGCCCACGCGCGATCATGTCCGCCCGGTTGACCAGTTCATCGGCCAGAGGCGGGGTGAAGGTTTCGCGTGCCACTTCCCCGAAATGACCCAGCCATAGCGGGAAATGATCTGGACTGATACCCGGAACCGCCATGTGTGCCGGCATTGGGCGGCCATTATACAGCTTGGTCTTCAGCAGAATATCCGACCAGAAGTCGACGAGCTTCTCGAAATGCTCCGACCAGTCGCCATCGCCTAAGCGCCCGACAAAGATCGGCCCCAGGTCGGGGTCGGCACGCAGGCGCGTGTAGAAATTGGTGATCAGGCGGTGCAGCGACACGCGGGAGAATTCATCGTCCATTCCTGCAATATCGGAACAGGGATCACGGCGTTCAAGCGCCAGTCTTACGCTCAAGCTGATTATGCGATTTTTTTTGGTTAAGCCTTATTACGGGTATGGGTTTTTTACTTAAAGACTTCAGAAGATATCGCAAGGGTTCGTGTATTGTTGATTAGTTAAATTCTATTAATAATAATAAATTAAGTAAAGAAAGAGTTATATTTCGCATAGTAAATAAAAACTGGCAATCAATTCATGATGTGAGTAACGCTATTACACAAGAGGATCAGTAACAATGGTCCGACAATGCAATTGGGGGTGTGTAATATGCGTTTGGCTGCTACTCTTTTTTTCGCGGTGCTACTTGCGCCGGCCTTTGTTTCTGCAGAAGAGTTGCAACTGGTAACAGGCAATGAGTATGAGCCTTATACCGATCAGAAGCTGCCCGAGGGCGGTCTTGCGACCGAAATCGTGCGCGCGGCTTTCGCCAAGGAAGGCCATACGGTGAAGGTAGAATTCGCGCCCTGGAAGCGTGGCGCCGAACTGGCGGCCAAAGGCGAAGTGGCGGCGACTTTCCCTTATGTCATCAGTGAAGAACGCCAGAAAACCTACAATTACTCTGAACCGATGCTGTTTTTGCAGCAGATCCTGAAGGCCAATCCCGCCTCGGGCATCACCAGTGCCGATCCTGCCTCCCTTAAGGGTAAGCGTATCTGCCTGCCGCTGGGGTATTCGACTGTGAAGACGGTGCAGCCGCTTGTCGATTCCAAGGAAATCATCCGCAGTGAACTGCCGGATATGAAGTCCTGCATGCAGCATGTGGCGAGCGGCCGCTCGGACTTCCTGATCATCGACAAGATCTCCGGCGCCATCGCCATGTCGGCGGCCCAGCAGACCGAGGCTTCGTTCAAGTCTTTCCCGGTCGAAAACGCCACCAACACGCTGCATCTGATCGTGGGCAAGGAGCGGGCCGATGGGGCGAAGGTGCTTGCCGCTTTCAATGCAGGTTTTGCCAAGCTGAAGAGTGGGGGCGAACTGGCCGCCATCATAAAGAAACACGTCCCGGGTTATACGGAGTAATCCGGCGAATTGAGGCGACGTATGCCGATCTCTTGCCCGGTTAAAGAGATCGGCATCCTTTCGGGACATTGAGCATGAAGATCAATCTACAGGCCCGCGTGGCCGCCCTCATCTCGCTGGTTGTAGCGATCATCCTGATCGCGGCAGGCGTGCTGCTATACAACCGCGCCCAAGCAGAGCGAGAAGCCGCGCTGAAGGCGATCCTGGTCCAGGTGACCGAGATGCAGGCCGGGGCGATGGCCCGCCCGCTCTGGGATTTTAACACAGGTCAGATCGAAGCCATCCTTGCCTCCCTGGCAGGGGATCGGAACTTCGTGGCCGCCACAGTTTTCGATGCCAAGGGCAAGCGCACGGCCGGTAAGGGCGACGAGGCGAAGTCCGAGGGTATCCTGGTCCAGGAAGCGGACATCATCTATGTCGAGGAGACCAAGAAGGAATCCCTCGGCAAGCTGAAGGTCATCTACAGCACCGACGGCATCCGCAAGGCGCAGTCCGAACTCTTCTCGACCATTGCCATCGGCCTGCTGATCGTGCTGGCGGCAACGGCTATTGCCGTGACCATGGCTTTCCAGATGATCGCCCGCCCCCTGCGTCAGATCATCGGCGTCATGGGCGAACTGGCCTCGGGCCGCAAGGAACAGGATATCCCGGCCCTGGGGCGCCAGGACGAGATTGGGCAGATCGCCCGTGCCGTCCAGGTCTTCAAGGAAAATGCCCTCGAAATCGACCGGCTGAATGCATCGGCGGAAGCCGAGCGCATCCAGACCGAGGAGAACCGCAAGGCGGTGCTGGCCCGTCTGGCAGATCGTCTGGTTGCTTCGGTCGGTCAGGTGGCCAAGGACGTCTCCAATGCCTCGGGCGCCATGACCCAGACCGCGCAGGGTCTGGTCGGTACGGCGGCCCTGGTGACCGAACAGGCATCGGTGGTGGAAGCCTCGGCCCGCGAAGCTAGCTCCAACGTGGAATCGGTGGCGGCAGCGACGGAAGAATTGCGGGCCTCGATCTCCGAAATCACCAGCCAGCTTGGCCATTCGTCCAATATCGCCGGCAGTGCGCGCAATCAGGCCGAACAGGCCGGGCGGACCATCACCGGTCTCGTCACGGCGGCGAAGGAGATCGGCGACGTCCTGGGGCTGATCAACGCGATTGCGGCCCAGACCAATCTGCTGGCACTGAATGCGACCATCGAAGCGGCGCGCGCGGGCGAGGCGGGCAAGGGCTTTGCGGTCGTGGCGTCGGAAGTGAAGAACCTCGCCGGTCAGACCGCCAATGCAACCGACCAGATCGCCCAGCAGATCTCGGCCATCCAGACCGCAACGCGGGCAGCGGTGGGCGATATCGAGGCTATCCATACCACCATTGAAGAGCTGAATCAGATCGCGGCCTCGGTCTTCTCCTCAGTTGAGATGCAGGATGCCGCCACGGCGGAAATCGCCCGCTCGATCCAGGAAGCCGCCCGCGGCACGGGTCACGTCTCGTCCGGGATCGGCGAGGTCAATACCGCCGCCCAGGACGCCAGCATGGCCTCGGGCACGGTGCTGTCCGCCGCCCAGACCCTGACCAGCAGCGCCGATACCTTGCAGGTTCAGATGCGCGACTTTGCTGAGCAGATCAAGGAAGCCTCCTGACACCCATCCTCCCTGTTGGGTAAACTCAAGCCGTCCGGCAGCGATGCCGGGCGGCTTTTCTTTTGAGGAAGGGTTCGGACGATGAGCACCGGACGTAAGTTGATAGTTCTTGGTGTCTTGTCCCTCCTGATTGGAGGCGGCTTTGCCTATCTGGCGTCAACGGCGGGCTATGGCCGTTGCGTTCAAAGGGAAGCCGGTCACGCAGCGCTTGATCTTTGTTTCGATAGTGGCGCCCTGTCGCTCCTGGTCTGGTTTGCCCTAGGCCTGATGGTTACAGGTGCTTGTGGTTTGATGTGCTGGGGGCTCTGGGCTGTTCGACGTTATTTGCCCGGGGAGCGTTTCACGGCATGTACTGCGATCTTATGCGTGGTGGGTGCGATGCTGTTGGCTGCCTATGGGTTAGGTGAAGACTTCTGGGCCATCGACAGTTGCCTCGATGGAGGTGGGCTCTGGAATTACGACGAGAGAACCTGCGAAGGGGCGGCACCATGAAATGGGTGACGGCATCAGCGTTCTGCGTCGGCTTGATCGTCGGTGTGCTCTCCCTGATGGTAGCCTTCTCGCATAACTCCCAGGGTGCCTACATCGACACCGAAACTGGTTCGGTGGACCTAAGCCAAAGCGCCATTCTTTTTCTGGTGAACGGCGGTATCGCCTTCGTGCTGGCCTGGGGTCCAATTGCCATTCTGGCCAGCCTCTTTCTTTTCATTAGACAGCGGTTTGGCCAATGACGTTACGCCTAGCCGTTTCCGCCCTCGCCTGGGGGAAGACCGACGATCCGAAGATGCTGGCGCGGCTGGTTCAGGCGGGCGTGACGGGTATCGAGGTTGCGCCGTCCAAACAATGGGGGCCGGAGTGGCACCTGTTGACTCGGGCGGAATGGCGGGCGTTTGCGGCGCGACTGGCCGATACCGGGTTGAAACCGGCGGGTATCCAGTCGCTGCTCTATGGGCTCCAAGGCTCGATCTTTGGCCCGGAGGCTCCTGCAATTGCCGAGCGGTTGAAGCTTTGCCGCGAACTGGCGCTGGAGATCGGGGCGCCGCATCTCGTCTTTGGGTCGATGAACAGCCGGAAGCGGGGCGATCTTTCGCCGGAAGAGGCGATGGAGCGGGCGGCGGCGTTCTTCGCTCCGCTAGCAGACGATGCCTGCCCCTTGCTGATCGAGCCGATCCCGAGCGCCTATGGCTGCGACTTCATCAATACCACGGTTGAGGCTGCGGCTTTGGCGGTGGTGGGAAAGATGGGGCTGCATCTCGATAGCGGCACCAGCCTGATGTCGGGCGAGGATCTGCCCGCAATAGCGCGCGACTATGGGGTGCAGGCGGCCAATGTGCAGATCAGCGGACCCCAGTTAGGCGCACTGGACGGCGATGTCGAAGGCTTTGTCAAAGGGCTCCAGCGAGCCGGTTATCGGGGCTGGATATCCGTCGAAATGCTGGAGACGGTGGGTATAGAGCCTTGGTCACAGCTCGCACCCGGCATAGCGCGGGTCAGCGCCGCAGCTTCTGCTGCTTGCGGGCAATGACGCAGCCTTTTATGCTCGCGCGGTTTTTGGAATTCTCCGTCGGCGCCAAAGGGGCGAATTAGAATGTCGAAGAAAGTTAAGAAGGTCGTTCTGGCCTATTCGGGCGGCCTCGATACCTCGGTCATCCTGAAGTGGCTGCAGGAAACCTACGGCTGCGAAGTCGTCACCTTCACCGCCGACATCGGCCAGGGCGAAGAGCTGGAGCCGGCGCGCAAAAAGGCCGAAATGCTCGGCGTGAAGCAGATCTATATCGACGATCTGCGTGAAGAATTTGTGCGCGACTTCGTGTTCCCGATGTTCCGCGCCAATGCGCTCTATGAAGGCTGCTATCTGCTCGGCACCTCGATTGCCCGCCCGCTGATCTCCAAGCGTCAGATCGAAATCGCCCGCGAAGTCGGCGCCGATGCGGTGGCCCATGGCGCGACCGGCAAGGGCAACGATCAGGTCCGTTTCGAGCTGACCTATTACGCGCTGCAGCCTGACATCCAGGTCATCGCGCCCTGGCGTCTCTGGGACCTCAACAGCCGCACCAAGCTGATCGAATACGCCGAGAAGAACCAGATCCCCATCGCCAAGGACAAGCGCGGCGAAGCCCCCTTCTCGACCGATGCCAACCTGCTGCATATCTCGGCCGAAGGTAAGGCGCTGGAAGATCCGTGGCAGGAAGTCGAAGAATTCGTCTATTCCCGCACCGTTTCGCCCGAACAGGCACCGAACGAGCCGGAATATGTCGAGATCGATTTCGAAAAGGGCGATCCGGTTGCCGTCAATGGTATCCGTCTGTCGCCCGCCAACCTGCTGGCCAAGCTGAACGAGCTGGGCGGCAAGCATGGCGTCGGCCGTCTCGATCTGGTCGAAAACCGCTATGTCGGCATGAAGTCGCGCGGCGTTTACGAGACCCCGGGCGGTACCGTCTGGATGACCGCGCGTCGCGGGTTGGAAAGCATTACGCTCGACCGTGGCGCGGCTCATCTGAAGGACGAGCTGATGCCCAAGTATGCCGAGATGGTCTATTTCGGTTACTGGTATTCGCCGGAACGCGAAATGCTGCAGGCGATGATCGACAAGAGCCAGGAACGCGTCACAGGTACCGTCCGCATGAAGCTCTACAAGGGTTCTGCGACCGTTGTCGGCCGCAAGTCGCCCTTCAGCCTCTATCGCCAGGACTACGTTACCTTCGAGGCCGACCAGGTCTATAATCAGAAGGATGCCGAAGGCTTCATCAAGCTCAGCGCCCTGCGTCTGCGCCTGCTGGAACTGGCCAAGCAGCACCAGAAGGGCTAAGGCCCGGATACTGCTGAAAAGAAAAGGGCGCCGGTTTCGGCGCCCTTTTTTTGTTTATTGCACAACGCACCTTTGCGCTTCAGCCAGCCACTTCCCGCCCAGTTCGAGACAGGTTCCCCCGGCATCGCTGGTCCACATGTCGATGGCCTGAAAGCCGATGAAAATCAGCAAGACGGCGATGGCGGTATAGCCCCCGGCAAACAACACAAAGTTTCGATATGCACTAAGACGTCCCGACGGCGCGAGAGCACCCGTCGGCCTATGATAAGCAGACATTGCAAACGCTCTCCCCCAACGGCCTCTGACCAGGCCGTATGCAATTTCAGCTGATTCTGAATATTCTATTATTCATTTTCCCAGACGGAATCTTTGTAACTTTGACGGGAATCGCTGTCAACCGTTGGTGATGAGATCACATCCCGCCTGGGACATCTGCAACTGGGCGGCGGCAAGGGAGCCGTTGAGATCAATCGCCCGGCAGCTATGCAGCAATACGCGGACCTTGAACCCGGCCGCCCTGGCATCCAGGGCTGTCCAGGCGACGCAGAAGTCGGTGGCAAGCCCGCAGATATCGACGCTATCAACTCCTAAAGACCGCAGATATCCCCCCAGTCCGGTGTCACTGGTCCGGTCTGCCTCCTGGAAGGCGGAATAGCTGTCGACACCCTTATGGATGCCCTTGCGCAGGATCAGGCGGGCATGCGGAATATCGAGGGCTGGATGAAATTCCGCCCCAGAAGTTCCCTGGACACAGTGATCCGGCCACAAGACCTGGGGGCCATAGGACAGGGAGATTTGTTCGTATGGCGAACATCCCGGATGGGAGCTTGCAAAAGAGGCATGCCCCGCCGGATGCCAGTCCTGGGTCAGGACGACATTGGCATAGTCCCGTGCCAGCCGATTGATCGACGGAACGATGCTGTCGCCATCGGGAACCGCCAGCGCACCGCCGGGGCAGAAATCATTCTGCACATCCACAACGAGTAGCGCCGTTTTGCGTCGGCCTACCGCGCTTTGCGCTGCTTGAGGCCGCTCCATCCTCAAATCCCCAGAACATCGCGCATGGAGTATTTGCCGGGCGCCTTGCCCTTGGTCCAGAGGGCGGCGCGCACGGCACCAGCGGCGAAGATATCGCGGCTGGACGCCTTGTGGGTCAGCTCGACCCGCTCACCTTCACCGGCGAAGATGGCGGTATGCTCGCCAATGACGTCGCCGCCGCGCAGGGTCGCAAAGCCGATGGTGCCTTCGGGGCGGGCGCCGGTATGGCCATCGCGCGAGCGCACGGATTGTTCGGCCAGATTGACCCCGCGCCCGCGTGCGGCGGCTTCGCCCAGATACAGCGCGGTGCCCGACGGCGCGTCGACCTTGTGGCGATGGTGCATCTCGACGATCTCGATATCGAAATCCGTGTCGAGGGTGCGGGCCACCTGCTCGATAGCTGCCGACAGCAGCACCACGCCGACGGCCATGTTCGGCGCCTGGACGATCACCGTCTGGTGGGCGGCGCTATCGATCGAGAATTGCTCGTTCGGGCCGATGCCGGTGGTGCCGATGACCAGCGCGGTCTTATGCACCCCTGCCAGCACGGCATGGCTGGCGGTGGCGACCGGGGCGGTGAAGTCGATGACGACATCGGCGGCAGCGAAGACGAGCGCTGGATCGCCGGTCATGGCGACGCCGATATGGCCGATGCCCGCCTGCACACCGGCATCCTGGCCGATGAGGGGGCTGCCCGACCGCTCCAGCACGCCGACAAGATCGACACCCTTCGTCTTGCGGACCTGGCGAATGAGCATCTGCCCCATCCGGCCTGCGCCGCCGCAAATTCCGATCTTCATGGCCTGCCTCCCTTAAGACTTTGGGGCGATCCTAATCATGGTGACAGCAGGGCTGCAACCCGCGTGCGCAGGATGGGCACCACTTCTCCCTCAAACCAGGGATGTTTACGCAGCCACAGGCGGTTGCGGGGGCTGGGGTGCGGCGTTGGCAGAAAGGCCGGACCATAGTCCCGCCAGTGCGCAACCGTTTCTGCCAGGGTCTTGTGACGCCGGTCTCCCAGATAATAGGCCTGGGCATAGGCGCCGATCAGCAAGGTCAGCTCCAGTTTCGGCAGCAAAGGCCGCAACCGTGGATGCCAGCGTTCGGCGCATCCCGGCATGGGCGGCAGGTCGCCCGACTTGCCCCGGCCCGGATAACAGAGCCCGGAGGGCAGGATCGCGATCTTCGATGCATCATAGAAAACCGCGCGGTCGATCCCCATCCAATCGCGCAAGCGGTCGCCCGAGGGGTCGTTGAAGGGCAAGCCGGTGCTATGGACTTTTGTTCCCGGCGCTTGGCCGACGATCAGAATGCGCGCCGTCTCCGACGCCTGGGCCACCGGGCGGGGACCGAGCGGCAGATGATCCGCGCAGACGGTACAGGCGCGGATGTCGGCAAGCAGGCGGTCGAGCGATTCTGGCATTTTGTGAGACCAAAGAACTCGTCATCCCGCACTTGATGCGGGATCTCTAAAGATGGCGTCCGGACGGGGCAGAGCAAGCATCGGGACTCAGTTTCTGTAAGGTCGTTGCCTCAGAATATCATCGACCAGCCTGGGCAAAGCCTCGCTCGCGGGGCCCTCGTAAATTTCGTGAAAATGCGGATTGCCGGACGGCTCGGGATTAACCTCGATGCAATGGGCGCCCGCGTTTCGCGCTTCGGCGACAAAGCCTGCGGCGGGATAGACGGTGCCGGAGGTGCCGATGGCGATGAACAACTCGCAGTCGGCGACCGCCTGAGCGATCTCATCCATGAAATAGGGCATCTCGCCGAACCAGACCACGTCGGGGCGCAAAGACCCCATGGTTGCGCAGACAAGACAGCTATCGGAGGTTAAAAGGTCATCTTCCCATTGTTCTTTGGTGCCGCAGGCCGTACAGGCCCGCTTGAGAAGCTCCCCATGGATGTGCCGGAGATTTTTGGAGCCCGCGCGTTCATGCAGGTCGTCGATATTTTGGGTGACGAGCAGGAGTCCGCTGCCGCAGAGGCCCTCCAACTGGGCCAAGGCAAGATGACCGGGATTGGGGGCGACGGAGGGGTCCTTCAGCTGAGCGCGCCGTGCATTGTAGAAGGCCTGCACCCGATCCGGGTCACGGTGGAAAGCTTCCGGCGTCGCCACATCCTCGATCCTGACCTGTGACCAGATTCCTCCAGCGTCACGAAAGGTGGCGAGGCCGGAGTCGCGGCTGATGCCAGCGCCGGTCAGCACCACAATTTTGGGCTCTAAAGGGAGCCGTAAATCGCGCAGCTTCATGCCCATTCCTCATCCGGGTCCCAGTTGCCGCCGATCAGCGGATAGTCCGCTTCCAGCCGGTAGTAAGGGCCTTCGTCGGTGCGATGGCTGGAATAGAGGCCGAAGCGGTCCAGTGGAAGATCGCCTGCCTTGAACGGCTCGTGAGTCGTGCACCAGTCCAGCAGCCGGTCGGGTGGTGTGCGCTTCAACCAGGCCAGCGTGATATGGGGCGCATATTTCCGCCCCTCGGGCGGCTGGCCGGACCGCACGACGGCGCTTTCGACCTTGTCGCGCAGATGCAGGAGGCCGGGTTCCTTCTCGACCCCCGCCCAGACGCCGCGGGCATTCTCGGCCGATCCGAAGAAACCAAGGCCGGAGACGGCGACCAGCCCGGCAGGCTCCTGGATGGTTTGCAAAGCGGCATCGATATCGGCGGCCTGCCCCTCGTTTACCTCGCCGATGAAGCGCAGGGTCAGATGGAAGCTGGCGGGCGGCACCCAGTTGGCGCCGGGCAGGCCAGCTTGAAGCGGGGTCAGAAGCGCCGCCATTTCGGGCGGGACGGGAACGGCGATGAAAAGGCGTAACATGCCGCCATGCTGCCTTGGCATTGTGGCGCTTGTCAGCCGGAAAAGCGGTTAGCCATTCCTAAAGCCGTCATCCCGTGGCTCGACCACGGGATCCCCTCCGGGAGATTGTCCAATATTTACTCGGACAGTGTGGAAACGCCCTCGGAGGAGATCCCGGGATCAAGTCCCGGGATGACGAAGGAGAGGGGATGGGGCCTTACGGGCAGGGGTTCGGATTGTCCTGATGGACCTTCTCGATCTCTGCCAGGACCTCGGGCGCCAGCTTTATGTTGATTGAATCAATGTTGATTTTAAGCTGATCGACACTCGTCGCCCCGATGATGTTCGAGGTGAGGAACGGCCGGGAATTGACGTAGGCCAGCGCCATCTGCGCGGGATCGAGGCCGAACTGCTTTGCAATCCCGACGTAACGTTCTGCCGCTGCTGTGCCACGCGGGCCGGAATAGCGTTTGAAGCGCTCGAAGAGGCTTAAGCGCGATCCCTTGGGCATGGCGCCGCCCAGGTACTTACCGGTGAGCACGCCCATGGCCAGCGGCGAATAGGCCAGCAGGCCGGTCTGCTCGCGGATTGACATCTCAGCCAGGCCGACTTCATAGGAACGGTTCAGCAGGCTGTAGGGATTCTGCACCGACACGATGCGCGGGATACCCGCCTGTTCGGCCAGACGGATGCATTCCATCAGACCCCAGGGGGTTTCGTTGGACAGGCCGATATGACGGATCTTGCCCGCCTTCACGAACTCGGCCAGCACCCCCAGGGTTTCGGACAACGGCACGGCGGTTGGGGTTTCCACATGTTCGTAGCCAAGCTGGCCAAACATATTAGTCGATCGGTCGGGCCAATGGATCTGATAGAGGTCGATATAATCGGTCTGCAGACGCTTCAGGCTCTGTTCCAGCGCCTCGGTCACGCCCTTGCGGTCGGGGCGCTGATAGCCATTGCGGATATGGGCCATGCGGCGGGCAGGCAAGGCATCGCCGCCCGCGACCTTGCTGGCCAGGATGAGTTTGTCGCGCTTGCCTTTGTTCGCCGCGATCCAGGTGCCGATGAAGGTTTCGGTCAGGCCCTGGGTTTCGGCACGCGAGGGCACGGGATACATCTCGGCCGCATCCATGAAATTTATACCCTGGGCCAAGGCATAATCGATCTGCGCATGGGCTTCGGCTTCGGTATTCTGCTCGCCCCAGGTCATGGTGCCGAGGCAGATGACGCTGACATCGAGATCGGTGCGGCCGAGGCGGCGATACTGCATCGTTAATTCCTTATCGTTAGGCGGAAGCGGAACCTTGGGCTAGGATGCCCGCAAAGCGTGTCTTAAGGGCCGGAAAAGATGGACGAAATCGTACTGATACTGCTCGTCGTGCTGGTTCTGTTTGTCGGCCCATGGATCTTAATATTTACCACCCGCAGCCGATTAACCACGGTGGAGATGCGTCTGCAACAGGCGGAGGCCACCCTGCGGCGCCTGACCGCCGCGCCGCCCGCTGTCACGGTCGCGCCTGAGACGGCTACCCCAGTTCAGCCGCCGGTGCAAGAACCCGCACCCCAACAGGTTACAGAAACGCCGGCTTCGCCGCCGCCTGTTGAACCTGTCGCCGCCAAGCCCGTTGCAGCCAAGCCCGTTGCAGCCGCGCCTGTTCCTGTCAAAGCGGCCGAACCGGCAAAGCCCACCAAACCTAAGCAGTCTCTGGAAGATTGGCTGACCGGAAAGCTGGGCGTGATCGTCGGCGCCATTGCGCTCGGGTTCGGCGCGATCTTCCTGGTGAAATATTCCATCGAGGCCGGGTTGCTCGGTCCGGGCGCGCGGGTGACGGCTGGTATTGTCACCGGCATCCTGCTGCATCTGGCGGCGGAATGGACGCGGCGTCGTCCCGGCAAGGATGGCCCTGGCTATGTTCCGTCTGCCCTGGCGGCGGGCGGATCGGTTGCAATCTATGGCGCGCTTTATGCCGCCCATGGCCTCTATGGCATGCTCCCCTCTGTCATCGCTTTCCCGCTGCTGGCCTTAACGGCAGTGGGGACGGCGGCAGCGGCTTTGCTGCATGGACCGGCGGTGGCGGCCATCGCGGCGGGCCTCGTCTATCTGGCCCCGCTGTTGATCGAAAGCACCAAGCCGAACCCCGGCGTGCTGTTCGGCTATATCGCCATCGCGGGGGCGGGCTTCCTGCTGCTGGCGCGCTGGGGCGCGTGGCGCTGGCTGACGGCGGTGGTGGTCGGCGCTACGGCCCTTTGGCATATCGTCGGGCTGATCACTTTCGAAGATAAGGCCTGGTTGGAAGCGTCGCTGGCTCTGATCGTTCAGGGTGGATTCACGGCCTGGTTCCTGACCCGCCCGCCCTTGGGCAACGTGCCGGTCGGCCGATTCGGGCCGTTGGCCCTGCCGATGCCGGCCCTCGTCGCGGTGATCTCCACCGGCGTCCTGAGCGCGCTGCTGGGCTTCTGGCTCTGGGCCGCCGGGATCGGGGGCGAGGTCGCGATGATCTGGCAGTTCGCCATCGTCGGCATTCTGCTGCTGGCCCGCCGCCGCAGCGCCCTGCTGGTGATGGTGCCCTGGATGGGGATCGGCACGGCGGCGCTGGCGCTGCTCTGGCGGGTGCCGGGACCGATCGAGCAGGCCTATCAACCCTGGTTGCTGACCGGGACTCTGGTGCCAGGGGCGATCCAGGGCTATCTGACGCCGCTGATGGTCCTGGGTGCGACCTGGGCCGTGCTGGCCGGAACCATTGCGTTCGAGGTCAACCGCAAGGCGCGCGGCCTGTGGGCGACTGTCTCCGTCGCGGTGCCGTTGCTAGTCTTCGCCTTCGCCTATACACGGGTCACCGGCCTTGATACCTCGCTGCCTTTCGCCGCCGTCGGGTTGGCGCTGGCCGCAGCCTGCTTGGGCGCAGCCGAACGGATGGCGCGGCGCTTCTGGACCGATGAAGGCAATGACGAGAATGCAGCTGCCCTGGCGGCCTATGCCGCCGGCGTGCTCTGCGCCCTGTCGCTTGCCGCTGCCATGGGTCTGCGCGATAGCTGGCTGACCCTGGCGCTGTCCTTGCCCTTGCCGGGTCTCGCATGGCTGCACCAGCGTCTGAAGGTGCCGGGCCTTGGGACCTTGGCGGGTCTGTTGGCGGGTGCAGTGACGATCCGCCTCGTGCTTAATCCCGAGGTGATTGACTATGGGCTCGGTCCCTGGGGCGTGCTCTGGACTTTCGGCGCGCCTGCCATTCTGGTCGGGTTTGCGGGCTGGCTGTTCGGGGCGCTGCCGAGGCTGGCCGATGGGCTGAAGAGTGCGGCGCTGGTCTTCGTCGGTTACCTGATCGCGGCCGAGGCTCTGGTGCTGACCTCCGGCACTGTCAATCCCGAGAGCACCAGCTTCGCCTCCGCGGCTTTGACCTTCAATGGCTGGCTTGCCATCGCCCTGATCCAGCAGCGCCTGGGCCGGACCATGACGGCGCTGGTCATCCAGACGATTGCCTCGGCCTGCGTCATCTTCGGACCGCTGCTGCCGCTCAATCCGCTGTTCACCGGCGACCTGGTCGGCACGGTGCCGGTCTTCAATCTGCTGGGACTTGCCTTCGGCATGCCCGCGATCCTGTCGGCTGCCCTGGCGATCCATTGGGAGCGCTCTGGCCACGGCATTGCCGCCAAACTCTCCGGTACCTTCTCCCTGGCCCTGCTCTTTGTCTGGATCACGCTGGAGGTGCGCCGCGCCTTCTCCGGCCCGGATCTGTCGGCGGCGGATATGGCGGATGCCGAGTTCTACGCCTATTCGGCGGTCTGGCTGCTGTTCGGGCTGGGGCTGCTGGGGGCCGGTCTCTGGCGGCGGGTGAAGGCGCTGCGCCTGGGTGGCCTCGTTCTGGTCACGCTGGCGGTGGCCAAGGTGTTCCTGCTGGATATGTCGGCGCTGGAAGGGCTGATGCGCGCCCTGTCCTTCATGGGCCTGGGCGCGGCGCTGGTCGGCATCGGTTATGCCTACCAGCGCATTGCCCGCCGCTAAGACTTAGCGGGGCAGGGCCAGCATGTCGCGGGCGAGGGCCTGATCGCGCGGGTCGGGCTTTTGCGACAGGGCAGCGGTCACCCCGTCGAAATCCTCGGCGGGGCGATTCTGGCTCAGCTTAGCCTTGCCCTCGATGCTCTCGATTTCGAGGCTAAGACCGACAATCCCCTTCATGTGGGCCGCCAGGAAATCCGGCGGTGCGTCTGCCGTGCTCCAGGGCTTAGGCTCACCTGCTTCATGCCGGTTGGTCAGACTGTTCAGCAGGGCCAGCAGCCGCTCGCTGTCGCTAAAGGGCATCAGGCGGCCTGTGACCCGGATGATCGAATAGTTCCAGGTCGGTACGACCTTATGGGTCAGGGCCTTGGCGGCGTACCAGTTGGGCGAGATATAGGCGTCCGGCCCCATGAAGACGACGCTGGCGGGAATACCCTCGGCGGGGATCTTGGCGTGCGGATTGGCCTTGGCCACATGGCAGGTGAGGGCGCTGTTATCCGCCTCCACATGCCAGGGGACGGGGGTCAGATCGGGCGGGGCGCCATTCTCGCCATTGGTCAGCAATAATCCCAGCCGCGCCTCGCGAATGGCCGACAGTAGTTTTTCTTTGTCGTCGACACGAAAGGCGGGTGGGATATACATGATTTTCAGCCTTGGGAAAGAAGTTGGCGAACGGCGGGAAGAATACGCCGTACAACTTCTTCCACGCCAGCTTCATTCGGATGGATGCCGTCTGGCTGATTAAGGCTGCGCTCGGCCGCGACGCCGTCGAGAAAAAACGGATACAGCGGAACAGCGTGCTTTTCAGCCAATCTCGGGAAAGCACTATTGAAGGCGGCCGCGTAATCCTTGCCGAGGTTAGGCGGCGCCAGCATACCAGCCAGAAGCGTGGGGAGCTTCGCTGCCTTTAATTTAGTCAGAATCTGGTCGATGTTGGCTTCCATCTGCTTGGGCTCCAGCCCCCGCAGACCGTCGTTGGCACCGATCTCGACGATCACATGGGTAGGCTGATCGGCCAGCGCCCAGTCCAGGCGGTCGCGTGCGCCCGCCGATGTGTCGCCGGAAACGCCGCCATTCAGGACGGTGACATCCTCTCCGGCAGCCTTCAGGGCGGCTTCGAGGCGCACGACAAAGCCCTTGTTTGTCGGCAACCCATAGCCCGCAGCCAAGCTGTCGCCTAGGATAAGCAGGCGCTTTGCCCCCTGGGCCTTCAGGGGACTTGGCAGAAGTTGCATAAAACCGAGGGCGAGGAGGCTTCCCAACAGCCGCCTGCGTCCCCACTTCTCTTCGGTTACCGCTGATAAGTCGAGGCTTGGCATATTCATGATCGAACTCCGTGACGTCCATGTGAAGCTGGCGAGTGCAGCCGGCGAGGTCAACATCTTGCGGGGAATTGATCTGACGGTCGGGGCCGGCGAAAGCGTCGGCGTGGTCGGTCCCAGCGGCGCTGGAAAGTCTACTATGATGATGGTGATCGGCGGATTGGAGCGCGCCAGCAGCGGTTCAGTTACGGTTGCGGGTGCCGATCTGACTGGCCTCGATGAAGATAAGCTGGCCCTCTGGCGCCGGGACGCGGTGGGGATCGTTTTCCAGGCTTTCCGCCTCGTGCCGACCATGACGGCGCTGGAGAATGTGGCGGTGCCGCTGGAGCTGGCGGGCCGCGCCGATGCCTTCGAGCGGGCGGCGGCAGCGCTTGCCGATGTCGGCCTTGGCCATCGGTTGGACCATTATCCCGAACAGCTGTCGGGTGGCGAGCAGCAGCGCGTGGCGCTGGCCCGCGCCTTCGTGATCCGCCCGAAGCTGCTGATCGCGGACGAGCCGACGGGCAATCTGGATGGGGCGACCGGCAAGCAGATCATCGAACTGATGTTCAAGATGAAAGAAGAATTCGGCACCACGCTGCTGCTCATCACCCATGATCCGGCCCTCGCCCAGCGCTGTGACCGGGTCGTGCGCATTTCCGATGGCCAGCTCTCCACTCTGGAAGCTGCGGCATGAACGGCTGGGGGCTGGCCTTCACCTATGCACGTCGCGAGCTGCGCGGCGGCATCAAAGGTTTCCGCATCTTCCTGGCCTGCCTGTTCCTGGGCGTCGCCGTCATCTCGGCGGTCGGCAGCCTGTCCAGTGCCATCGTCGGCGGTCTTGCCCGTGACGCGCGCTCGATCCTGGGCGGCGATGTCGCCATCCGCCAGATCCATCAGGCGATAGCGCCTGAACAGCTCGACTGGTTGCGGCGCGAAAGCGCAGGCGTGGCCGAGATGATCGAGATGCGCGCCATGGCGATCCGGCCCGATGATGGTCGTCGGACTCTGGTGCAGCTGAAGGCGGTCGGCGACACTTACCCGCTGGTCGGGACGCTGACCTTTGCCAGCCAATTGCCGGGATCGGTCTTTGCCGTGACCGATGGCACCGTGGGCGCGGCGATCGAAAAAACTCTGGCAACCCGCCTGGATCTGAAGCTGGGTGACCGTCTGAAGGTGGGTGAGGCGGCCGTCGAAGTGCGGGCGATCCTGGATAAGGAACCCGACCGCTCCGTCAGTGCTATCGACTTCGGTCCGCGCCTGATGGTGGGGCTTGCAGCCATGCCCGCGACCGATCTGCTGCAGCCCGGCAGCCTTGCCGAATATCACTATAAGATGGTGCTGAAGCCCGGCGACACGATTGCCGATTTCCGCGCCCGCCTGCTGGCCGCCTTCCCCGATCCGCAATGGCGGGTGCGGGATCTGGGGCAGGCCTCGCCGCAGATCGAACGGTTTGTGGAGCGTATCGGCCTGTTCCTGACCCTGGTTGGTTTGACGGCCTTGCTGGTCGGCGGTGTCGGGGTTGGTAATGCCGTGGGTTCCTACCTCTCCGGCAAGACCTCGACCATCGCCACCTGGAAGGCTCTGGGTGCCCCGGCCGGTCTGATCTTCAAGACCTATCTGATGCTGGTGATGGCGATGGCGCTGCTGGGAACCCTCGGCGGCACGCTGCTGGGGTCCGTCGCCCCCTTCGCCGTCGAAGCGTTTTTCGGTGCGATCCTGCCGGTGCCGATCGCGGCTGGGTTCTATCCGGTTCCGCTGCTCAGCTCGCTTGCCTTCGGCATTCTGACCGCCCTGGCCTTCAGCCTATGGCCGCTGGGGCGGGCGCGTGAGGTTCCGGCGGCGGCCCTGTTCCGCGATGTCGTTGCCCCCCGAGGCGGGCGACCGCGCTGGACTTATCTGACCGGGATTGCCGTCTCTTCCGTTCTGCTGGCGGGTCTCGCGATTGTCGGCGCCGCCCGCCAGGATCTTGCGGCCTGGTTCGTGGGCGGCGTGGTCGCGAGCTTCATCCTGTTTCGTCTTGCAGGCCGTGGTTTGATGGCGGCGGCAAAATTCATCGGGGAGCGGCGGCGCAATCCGCGCCTGCGCCTCGCGCTCGCCAATCTTCACCGGCCCGGCGCGCCGACCGGCAGCATGGTTCTGTCCCTCGGGTTGGGGCTGACCGTGCTGGTGACGGTCGCCCTTTTGGAGGGCAATCTCAATAATCAGGTGGCCGAGCGGCTGCCGGAGCGGGCGCCCAGCTTCTTCTTCGTCGATCTCCAGTCGAGCCAGGTGGCGGATTTCGAACAGTTGGTGAAGGCGACACCGGGGCAGAGCGATCTACAACGCACGCCCACCCTGCGCGGCCGTATCATCAAGGTGAATGGCGTTCCGGCCGATCAGGTACGGGCTACCAACGATCAGGGCTGGGTGCTGGACAGCGACCGCGGCCTCACCTATTCGGCGACCATGCCGGAAGGCTCCAAGATCGTGGCCGGGCAATGGTGGGGTGCAGACTATAGCGGCCCGCCCCTCATCGCCTTCGAAAGCCGTGCGGCTGCAGGCCTGGGTGTCGGAGTCGGCGATACGTTGACCGTGAATGTCCTGGGGCGCGAAGTGACCGGCAAGATCGCGGTCTTGCGTGAAATCGAATGGGGTAATCTGGCGCTCAACTTCGCCATCGTCTTTTCACCGGGTCTGCTGGACAAGGCCCCGCATACCCATATTGCCACCGTCCATGTGCCGCCTGCCCAGGAAGAAGCGCTGCTGCGTAGCGTCACCGACCGTTTTCCCAATGTGACGGCGGTGCGGGTGCAGGATGCGCTGGATGCCGCGACCGAGGTGCTGGAAGGCATCGCGGCTGCCGCCCGCGCCGTGACCCTGCTGACCCTGTCCGTCGGCACCCTTGTGCTGGCGGGAGCCATGCTGGCGGGTCACCATCGGCGGGTCTATGACGCCGTGGTGTTGAAAGTCTTAGGTGCCACGCGACGCGATATCGCCGGGGCTTTCCTGTTGGAATATGGGCTGCTGGGGCTTGGTACGGGACTGGTCGCGGCGGCGGTCGGGATCACGGCATCCTGGGCGGTCACGGTTTTCCTGATGCGAGCGCAATGGGTCTTTCTGCCCGGCACCGTGATGGTGACGATCCTGATCTGCCTGGCGCTGACCTTGGCGATTGGGTTTGCCGGGACCTGGCGGGCATTGGGCCAGAAGGCCGGGCCGCTGCTCAGGAATGCTTAAACAGGTTGACCTGTGGCGTTCACGATCAGGTGAACATAGAGCAGGATGGTCTGGACGCTGTCTCCGCCGCGTGAAAACGGCAGGAACAGCGTCTCTATCTCCAGGTATTTGCCGTCGCAGGATTGGGCTTCTTCCCAATCCAGCATTGGGCGCCTTGCGCCAATGACGGTCGTGTAATTGGTAAAGACCTCTTCCAACGAGCGACCGTAGTAGCCTTCGCCGACAGTCCTGCCGACCGGATTCTTGCCCCGCAGGCTGATAAGCCGTTCGGCCATAAGGCGATAGGTGAGCGTCAGCTCGGGTTCGTAGGAGACTTCCACCTGCCCCAGGTTGTTGATCCAGGGTTTCAGGACGGCAGGATCGAGGCGGCGGCGGTCGGGGATCGTGTCATTCCCTCGCAACTCGTGCCAAAGATCAATCAGGGCCAGGGTCTGCGGAGCGGCACGACCAGCAATCACCAGTGGATCGGTCGAGCGGGGATAGGCCACCCCCACTTCTGCCGTCACCTGCTTTGCCAGCATGTTAACCTCTTCGAAACCATAATTCGGACCGAACGACTGTCTGCCAATATTGGCAAGATGACGACTGTCAGGTCTGCGAGGGTAACCTTTTATTAAGAAAGCTTCAAGACTTCGGCGGGGCTTTCCTTGACTGCGGATGGAATGCCTGATGTCAGTGGAATATCCAGCTGTCCACTGGCCATAGTCTGTCGAAGCAACAGTGCGACCCCGGCGCAGGCGCGGCCAAAGGCATCGACGGCGTCTTTGCTGTTCAGGAAATGACCCAGGAACAGCGCGGCAAACATATCGCCCGATCCGTCGAAGCGCCGCTCGAATGCCGGTTGCCGGACGAGCCAGGCGCCGTTGGCGTCGACCATCAGGGTTTCCAGAATTCCGGCTTCGGTGGCGGGGGTTTTCAGCGAGGTGACGAAGACTCGGGCGGGACCGAGGGAGCGCGCGGCGGCGATAGCGGCAGCCGTATCGGCGAGCGGACCGCCCGTCAGATATTCCAGCTCGAACTGGTTCGGGGTGGCTATATCCGCGATGGGCAGCAGGTCCTGGCGGATGGCGGGCGGGACGGTCGGGCGGACATAGAGGGCGCCATGATCGCCGACATCATGGTCGCCCATGACGGGGTCCAGCAGATAGAGCGCGTCCGGATTAGCGCGCTTCACGGCGGCAACACTGGCGGCGATGGCGGTCGTATTGCCCGCATCTCCCAGGTAGCCGGAGATCACCGCCTGACAGCGGGTGAAGATCTCCTGCTCCTCTAGGCCCAGCAGTAGATCTGCAACCTCGGCCGGCGGGGTCACCCGCCCGCGAAATTTGCTGCGGCCAGGGTGGTTCGAGAAGGTAACGGTATCCACGGCCCAGACCTCATGCCCCAGATACTGCAGGGGCAGAACGGCGGCGGCATTGCCGACATGGCCTTGAATGACGCGGGATTGGATCGAAAGGACGGACACGGGCAACGCTCATCCAAGGGGTCGATGAAACGCTTATAGACCGCCTATGACTACCCCGCGCCAGGAAAATTGTCCTGATCCGCCATGCGATTGTGTCGAGAGCGCGTATAAGCGCGTATAAGCGCTATGGTCGTATGAAAAAGGGATTGGGAAGAATGAACTTGGAGATTTTGGGCCTGGGCGAGGCGATGGTTGAATTCAATGCCGCCCGTGGCGAAGCCGGTCAATTTCTCCAAGGGTTCGGGGGTGATACCTCCAACACTGTTATCGCCGCCAGCCGTCAAGGCGCGACGACGGGCTACCTGTCCGCCGTCGGCAACGATGTCTTCGGTGGGATGCTGTTGGATCTCTGGCAGGCTGAGGGTGTGTCGCACAAGGCGGTGGAGATTTCCGAAACCGCCCCGACTGGCATCTATTTTGTCACCCATGGTCCGAACGGCCATGAATTCACCTACTATCGCGCCGGTTCGGCTGCGGCGGCCCTGCAGGCGGACAAGCTACCCCGGACGGCCATCGAAGCAGCGCAGATTCTTCACCTGTCCGGTATCAGCCTTGCCATTTCCGCCGAGGCCTGCGACGCGGCATTGGCCGCCATTGCCATCGCAAAAAAGGCTCGCCGTCTCGTCTCCTTCGATACCAACTTGCGCCTGAAGCTTTGGCCGCTGGACCGGGCCCGCGCGATGATCCATGCGGTTGCCGCTAAAGCCGACATTCTGCTGCCCTCGGTCGATGAAGCCCGCACCCTGACCGGCCTTATTCAGCCTGAAGAGATCGCCGATTTCTATCTGGGCCTGGGGTGCCCGCTGGTAGTGATGAAGCTGGGCAAAGAAGGCGCATTGGTCAGCGATGCCTCCGGTAAAGACCGGATCGCGGGGCTGCCGGTCCAGGCTGTGGATGCCACCGGCGCGGGCGATACGTTCGACGGGGCGTTCCTGGCCGAGTATCTGCGCACCAAAGATGCCCGCAAGGCCGCACGCTACGGTAATGCCGCCGCCGCTCTCTCGACCCAGGGATACGGCGCCGTCGCTCCTATTCCCCGCCGAGAAGAGGTAGAGGCGTTCCTAGCCAGCCGGGGCTAACCGAAGATCAGGTTATAGATCACCGGAATCAGGATCGCGGTCGCCAGGGCATTAAGCCCCATGGCGAGGCCGGAGAAGGCGCCCGCGACCTCATTCACCTGGATGGCGCGGGCGGTGCCGATGCCATGGGCGGCGACGCCGGTGGCAAAGCCACGGATCCGCCAGTCCTTGATCCGCAGTAGATTGAGTGTTCCGGTCGCCAGCATCGCCCCGATGATGCCGGTCAGGATGACGGCGACGGCGGTCAGCGACGGCAGGCCGCCTAATTGCTCCGAAACGCCCATGGCGACAGGCGTCGTCACGGATTTAGGCGCGAGGCTGCGCAAGGTGCGCTCGCTCGCCCCCAGTAGCCAGGCAATGCCGACGGCCGAGGCGGACGCAGTCAAAGATCCGGCGATGATCGCCAGCAGCATGGCCTTGGCCGATTTCTTCACCTGCTGAAACTGGCGATAGAGCGGAATGGCGAGAGCGACGGTCGCCGGACCCAGCAGGAAATGCACAAACTGTGCGCCGGAGAAGTAAGTGCGATAGTCGGTGCCGGTGGCCAGCAGCAGCGCCACCAGCAACACCACGGCGATCAGCACCGGATTGAGCAGCGGGTTCATGCCACCCCGTCGATAGAGCCAGATCCCGACCTGATAAGCGATCAGCGTCAGGGTGAGCGCCAGCAGGGGGCTGGTCGAAAGATAGACCCAGACTTGGGTGAAATCGCCGTTCATGGCTGCTTCTCGCCGCTGGTACCCTTAGGCAGGGTCAGCTTCATCACCAGCGCAGTGACCGCAATCGTCACCACGGTCGAGATGATCAGCGATCCTGCAATCGGCAGCCATTCTTCGCGGATCAGCGCCAGATGGGCCATGACCCCGACCCCGGCGGGAACAAACAGCAGCGACAGATGCTGCAGCAGGAAGCCGCCGACTTTTTCGATATCCTTTGGCACGCCGCCCCGGATCACCAGGCCGATGAACAGGATCAGCATGCCGATTACCGGACCCGGTAACGGCAGGGTACGAAATCTTACCAGCGCCTCGCCCGCAAGTTGGCAGATCAAAAGCAGGGTCAAGGCGGGCAGCATTGTAGATCCTTATGTCTGGGCAGGCGTTTTACCCTGGCCCATTGCGCTCCGACTGTCAGGCGTGATTTTCTGGAAGTTGAGGAAACGGTTATTGTGGGCGTGCAAATAATATGGTCGATACACCATCCTGGTCTCAAGGCTACGTCACGGATACGGGCTATACTCACGGCTTCTATCGCGAGTTATCGCCAGCGATCATAACCTACGCCCTGCGCCTGGCGGGCCGCCGCGCACCGGATATCGATAAGCCCTTCACCTATTGCGAATTGGGGTTCGGCCAGGGGATGACCCTCAATGCGCTCGCCGCCGCTTTCCCGCATGGTGAGTTCTGGGGCACCGACTTCAATCCCGACCATGCCGCCCAGGCCAAAATGATGGCCGATGGCGCCGGGCTGTCTAACCTCAAGGTCTTCGACGCCTCCTTCCAGGATTTTGCCGAGGCGGCAACGCCGCAGTTCGACTTCATTGTCTTCCATGGCATCTGGTCGTGGATTATCCCCGAAGCACGCCAGGGGATTCTCGATTTTGTGCGCAAAAAGCTCAAAGTCGGCGGCGCCGTCTATATCAGCTTCAATGCCCTGCCCGGTTGGGGGCCTGCCGCGCCCCTTCGGCATCTGCTCTATGAATTCGGCCGCACCCAGGGTGGCGGCACGGTTGATAAGATCGATAAGGCGCTCGATTTCGCAACCAAGCTTGTGGAAAGCAAGCAGGGTTTCTTCGGGTCGGTCGGCGGTCTCGACAAGCGGGTCGAACAGATCCGCAAACACAACCGCCGCTATGTCGCCCACGAATATTTTAACGAAGCCTGGACGCCGGATTATTTCTCCGACATCGCGGCCTCCATGGGCGAAGCCAAGCTGTCCTATGCCGGGTCGGCCAATCCGCTCGATGGGTTCGACCATCTCAATCTGTCGGCGACGGCAAAGCCATTGCTGGCAGAGGCAAAGGACCCGATCTTCCGCGAGGTTCTGCGCGACTTCCTGCTGAACCGTCAGTTCCGGCGCGATCTGTTCCTGCGGGGCAACCTGACGCTGCCGACCCAGGAGCGTTCAGCCCAGTTGCTCGGCACCCGCTTTGTTCTGACCGTTGCCCGTTCTTCCATCCCTGAGAAGGTCAAGCTGCCGCTGGGCGAAATGCAGTTGAAGGCGGAAATCTACGATCCGCTGCTCGACGCCCTGGCCGCCGGGCCGGTTATGCTGTCGAGCCTGATTGGAAAGCCAGAGTTCGCCAAGATCACGCCTAACATGCTGATAGAAGCCTCAGCCGTGCTGACGGGTCTGAATTATGCCCATCCTGTGGGGTCGGAGAGTCTGATCGCGGCCCGTAAGGCGCTGGTCGGCCGCCTCAACCAGATGATGCTTGGCCAGTTCCTGGCGGGCGAAGCGGGGGATCGTCTCATCTCTCCCGTCACTGGCAGTGAAGTGGTGGCGTCGGTCAATGACCGTTTGTTCGTCGAAGCCTTGCAGGCTAAGGCGAAAGATCCGGTCGCCCATGCTGCAAATCGTCTGACGCGCCTTGGACTCTCGCTCAATGCGGGCGAAAAGCGTCTGACCACGGTCGCTGACATCGTGCCGGTCTTAACCGGAGTCTATAAGACATTCACCGAGAAGACGTTGCCGGTCTATAAGCAGCACGGCATCCTCTAGTTGCTATAGGCGAAGCGTCATCCTGGGATCTCCTATGGCGGTTGTTTCCCGTTAGGCGTTTCCTCGGGCTCGACCCGAGGATCCAGCTTTCCGCAAGCCGCACTGGAGCTCTGAAGAGTCAAAAGGCGGCCTCGGGTTTTCCTGGGCCGCCTTCATGATTCTTACCAATATTCGTGCTGGAAAAAATCAGACCGACAAGTCGAGCCTATGCTGATTTGCCTGATCGATATCTTCCTGCCGTTCCTCCTCACGCTCCCACTGGGACTTGCGCCAGACCTTCTCCGACGCCTCGGCAGGCTTGGCTGCCCGGCGTATGATGGTCGGCGCTGCCGCCGGAGTCGCTTCTTGAGGGCGCACTTGAGCGGCACCCGCTAAAGCATTGAGAACAGGATTAATCGGGGGTGTAATCACCATTTGCCAATCCTTCTATTCTGGCCGGATCGACCGGTATTTCTCGATTACTGAAGCTCTACAATACCACGACTTAAGGGCGATTTTGAGTCAATTTCTGCGGGCAGGGGCGGTGTAGCTGACACGCCAGATGGTACGCGAGGTATCGTCGGCGATCAGCAAGGCGCCGTCGGCCGCCACCGCCAGACCGGCCGGGCGTCCCCAGACCTCGGCCCGCTCCGTCCCGCCGGTGCGGAAGCCGCTGGCAAAGACTTCATAGCCACCCTTGGGTCGCCCGTTTGCGAAAGGCACCCGCACGATCTGATAGCCGCGCGGCGATCCTGCATTCCAGGAACCGCGCAGGGCGACAAAGGCATCGCCGCGCATCTCGGCCGGGAACATGCGGGCATCATAGAAAACCAGACCGATGGGGGCGGAATGGGCGCGGAAGAGCAGATCCGGCATTTGCGTCTTGGCGACCAGATCCGGGCGACGTTCGGCAAATCCCGGCTGCGGGTTGGGGCCAAGGTAGGCATAGGGCCAGCCATAGAATGCACCGGGGGCCACCTGGGTCAGGTAATCGGGGACAAGACCGTCGCCCAAGCCATCCCGCTCGTTGACGACGGTCCAGAGGCGGTCGGTTTCGGGATAGATCGCCATGCCGACCGGGTTGCGCAGGCCCGAAGCGACCAGACGCCGGTCGCTGCCGTCGGCGGCAAAGCTGATGATGCTGGCGCGGGGGGCTTCCTCTTCCTCCACGTTGGATCGGCTGCCAACCCCGACATAGAAGCGGTCGCCGGTCGCATTGAAGGCGAGGCTGCGGGTGGAATGTCCGGTGCCAGAACCCAGCGCGCCGCTGGCCGTGATCCGCTGGGGCGGAGAGGTCGGGGCCTGCTGCCCTGCGCGATAGCTGGCCCGCCAGACCCCCTCGGTATCTGCGACATAGAGCGTATTGCCCTGGAAGGCCATGCCGAAGGGGCGGTTCAAGCCGGTCATGAAGGCATTCGCCCGGTCGGCGCGACCGTCGCCATTCTCGTCGCGCAGGATGCTGATCTGTCCTGCCGTGCTCTCCGCCACCATCACCGCGCCGTCGGGGGCAATCGCGATGTTGCGGGGATGCAGCATATTGTCGGCGAAAACCTGGGCCTTGAAGTTCTCCGGCACCTGAAGCCCGGCGCCCGAGGGGCGGGGAATGATGCGCGGTCCGTTGGTGGCGCTGGGGGTCGCATAAGGCGCTGGCAGCTCACGCGGATTGACGGTGATCGCCGTGCCCGGTGCCTCCTGGGCCAGGGCCGGACCTGCAAGGGCAGCCGCGAGGGCCAAGTATAGGGCGGAGGGGACCAGATGCTGTTTCATGGGGCTGAAAGTTGTCTTCCCGCTATCTTCCGTCAAGTCTTGGCTGAAGGTTGCGGTAAATTCAGTACCCGGTCCGGTTTAGGGCTGGTATTGTCCGCCCACTTTCAGACCGATGTCGGCGCCCCGATTTCGGCCGCATTTAAGAAGAAAAATTGATCCGTGCCGCCGATCTTAAAGCTCCTTCGTCCCCATCAGTGGGTTAAGAACGCCTTCATCCTGGCGCCGTTGTTCTTCACACCGGCGGCCGTGAACGCGCAGAATTTCGGCCGCATCGCGCTGGGCGTGATCGCCTTCTGCGCGCTCGCCAGTGCGGTCTATATCCTCAACGACTATATGGATCGGGAAACCGACCGGCAGCATCCTTCCAAGCGCAACCGGCCGCTGGCGGCTGGGACCGTGTCGGAAGTGGCGGCGCTGATCCTGATGGTGGTGCTGGCGGCCTGGGGTCTGGTGATCGCCGGGCTGCTGAATACGACCTTCCTGTTCATCAGCATCGGCTATCTGGTGGTGAACCTCGCCTATTCGACGGCACTGAAGCGGGTCGCGATCCTCGACGTCATGCTGGTCGCGCTGGGCTATGTGCTGCGTGTGGAAGGCGGGGCGGCGATCATTGGCGTCCCGGCCAGCGTCTGGATCCTGGTCTGCACCGGCCTTGTGTCGCTGTTCATCGCGCTGGCCAAGCGCCGCGATGATATCGTCAAGGACCTGGGCGCCGGACACCGCCAGTCGCTGGCGGGCTATAATATCCCCTTCCTCGATACCTCGATCGCCATTGTGCTGGCGGGCCTGCTGGTCAGCTACCTGATCTATACGACCGAGCCCGAGGCGGCGCTGAAGTTCGGCACCGACAAGCTGTATCTGACCACGCCGTTTGTGATCATGGGCGTGTTGCGCTACCTCCAGATCGCCCTGGTGGAGGAGCGGTCCGGCTCGCCGACCCAGATCGTGCTGACCGACAAATTCCTCATCCTGTGCGTCGTCGCCTGGGCGGCGACTTTCGCGGCGCTCATCTATGTCTGAAAAAATGGGCGACGGGCGCCTCAAGCGCCTGGAGTTCGCTGTGATCCTGGCCGTGATCGCCTTCGTCGCGATCATGGGCGGTGTCGCGATCTGGCGCGGGGCCGATCAGATCCTCGCCCATGTCTATAGCGTTCCGGGCACGATCATCGCTGCGCTGCTGGGCCTGTCGGTCTTCAATTACGCCGTACGGGCGATCCGCTGGCATGTCTTTTCGACCAGCCTTGGCGTGCGCCTGCCGTTTTTCCAGAATGCGTCGATCTTCGTCGGCGGTTTTGCGCTGACCACGACCCCCGGTAAGGCGGGCGAGGCATTGCGCCTCTGGCTGCTGGAGAAGGGGTACGGCTACAGTTACAGCCGGGTGACGCCGCTGTTCGTCGGCGACCGCCTGTCGGACATGCTGGCAATCCTGGTGCTCTGCATCGCGGGCGTCGGCGCCTTTTCCGCCTATGCCAACTGGATCTTCGCGATTGCTGTCGGCATGACGCTGGTCATGATCCCCTTCCTGCGTCCGGCTACCCTCGATTGGGTCGTCAATCGCCTGTGGGGGCTGGTGGGGCGGCGCAAGCCGCGCCTGTTCGCCAAGATCCGCGCCGCCCTACGCGGGACGGCAGCGCTTTTCACGCCCAAGCTGTTCGGGACCGGCTTTGCGCTGGCGCTGATCGGCTGGCTGGCGGAGGCCTGGTCGTTTCAGCTGCTGCTGCAGGCGCTGGGCTATAACCTCAGCCTGCTGCAAGCAATGTTCGTCTTTACCTTCGCCCTGATCGCCGGAACCCTGTCGATGCTGCCCGGCGGTCTGGGGGGGGCCGAGGCGGTGATGATGGCTTTGCTAACCTCCCTGGGTGTCGGGTTCGACGAAGCCCTGGCCGCGACCGTGATCATTCGTCTGACCACCCTCTGGTTTTCCACCGCGCTCGGCTTTGCGGTGCTGCCCTGGCCGTTGCGGCGGGCACGGCGCGGCCGGGCTTAAGGAGCGGATCTATGCGCGCTAAAACTCTGCAGCTTTCCGGCTGGGGTCGCCGCCCCGTCGCCCAGGCCGATGCCTACCGCCCGGAAAAACTGAGCGAAGCCAAGGCGGTGCTGACCACGACCGAAACCTCGCTGCTGGCGCGCGGCAATGGCCGCTCCTACGGCGATCAGGCGCTGAATTCCGGCGGCGTGGTCATGCTGACCGAGCGTCTGGACCGCCTGATGAGCTTCGATGCCGAAACGGGCGAGCTGGCAGCCGAGGCCGGTATCTCTCTGCGCGATATCCAGCGCCTGTTTGTCCCGCGTGGCTGGATCCTGCCGGTCAGCCCCGGCACCGGCTTTGCCACCCTGGGCGGCGCCATCGCCAATGATGTCCATGGCAAGAACCACGATCACGTCGGTAGCTTCGGCAGCCATGTGACCTGGATCGAGCTGCTGCTGGCGTCTGGCGAGGTGAAGCGGATCACGGCAGAGAGCGATCCCGCCCTGTTTGCCGCCACCCTCGGCGGCTGCGGCCTGACGGGGGTCATCCTGTCGGCAGGCGTGCGTCTGGCAAAGGCGCCCAGCAACGCCTACCGCGTGACGGAACGCCGGATCGGTGATCTGACGAGCTTCATGGCAGCGCTGGAAGAGGCGCGGCACAATTCGGCCTATTCGGTGGGCTGGATCGACGGTATGGCGCGCGGCGCGCATCTGGGGCGCGGCGTGCTGGAGACGGCGGATTTCGCCCCGACCTCCCTGCCCGAACAGCAGAAGCACGCCAAGCGGGTGCCGTTCGATTTCCCCGGCTTTGCCCTGAACGGCCTGTCGGTCAGCCTGTTCAACAAGTTCTATGACCGCCGGGTCCCCGTGACTGGGCGCGAGCGCACGACCTATTACAGCAATTTCCTCTATCCGCTCGATGCCTTGCGCGACTGGAACAAGATCTACGGCAAGAAGGGCTTTGTGCAGTTTCAATGCGTGATCCCCGACGTCACGGCGGCTGAAGGGCTGAAGTGGCTGCTGGAGGAGATCAGCGCCGCCCGTGCCGCCTCCTTCCTGGCTGTCCTGAAGACGCTGGGCGGCGATGGGCGCGGCATGCTGTCCTTCCCGACCCGTGGCTATACGCTGGCCCTGGATTTCCCCTGGAAGGACGCCAGCACGACCGATCTGATGCGGCGGCTTGAGCGCATCACCCTCAATCACGGCGGCCGGATCTATCTGGCCAAGGACAGCGCCTTGAGCGCGGAAGGCTTTGCCGAGATGTATCCGCGCCTTGGCGAATTCCGCAGCGTGCTGGAGGAGGTGGATCCCCAAGGCCGCTTTGCCTCCGACCAGTCCCGCCGTCTGAAGATCCGGAGCGCATCATGAGCAGCAAGGCAATCGCAAGCCAGACCGGCCGCACCTGGCTGATCCTTGGCGCAACCTCTCCCATCGCGCGCGCCTTTGCCCGCCATGTCGCCGAAGCCGGTGGCCGCGTGCTGCTGGCCGGACGCGATACCCAGGAACTGGCGCGGATCGCAGGCGATCTGACTATTCGCGGTGCGCCCGAGGTCCTGGCCCTGCCGTTCGATGCCGCCGACATGGGCAGCCATGCCGGTTTTGCCAGCGCCGTAAAGGAAGCGGCCCCCGCTGGCAGCCTCGACATCTACCTTGGGTTCGGCGTGATGCCGGAACAGACGGATATGGAGGCCGATCCTGCGCTCGCCTTGAGCTGTATCGCAGGGAACTATAGCGGCGCCGTCTCCGTGCTGCTGCATCTGGCGCCGCACCTCGAAGCCGGGCACCAGGGACGGGTGGTGGTGGTTGGCTCGGTCGCGGGTGACCGTGGCCGTCTCAAGAACCATATCTACGGGTCGGCCAAGGCGGGTCTTGCGACCTTTGCGGCGGGTCTGCGCAACCGCTTGAACAGGTCGGGCGTCACGGTGACGACGGTGAAGCCGGGCTTCCTCGACACCGGCATGACCTGGGGGCTGCCGGGGATCTTCCTGGCCGCGGCGCCCGAAGATGCAGCGCGTGCGATGCTGAAAGCGGCCCTGAAGGGCAAGGAAGTGGTCTATGTCCCGTTCTTCTGGGAACTGATCATGCTGATCATCAAGTCGGTGCCGGAGAAGATCTTCAAGAAGCTCGCGATCTGATAAACGGGGCGACCGCACGCTGGGAGACGGCGTGGTAGAGGCTCGCCCCGGACGCCGTAACCAGCATCGCCTGGATCAGAACGCTCAAGACTATGACGTCTCGGGGGGCTGCCGAGAAATAAAGCCCGACCCGCGTCAGCTGGACGACGCTCAGCACCAGAAGTATGCCTTTGATCATTCGCAGCTCAGGCACATTCCAGCAGGTCGCGAGCGAGATGATGACCAAGGTCGAGGTGAAGACCGGCGAGATGCCTGAAAAGGTCGTGGTTTCCCAGCCGAGGCGTTGACCGATGAAGGCGGTGATGCCCCCTGCCAGCGACCAGCCGAAGATCTTGAAATGCGAGAGATCCGGAAGACCCCGCCAACGCATGAGGCCCCGCCAATACAGCGCTGCGGGCAGGATCCCTAAAGCAACGAGCACCGGTGTCAACCAGACCAGATCCCACTCAGGACGACGGATCTGCAGGATCAGGCTGTTCATCACATAGACCAGCAGCATCACCCCCCATTCACCGGCGCCGACGGCGGGTCTGCGGCTCAGCAGCAAGAGACCGATAACACCCGTGCACATCACGAACAGGAGAGTGAGCATGGTAATGATGGTTTGGGCGTCGAAAAGGGACCACATGCTGCGGACTTTGTCTTAGAATTGACCCAGGGTACACCAGTTTTTATTCATCGCACCTTGTGAGGGGCTGTGGTGCTCACTTACTGAAATCTTTGAGGTCAGGAGCGCTCGTTCAGTGCTTCGGTACGGCGAGCGACTGCGCGGTAGAGGGCGATACCCTGAACCATCACCAGAGCCGCGAGCGTCAGAAGCAGGATAATCTGTAACAGCGGTTCAGGGGGTATCAGATACATACCGACGCGGACCACCTGTACGACGGCCAGAACGGCCAGGAGGCGCGAGCAGAACTCAAGCCCGGGGCTGCGCCATGCCTGTCCGGCGGCATAGCCTAGGATGACACTGGTGAAGGCTGGAGAAACCGCCAAATCCATATGACCAGGCGCCAAGCTGACACGCACGATATTAAGGACCAGAAGAGTCGTCAGCGGTACGAAGATGAGCGTACGGCGCGACGGCGTCAGCCCATTCCAACGATGGATGCCGTTCAAAACCAGCATGCAGGTCAGAACGGCCAGTCCGATGCCGATGTTCAGGGGGAGCCAGTCGAAGCGCGGTTGACGGATCAGCAGCAGCATCGTGCTGGCAACATAGAGCAGCAGCCCGAACCCCCACTCAGCAGCCCCCGGCGTTGGCCGACGGCTGAGCAGCAGCAACCCGACAACGCCGGTGCACATTGCCAGCAGCAAGGCGACCAGAGTGACGGAAGTCCGCGCATCGAAGATTGACCACATGCCGCAGGCTAGCGCTTTTTCGCGCCCGCCGCACCAGACTTGAGCGGGTATCTGGGTAAGTTCAGTTCGTATTAAGTGCCAGCGCGCGGCTGGGCAGTAGGATCCGCCAGCGTTGGGTCAGCAGGACGGTGTCGTTGCCATAGGTCGTCAGCAGCATGACGGCAAAGGATCGACCTGATTTCGAGGGTGGTAGCAGGTCCACGATCTCGGCTTCCACCCGCAGCTCCTCGCCCGGCAGCATGGGGCGTTTGAAGCGGATATCGTTGACTTCCGCCCCTATCAGCGGGGTGCCGCCCAACCAGTCGGCCTCTGCCGCCAGCCGCATGGTCAGGCACAGGGCCTGCCAACCGCTGCCGACCAGCTGGCCGAAAAAAGTATCCTTGGCGGCTTCTTCGTCGAGATGCATCGGCTGCGGGTCATAGGTCGCAGCGAATTCCTTGATGCTATCGGCGGTCACATGGGCGATGCCGGTCGAAAAACTCTGACCGATCAAAAGGTCTTCGAAATAAAGCGGATCCCTGACAGCGCTCATCATGCGGAAGCCTCTTTGGATAAAAGAAGAGGGCCTCCCGTGTTCAACACCAGGGGGCCCTCTTCCATAGCGCTTACATATTGATCGTTCTGCCGTTGGCTGCCAAGCCCGCTTCTTTGATCACTTCACTGACCGTCGGATGGGCGTGGCAGGTGCGGGCGACATCTTCACCCGACGCGCCGAACTCCATCGCCAGCGTCAGTTCGGCGATCAGGGTGCCGGCTTCGGCGTGAATGATATGGCCGCCGAGGATCTTGTCCTTGTCGTCGGTCAGGATCTTCACGAAGCCTTCCGAATCGCCGTTGGCGCGGGCGCGGGCGTTGATCGAGAAGGGGACCTTGCCGATCTTGTAGGCGATGCCCGCGGCTTTGAGTTCCTCTTCGGTCTTGCCGACCGAGGCGACTTCCGGCGCGGTATAGATGACCGACGGGATCACGTCGTAATTCACGTGACCATGCTGGCCTGCCAGGATCTCGGCAATCGCGACGCCTTCTTCCTCGGCCTTATGGGCCAGCATCGGACCGTCGATCACGTCACCGATGGCGTAGACGGACGGCACGTTCGAGCGGAAATGCTTGTCGACCTTCACCCGGCCCTTGGCATCGCGCTCGACACCCACCGTGTCGAGGCCGAGGCCATCGGTGTAGGGCTTGCGGCCGATGGAGACCAGAACCACGTCGGCTTCCAGGGTTTCGGCGGCACCACCGGCGGCCGGTTCGACCGTGACGGTCGCGCCCTTCTTGGTCTTGTCGATCTTGGTGACCTTGGTCGCCAGTTTGAAGTCCATGCCCTGCTTGGTCAGGATGCGCTGCAGCTGCTTGGAAATCTCGCCGTCCATGGTCGGGGTGATCTTGTCCAGGAACTCCACCACGGTGACCTGGGCGCCCAGGCGCTGCCAGACCGAACCCAGTTCCAGGCCGATGACGCCGCCGCCGATGACGATCAGCTTGCCCGGCACCTTCTCCAGGGTCAGCGCGCCGGTCGAGGACACGACGGTCTTTTCGTCGATCTCGACACCCGGCAGGCCGGTCACGTCCGAACCGGTGGCGATGATGATGTGCTTGGCTTCGATCGTCTGGGTGCCGCCTGCGTTCAGCGTCACTTCGATGGTGTTCGGGCCGGTCAGCTTGGCCGCGCCGACGATGCCGGCGACCTTGTTCTTCTTGAACAGGAACTCGATGCCCTTGGTGACGTCGGTGACGACCTTGTCCTTGCGGGCCAGCATCTTGGCCAGATCCAGCTTCACGCCACCCAGGGTGAAGCCATGGTCTTCCAGGCCGTGCTGGGCGTGATGATAGAGTTCCGACGACTTCAGCATCGCCTTGGACGGAATGCAGCCGACGTTCAGGCAGGTGCCGCCGAAGGCCCCGCGCTTGTCGATACAGGCGGTCTTGAAGCCCAACTGGGCAGCGCGGACCGCGCCGACATAGCCACCTGGGCCGCCACCGATGAACACAACGTCGAAGCTCTGATCCGCCATAACCGTTTCCTTCACAAAGGCAGCGTAACTGTCGGCCTTTGATTACCTCAAGGCAGGCCAGAAGGAAAGCGACGAGGCGGCAAGGCTGGCGTGCCTTGCCATCTATTGAATTGCGGGCGTCCTGTTGCGGGCCTATCGTCACGGGAAAATAAACGGAGGAAACCATGGGCCGAACCGGCTGGATCGTCTTAAGCGCGGGCATTTTCATGCTCATCATCGCGATGGGTATCCGGCAGAGCTTCGGCATTTTTGTCCCGGTTCTCTCCATGGAGCTCGACGTTGGGCGCCAGTCGATCAGCCTGGCGCTCGCCTTGCAGAATCTCCTCTGGGGTGTGGCGCAGCCGGTGACGGGCTATTTCGCCGACCGCTGGGGCGCAGTACGCATGGGGGTGATAGGCGGCATTCTCTATGCGGGCGCCCTGATCCTCGCCCAGGCCTGGGGCAGTCCGCTCGGCCTGCAGATGACCATCGGCATCATGGTCGGTGTGGCACTGGCCGGAACCACCTACGGCACCGTGCTGGGCGCCGTGGGCAAGGCCGTGCCTGCCGAAAAGCGCACCATGGCTTTTGGCATCTGCACCGCCGCCGGGTCCTTCGGGATGTTCGCCGTGGTGCCGGGTGCCCAGGCGCTGCTGGATATCCTCGGCTGGTCGATGGCCTTTACCGTTATGGCTGCTGCTGCCGTGCTGATGGTGCCGCTGTCCTTCGGTCTGGGGCTGAAGTCAGCCCCGGTGGCCGTCGGGGCTGTAGCCGATGCCGGTATGGGGCCGACGGTGCGCGCGGCCCGCAAGTCGGGCTCCTACTGGCTGCTGAATGCCGGATTCTTCGTCTGCGGTTTCCATGTCGCCTTTGTCGCTGCCCATCTGCCAGCCTTCCTCCGGGACCAGGGGATGGCGACCAGCGTGACCGCCTGGTCGCTGGCGATGATCGGGCTGTTCAATATCTTCGGCAGCTACCTCATGGGGGTGCTGGGCCAGCGCTATTCGCCCCGCATTCTGCTGAGCATCCTCTATCTGGCGCGCGGCGTGGTGATTGTGCTGTTCATCGCGTTGCCGGTGACGCCGCTGACCGCCATCGCCTTCGGGGCCGGCATCGGCTTCCTGTGGCTTGGCACCGTGCCGCTGACGTCGGGCATCGTCGCCCGGATGTTCGGCGTGCGCTATATGTCGATGCTTTATGGCTTTGTGTTCATGTTCCATCAGATCGGCGCGTTTATCGGCGTCTGGGGAGCCGGTTGGGCCTATGACCTGCTGGGCAGCTACGACATCATCTGGTGGTCGTCCATTGCGCTCGCCATCTTTGCCGGGATCGTGCATCTGCCGATCCGCGATCAGGCAGTCGCCATCGAGAGGCGTGCTGTGGCCTGATGGACGAGCTCGTCTGCTATCGCGGTGACCGCTTAGGCGGGCGACTGCTCAATCTGCTGGTGGCCTGGAATTTCGCACGGCGGCACAAGCTGCGCCTGAAGGTCGTCTGGACCGACCTCTCGATGCCGGTGATCGATTATACCGACAGCAGGTATGACCTCGGCAATCTTTTCGACCTCGAGGCCACTGCCGCGCAATCACAAGATATTGCCTTCGCCGGGCCGGAGGAGATCGCACACTATCGGACCTATATCGCGCGAGATGCCAGGAAGATCCGGACCAGCCTACGCAAGACACGCTACGTCTGCCGGGATCTGAAGGATCTGGAGAGTCGCGGCCACTATCTTTTTGGAGGTTGGCGCCCATTGCGTCGCCCGGGTTGGACAGCCTGGGGCGTAAAGCGGGCTTGCCGCCGGTTGTTTTCAGAACTGCGATTGACGGCAAGGGTCGAGGCGGCACTGGCAACTCTCGACGTCGGTGGCAAGACCGCGATCCATATTCGTCGCGGCGACCTATTTGCTTATGGACTTAAGGCAATCGAATGCGCGCAGGCGGGCGACAAGTCTCAGGCGCACAATAACTTCATCAATCTCTATGAAAAATCCATCCCCCTGCAAACCTATATCGCGGCAATGGATAGGCGCCGCTGGTGGGAATTCGGTAAGAGGCGATATCTGCTTTTCTCCGACAGCCCTGACGTCGGCGAAAAGCTGAAAGCCCTGATGCCGGAGCTGGATATAGAGGTTTTTCGCGATGACCCCTCGCTAGCACCTATTCAGCAGGCCTTTGTCGCTGTTGTAGCCATGTCCCGCTGCCGCAGGATCATTGGCGGCGGCAGCGTTTTCACCCGGCTTGCCGCGATCATCGGCAACAAGCCTTTCACCCATCTGGGACGCAGGCTGACGAAGCAGGCCTATGTCGCCATGATCGCCGACGAAATAATTCCGGCGGTTGCCGACGAGGACAAACGGGCGGATTATCTAAAGTCCCTGCCCATCCTTGCAGAGATGGTGACCTGAGATGGTGATTGCGCTGAAAGGCTTGGCGGTTCTTCTGACGATGACCGGGATCGGCGGTGGTCTCTGGCTTTGGAAAGATTACGGCGCCGTGATCGCTCTGATCGACGGCGCCGCTGGGTGGTGTATGCCTGGGCTTTGAACGACTCATTAGTTAAATCGATGAGTCGTCTGGCTATGATCTATTTAATAGATCAGTCCCCCGACGCGATCCGCTCAACAAGCTGCTTCACGGTCGGAACGAACCCGTTCGAATAGAAGGGGTCGTCGGCGAAGCGATAGGCATTGTGACCGGCGAACATCAGTTGATGATCGACGTCGTCGGAATGGCTGATGCGCTGCAGGGTCTTCTGGATGCAGAAGCTGCGCGGATCGGGGGCCTTGCCGGTGGTGCCTTCCTCGTTCTGCGACCAGTTCGAGAAACCGCAGGCCGACAGGCAGCCCATGCAGTCGATTTGATCCTGACGGATGATGACGCTCTGTTCCGGGCGCACGAACACCAGGGTCGATTCCGGCGTGCGCATGGCTTCAGTGAAGCCCGCCGCGATCCAGCCTTCCGCACTGACCTTATCGTGGGCGGTGACATAGACCGCACGGCCACGGGCACCGATCTTAAGTTCGGTGTCATGATCGGCATGGGGGTGCGGCGTGTAGGCGATCTGCCGTTCCGAGCGACCCTTGAGGTCCTGCAGGAACGGGTTTTCGACGGCCGAGGAATAGAAGCCGGTCGGCGAGAAGCGGTTGAGGTAGACGTCGCCCTTCTTGAGATTGAGCAGACGCTTCTTCCAGGCTTCGGAAATCGGCGATTCCTGGGTCAGCAGCGGGCGCGTGCCGAACTGGAAGCCGATCGGGCCGATATCGGGATTGTCGAGATAATGATCCCATTCGCGCAGGTACCAGACGCCGCCCGCCATGATGATGGGGGTCTGGTTCAAACCGAACTCGTTCATCTGCTTGCGCAGCTCGACAAGGCGCATGTAGGGATCTTCGGGCTTCAACGGGTCTTCCGAATTCGACAGACCGTTATGGCCACCGGCCAGCCAGGGATCTTCGTAGACCACGGCGCCCAGCAGGCTGGGGAAGCGGTGATAGGCGCGTTTCCACAGGGCGCGGAAGGCGCGGGCCGAGGAGACGATCGGATAATAATAGATGCCGTAGTGGGCGCAGATCTCGGCGACCTTATAGGGCATACCCGCGCCGCAGGTGATGCCGTGGATCAGCCCCTTGGCGCCTTCCAGGACGCCGTTGAGGATGACTTCGGCGGCGCCCATCTCCCACAGGATGTTCATATGGATGCGGCCCTGGCCGCCTGCCATCTCGTGGGCGATCTTTGCCTGCTCGATACCGCCGGTGATCGAATAGGCGATCAGTTCCTCGTGCCGCTCACGGCGGGTCTTGCCGTTATAGACGACAGGAATGATGTTGCCATTCTCATCGTAGCTATCGGCATTCACGCCGGAGAAAGTACCGATGCCGCCGGCAGCTGCCCATGCGCCCGAGCTCTGTCCGTTGGAGACAGCAATACCTTTGCCGCCTTCGACAACGGGCAAAACTTCGCGGCCCGACATAACAATGGGGTTAAGCGCCTTCAACGGCTCCTCCTGAGCACTTGTTTGGGCAGCCCGATATAAAGGCTGGGCCGCCTTATTCCCTTCCGTACCCGTCTATATAGGGGCGAGGCTCCGTTGGAAAGAGTCTCGACCCCATTCTTCTTACGCGCGGACGATATCCGGCCTGTCGGTTATCACAGCAGTGACGCCCGCGGCCAGCAATTCAGACGCCCGCGCGGGGTCATTCACTGTCCAGACCAGAATCGGCAAACCCGTTGCTTTCGCAGCCTCCAGGTCTGCCGGACCCAGTTTATTGGTATTTAGATTGAGGGTCGCGCATTCAAGACCCGCCACCACCTGCTGCCACCCAGGGGTGAATTCCTCGCATAGGTAACCACGGGGCAGATGGGGGGCGACCTTCTTGGCCTCGTCCAGCGACTCCATCGAAAAAGACGACAGCAGGGGCGGTTCGCGATCCTTGGGCCAATGCTTCTCGACAATCGCGCAGACGGCGGCGGCGGTTTCGCGCTCGCGGCCCTTGCACGGCTTGATCTCGATATTGATGCCCCAGTTCTTCTCGATCAGCAGGTCAAGCAGTTCGACCAGGGTCGGGATCTGGACCACGCCCTGTTCGGGGAAGGGCTTGCCCGCATCGACCTTCCGGATATCGGCAAAGCTGGTCTTGGCGACCTCGCCCGTGCCCGTCGTGGTCCGCTCCAGCGTCGCATCATGCATGATGATCACTTCGCCGTCGGAGGTCAGCTTGGCGTCGACCTCGAAATAGGTCACGCCATGCGTCGCTGCGGCCAGAATGCCCGGCAGGGTGTTTTCGGGGGCAAGGCCACGCGCGCCGCGATGACCGACGATCTTGGGAATGGTGAGTTGGGTCATGATGCGGCCAAGGTGCCGCAAGCGCGCGACAACCTCAACATCAATAGAAGGCTTCCATGAAATAGAGGCCGTCCGGCGGGGCGGTCGGACCACCTGCAGCGCGGTCTTTGGCCTCCAGCGCGCGGGTTACATCATCCGCGCTCCATTTCCCAAAGCCGACCATGGCCAGGGTGCCGACCATGTTGCGCACCTGGTGATGCAGGAAGGAGCGCGCGCTGGCGTGGACGTGGATTTCGTCGCCCAGCCGCTCGACACTCAAATGCTCCAGGGTGCGCATTGCGCTGTTGGCCTGACATTGGGCCGCGCGGAAGGTGGAAAAATCGTGATGGCCGATCAGGCGCTGAGCGGCCTCATGCATGGCGGCGGCATCGAGCTTGGACGGCTGAAACCAGACCCGGCCGATTTCCAGCGCAGGCAGACCCCGGCGGTTGAGGATGCGGTAAACATAGCGGCGCCCGATGCAGGAGAAGCGCGCATGCCAGTCGATGGGCATTTCCTCGACGCTTAAGATGCTGACGGGGTGCGGGCGCATGTACCAATTGAGTGCGCCTTGCAGTTTATTCGGATGCCAGGTGCGCTCCAACGTCACATGGGCCACCTGCCCACGGGCATGCACCCCTGCATCGGTGCGACCCGAGGCATGCATGCGCGGCGTTTCGGTGAATTTGGCGAAAGCGTCCTCAATCACCTGCTGGACGGTGACAATGCCGTCTTCCTGACGCTGCCAGCCCGCAAAGGCGCCGCCGTCATATTCGATGACAAGCTTGTAGCGGGGCATCAGCCGATCCGGGTTCCCGCCGGAACCGACCAACCGCGCAGAACGTCCTTGGCGGCAAGAGGCTTGCCGCCCGCCCGCTGAATCTGGGTCAGGCGCAGGGCCCCGTCGGCGGTGGCGACGGTCAAGGCGTCATCAAGCAAGCAGCCGGGCTCGCCGGTGCTCTTAACGATCTCCGCCGCCAGCACCTTCACCCGCTCGCCCAGGATCTCGGTAAAAGCGCCGGGACGGGGTGCAAAGACGCGGATGGTGCGGTCGAGTTGATCGGTCGACAGCGACCAATCCAGGCGCATCTCGGCCTTATCGATCTTGGCGGCGTAGGTGACGCCTTCTTCAGGCTGCTTCACCGGCGTCAACGCGTCGATTTCCGCCAGCGTCTCGGCCATCAGTTGGGCGCCCAGGATGGCCAGCTGATCATGCAACGCGCCGCCGGTGGTGACGGGGGTGATCGGCACCCGGCCGATCTTCAGCATGTCGCCGGTATCGAGGCCGACATCCATCTGCATGATGGTGACGCCGGTTTCCGTGTCGCCTGCCAGGATCGCGCGATGGATAGGTGCCGCCCCGCGCCAGCGCGGCAGGATCGAGCCATGGATGTTGAAGCAGCCGTATGTCGGCGCGTCCAGGATCTCCTGCGGCAGGATCAGCCCATAGGCGGCGACCACGGCGGCATCGAGCTTCAGATCGGCAAAACGCTGGATCTCTTCGGCATCGCGCACCCGCTTGGGCGTGCGAACCTCCAGACCTTCGGCGGTCGCCAGTTTTTCGACGGCGGAGGGCTGGGGCTTCTGTCCGCGCCCGGCAGGACGGGCGGGCTGGCAATAGACCGCAGCAATCTCGTGACCGGCATCGATCAGGGCGCGCAGGGCAACGGCGGCGAAATCCGGCGTGCCCATGAAGGCGATGCGCATGGCAGAAACTCCTTAAGAAGCGAGCTTCTTCTGTTTCAGCAGCTTGCGCAGGATCATGTTCCGCTTCAGCGACGAGATATGGTCGAGGAACAGGATGCCGTCGAGATGATCGATCTCGTGCTGAATGCACACGGCCAGCAACCCATCGGCCGAAATCTCGACCTTCTTGTTGTTTTGATCGGTGTAGCGCACGCGAATGGCGGCCGGGCGCACGACATTGGAATAATGTTCAGGCACCGACAGGCAGCCTTCCTCATATTCCTGGTCTTCCTCGGACACCCAGACGATCTCCGGGTCCGCCATCTTCAGCGGGGTCTTCTCTTCGCCTTCGCGGGAGATATCCACCACGATCACGCGCTTCAGCACGCCGACCTGGGGCGCGGCAAGACCGATGCCCGGCGCCTCGTACATGGTCTGCAACATATCATCCATCAGCTGGACGATCTGGGGCGTGACGGTGCCGACCAGCGTCGCCTTCTGCTTCAGGATGGGATCGGGTGCGATCAGGATTGGAAGAATAGCCATGAGGGGGATGTAAGCCGCAGAAATCCTGTCGTCAAGACGTGAGACACGGCAGGGGTGATCTGCGGTTTACGCCTACTCGGTTTCCAGCTCCGAATCCCAATAGAGATAGTCGCGCCAGGAGGCATGCAGGAAGCCCGGCGGGAAGCGCCGTCCGCGTTCCTGCAGCTGGTAGGTCGATGGCTCGTGCGGGGTCTGGCGCGGGAACATCTTGATCTCGCGCGGCAGGTGATTGCCCTTGCGCAGATTGCAGGCCGAACAGGCGGCGCAGACATTTTCCCACGACGTACGCCCGCCCCTGGATCGCGGGATCACATGGTCGAAGGTCAACTCGTGTGTGGGGTAGTGGTTGCCGCAATATTGGCATTCGAACCGGTCGCGCAGGAACACATTGAAGCGGGTGAAGGCCGGACGCCGGGAGGTTGCGACATATTCTTTCAGGGAAATGACGCTCGGCAGCCGCATCTCGAAGGAGGGTGAGCGGATGGTCTGGTCGTCATATTCCGACAGGATATTGACGCGATCTAGGAAGACTGCCTTGACCGTTTCCTGCCAGGACCACAAAGACAACGGAAAATAACTCAGCGGACGGAAATCCGCGTTCAGCACCAACGTCGGACAGTGATCAATCGACACGCTTACCGCCTCCCCAACTTCTTGCAGGGGTTCACGCGGCGCGCGAGGTCGGGGCAACAGCCCGTTGCAGTCGAAGACTCGACATAAGGCGGCGGCCTTCCGGCCTGGCCCGCGCGAGGGAATTTTTAACCTAAACGGGGGCGTATCACAAGAAAGGGCATAAAAAATTCATCTCACCCCCAAGGTCTAGGGGGAGGGGGCTTTGGTTTCGAAGACAATCGTCACCCCGGGACTTGATCCCGGGGTCTCCAACGGGAGCGTTCCCCTAAGGGTCGTCATCCTCGGGCTTGACCCGAGGATCCATGGCGGTTGCCGAACCACCATTCTACGCGGTCTGCTGAAAGATGGATCCTCGGGTCAAGCCCGAAGATGACGCGGTATAAAAAGGCGAAGACCAGGACACTCCAGTTTCAAGCCCTGGGATGACGAGGTCTTCTGGAGAACCGGCCTCAAGCAGAATCAGCCCGGCAGCACTTCCTTCAGGAACGCCAGCCCGGCATCCAGGCCCGCTTCATCGATGGAATGGCCGACGCCGGGGCAGGCGAGGGTCTTGGCCTCGACCCCATTGGCGTCCAGCGCGGCCTTGGCCAGGGCCAGACTGTCGAAAGGAACCACGGGGTCGGCATCGCCATGCACCAGCAGTACCGGCGGCTTTACCTTGATTTCGGCGGGCAAGGCGCCCGGATTGATCAGGCGACCGGCGTATCCGATGACTCCGCCGATGCCATGTTCGCGCCGCAGGCCCACGTGCAGTGCCATCATCGTGCCCTGGCTGAAGCCGACCAGTACGACGCGATCCGCCGGGATCGACAGGCGCTCCATGATGGTATCGATCAGCTCGTCCAACAGTTTGGCCGAAATCTTCACTTCCTCGACGATCCGGCTTTCGACCCGGTCACGCAGGGAAAACCACTGAAAGCCCATCGGTGCCATATCGTAATTGAAGGGCGCATCGGGCGAGATGAAAGCCACATGGGGCATATCCTTGGCCCAGAAAGGCGCTAGCCCCAGCAGATCTTCGCCATTCGAACCGACGCCATGCAGCAGCAGAACGGCTGCGGTAGGTGGGGTCTCGTCCTGCGGCGGCAGCATCAGGACATTGGTGAAGGCGCCATCGGTCATGCCGGTTCCTTTTCTGGGGAGGCCGCTTTGGTTGGATCGGCCAGAACGGCGTCTCGGGCGGTCAGATGATGATAGTAATGCCACATGAAAAGCGCCGCTGCACCTTTTGCGGGTGCCCAACGGTCGGCAATTTCTCGCGCCGCTTTGCCTCTTAGGCGTTCTTTCAGCCGCCGCAGACGTCCGGCCCCCACCTGGAGCGCCAGATCGTCGGCGGGCCAGACATCGATCCGGCCCAGGGCGAACAGCAGATAGACCTCGGCCGTCCAGCGCCCGATACCGGGCAGGGCTGTGAGCTGCGTGATGATGGTTTCGTCGTCGTGCCGGTGCAACCCGTCGATATCCAGGCCGCCGTGGCAGGCATCGGCCAGCGCGCGGACATAGCGGGTCTTGGCGCCCGACAGCCCGCAGCCGCGCAACTCCTCGTCACTCAAGGCACGAATGGCGTCCGGGGTAAGTGGGCCTGTGCGGGCCAGCAGTTTGGCCTGGATCGCCCGCGCCGCCTGAGCCGACACCTGCTGCCCCAGGATCGAGCCGACGATGGCGCCAAAGCCGGGCGGCGAGCGGCGCAGGGCGGGCGGGCCGATCAGCGCCAGAGCTTTGCCGAACGGCTTGTCGCGGGCGGCGATCTTCAGAAGCGCCGCGTCGAGGTCGGCTTGGGTATCGAGGCGGGTCGGCCAGGGCGTGCGAACAGACATGGCGCTACCCTGAACGATTGGGGAACGACTGTCCAGGTCCCGACTCATGAGTCAGATAGATCAATCGCCTGCAAATCATTAGTTTTATAGATCGATCCCGAGAGCGCAGAGGCTCTGGCGAAGTCCAGCGACGGTGGTCACGTCGGCATCCGGGATTTCAATCAGGCTGCGGGGCTTTTGATGCCGGTGGCGGCCGATGCGCAGGCGGATGGCGGTGATGCCCAGGCGACGGGCGGGGGCGATATCATTGTCGATCCGGTCACCGATCATGATCGCCTCTCCTGGCGTGGCGCCCAGCCCTTCCAGAACGGTCAGGAACAGCCGGGGATCGGGTTTGCGCAGGCCGAGCGTATCCGACACCTCGCCATAGGATAGGTACGGGGCGAGCGGGCTTTGGGCCAGAACCTCACGGGCAGCAGCGACCTGATTGGCGCAAAGGCCGATCCTGAGGCCCGCCCTATGGCAGTCGCGCACCAGCGCCAACATGCCGGGGCGCAGGACAAAGGGCGGTCGGCCCTGCGCGACGCGGCGGAAGCGTTCCGTGACGCGCTGGGTCAGCGCGGGATCGCGGTTCGCCAGGTCGAAGATCACCGCGTCATAGAGATTCTGGGCAAAGCTGTTCACGGCCCGGCGATTGGCGCCTGCCAGACGGGAGGCAACGTCTTTCCCTTCGGCCTGGAAAGCGGCCAGGATCTGACGATCCTTTTCCGCTTCCTGAGCCCGTTCATCCTCCAGCGGGCCGCCGACATCCAGTAGCAGGGCGCGGTATTTCATGGGGTCTCTCCGGCAAGGCGGGCTTTGAGGCGCGGGGTCGCGAAATCGAGGAAGGCGCGCAGCTTCAAGGGCAACAGGCCCTGGGCGGCATAGACGAGACTGACGGGGCGGGGCGGTGGTTCGTGGTCGGTCAGCAGACGCATCAGCCTGCCGTCGGCCAGGGATTGGGCTGCCTGATAGGAAAGAACGCGGGTGATGCCGAGCCCCAGGCACGCTGCATCGACGGCGGCCTCGGCAGTATTCACCCTCAAACGGGGCTGGATCGCCACCGCCTCGGCCCCGAACATCCAGCGATCATTTGTATGGATGATCTCAAGGTTGATGCAGTCGTACCCACTCAGATCTGCTGGAATGCAGGGCGTGCCGTGCTGTGCCAGATAGGCCGGGCTGGCGCAGGTTACCTGGCGGATCGTCCCGAGGCGGCTGGCGCGCAGGGTGCTGTCGGGCAGATCGCCGATGCGCAAGGCCAGATCCACATGCTCCTCCAGCAGCTGCACGAAACGGTCGCTGAAGGAAAGGCGCACGTCGATTTCTGGGTAAACTTGGAGAAAATCGGCGACGACAGGCAGCAGATGCAGGCGTCCAAAAGCGACCGGGGCCGTGATGGTAAGATCGCCGCGCGGATTGGCATATTCGCCCGCCGCCGCCTTCTCTGCCTCTCCCACCTGTTCCAGGATGGTCTTGCAGGCCGCGACATAGCTGCGCCCGGCATCGGTCAGGGCGAACTGGCGCGGGGCGCGGATCAGCAGGCGCGCCTTCAGATGCTCCTCTAGCTCTGCCACCTTGCGCGAGACGGTAGCGAGCGGCATGCCGAGACGTCGGCTGGCGGCTGAGAGACTTCCCGCCTCGACCGCGGCCAGCAGCACCGACATGGCGTCCAGACGATCCATGGTCTTCCGTAATTTGAGAGGATGATTGCCAATATTGGCATCTACTGACGGAATATGGAAAGAAGCATCTTTGAGCGGCACCCTTTCTAAGGAAGCCGCCATGGCCCATTTTTCCAGCGACGTTGCCTTCACGCCGGTCGTCAAGGATATCCAGACGCGCAAAGGATCCCGCGCGACCTATGCCCGGCAGGAGGCGTCCGGCGGCTGGCGCACCCAGATCACGCCCGACCTTGCCGGTTTCATCGAGGCGCAGATCAGCGTTTTCCTCGCGACCGCCAATGCCGACGGTCAGCCCTATATCCAGCATCGTGGCGGGCCGCCGGGGTTTCTGCGGGTGCTGGACGAGCACACCATCGGCTTTGCCGATTTCAGCGGCAACCGCCAGTACATCACCCAAGGCAATCTGTCGGAGAATCCCAAGGCGCATCTGTTTCTCATCGATTACGTCAACCGGCGCCGGATCAAGATCTGGGGCGAGGTGCGGGTGGTCGAAGGGGACGATGTGCTGCTGGCCGATCTGATGCCGGAGGGCTATCGCGCCCGGCCCGAACAGGTGCTGCTCTTCACCGTGACCGCCTGGGACGTCAATTGCCCCCAGCATATCCCGCAGCGGTTCGAAGCCGCCGATGTAGCCGCCGCCCTGGAGGAGCGCGAACAGCGTATCGCCGAACTGGAGGCGGAGGTCGCCCGCCTGAAGGCCGGTTCGGCCTCCGCTTGACAATATATCCGATATCGGAAATATTCGGCCGCCTTATGTCACTTTAGCGGGCAATGCCTGCAAAATCGGCAAACTCGCTTTGCCGCAGAAGGATAGAGGTTCGCCATGTCGGCCCCCAGCATCTCCCAAACTCCGATCCCCAGCGGTCATCGCGGCCTGATTGCCGAGATCGCCCTGTTGCTGCGCTTTGCGGCGCCGGTGGCGCTCAGCCAGCTGCTGATCATGGGCATGCATGTCTCGGATACGATTATCCTGGGGCGACTGGGTGCGGATGCCTTGGCGGCGGCCGCTCTGACCGGGTCGATCTTCATCTTCGTGCTGATCTTCGGCCTTGGCCTGATGATGGCCATCGCGCCGCTGGCCTCCCAGGCCCATGGCGCGGGCGACCTGAATGAGGCTGGCGTCCTGCTGCGCCAGATCACGCTGCTGGCCCTGCTGACCGGCTTCATCCTGGCGATCATTTTGGGACCGTCCGAAACTTATCTGCTGTGGTTGGGTCAGGATCCGAAGCTGGCGGCAGATACCGCGACCTATCTTGGCAGTCTACGCTGGTCGCTGCCCGCCGTAATGGTGCTGGTGGCGGGGCGCAATTTCCTATCGGCTATCGGGCGTCCCGGTATGGGGCTGGTCTTCGTCAGCTTCGATTTCTGCGTCAATATCGTGCTGGCCTTGACCTTCGTGCTGGGCTGGTTCGGTTTCCCGGCCATGGGACTGTTCGGAGCTGGTCTGGCGACGGCGGTGACCGCGACGACCGGCAGCATCCTGATGATGGCGACCATCGCCACGGCCCCTAGCCTCAAGCCCTATTGGCAGGCTGGCGGATCCTGGCTGCCGGACTTCAAGCGTCAGCGTCAGTTACTGACCCTTGGGTTGCCGATCGGCATCACGATGGTGATGGAAGTCGGCCTGTTCGCGATCTCCACCCTGCTGATGGGCTTCTTTGGAGCGCTGCCGCTGGCGGCCCACCAAGTGGCGCTGCAGATCTGCTCCATAACCTTCATGGTTCCCTTTGGTGTCGGTCAGGCATCGACCGTCCTGATCGGGCAAGCCATCGGCGCGGGCGACCGTCGCGAGGCACGCCGGGCGGGCTGGATCTCCATCGGCTTTGGCCTCAGCTTCATGAGCCTCATGGCGGTGATCATGCTGATCTTCCGCGAGCCGCTGTTGAACCTGTTTCTGTCGCCCGACGATCCGCGCAGCCCTGCCGTGCTGGCCATCGGCGTCGGTTTCCTGGCGTTCGGCGCGCTGTTCCAGATTGTCGACGGCTTGCAGGTTGTGGGCTCCTGCGCCTTGCGCGGTTTGCAGGACACCCGGTTGCCGATGGTCTTCGCGATGATCGGCTTCTGGGGTATCGGCCTGACGGCGGCCTATGTGCTGGCCTTCCCGGTCGGCATGGGGGGCAATGGCATCTGGTTGGGGCAGGCTCTGGGATTGGCGGTTGTGTCGATCCTGATGGTGTCGCGCTTCCATCTTCTGACGAAAGAGTGATCGCGGCAGGCGGCGGGATGCGTTAAGTTTCCGTTCACCTTGTCTGAATGGAAGCTTACATGACCGCTGCACCATTGCCCGCGACTGAAGCCGAACGTCTGGCCCTGCTGCGCGACTATCAGATCCTCGATACCCCGGCCGAAGAGGTGTTCGACCGTATCGTGCGGCTGGCGAGCAATCTGATCGGTACGCCGATCGCGCTGGTCAGCCTGATCGACGAGACGCGCCAATGGTTCAAGGCCAAGGTCGGGCTCGATCTGGAAGAAACCTCGCGCGATGTTGCCTTCTGCTCCTACGCCATCCTGCTGGATGACGTCATGGAGGTGACGGACGCCACGCAGGACGAGCGGTTCAAAGACAACCCTTACGTCAAAGGCGAGGCGAACGTCCGCTTCTATGCCGGGGCGCCGTTGTCGGCCCACGGGCAGAATGTCGGCACTCTTTGCGTCATCGATACCAAGCCGCGCACCCTGAGTGAGCGGGATCGTAACGTCCTGCGCGATCTCGCGGCCCTGGTCAGCGAGGAAATGGAACTGCGCCGAGCCGGGCGCCATGTGGTGGCCGATGCCCGCCACCGCGATCAGATCCTGACGCCGCTTAAGACCATCCTGAGCCTCGCCAACGCCATCTCGTCGAGCAGCGCCGATCAGGCCAGCCGCGAGCAGGCGGTGGAGATCATGAAGGAAGCCGAAAGCGTGCGTCGCCGCGTCGGTGGGACACCGCTTTAAGAAGCGGCTATTCTCCCATAAGGCGTCATCCCGTGGCTCGACCACGGGATCTCCTCCGGCAGCTTGTCCAATTCTGACCCCGGCGGCGTGGAAACGCCCCCGGAGGAGACCCCGGGATCAAGTCCCGGGGTGACGGAAGCATTTACCCGACCTTCAGCCCGGCCTTGACCAGGGCCGTCCAGGCCTCATCGGCCGTATTGGCATAGGTCAGCAGACCCAGGTCCTTCTTGGCGATCATGCCGGTTTCGACCAGCACGTCGAGATTGACGAGGCTTTTCCAGAACTGCTCGTCGAACAGCACCACCGTGCGCGCGCCGGCCTTGCCGGTCTGCACCAGGGTGATGATCTCGAACAGCTCGTCCAGGGTGCCGAAGCCGCCGGGGAAGACCACCAGCGCCTTCGACCGCATGGCAAGATGCATCTTGCGCATGTTGAAGTAATGGAAGCGGAAGGTCAGGGACGGGGTCGAATAGGGGTTCGGCTCCTGCTCGTGCGGCAGGGTGATGTTGTAGCCGATGGAGGGCGCGCCGACGTCATGGGCGCCCCGGTTGGCCGCTTCCATGATGCCAGGGCCGCCGCCGGTGGCGATGACATTCTCACGTGCGCCATCGATAGGGCGCAGGGCGCCGCCCTGTTCGGAAGCGAGGCGGCCAAAGGCGCGGGCCTCGTCGTACCAGCGGTTGCCTTCCCGCACGCGGGCGCTGCCGAAGACGACGATGGTCGAATTGATGCGCTCGTTGCGTAAGGCTTCCTCGACCTTGGCATATTCCATCAGGAAGCGGACACCACGCATGCTGTCGCCCATCAGGAAGTCGGGATCCTGGGCCGACAGCCGATAGGCGGGGGACGCGAGATGGGCGGAAACGTCTGGTTTGGGCGTGCTCATGCCATCAGATTAGGGGGCGAGGTCGCATCGGATCAAGAAGCCTGCTGCCCCCATCACGATAATCCATTGGGCGGCACGGCCGCCGCGGGCGCAAATGACGGCGGAGGTGCCCCATGGCAGAACATCGTGTGGTTTTCGATTTCGAGGTGGATTTTTCCAATGGCGGCGGCATCCAGGGCCAGGAGTTCCGCCTGGATATCGAGGGCACCGACATCTCCGATGCCGAGCTTGCGGATTATATCGTCCGCGACATGCGCCTGCTGATGGTGGGTGCCGTGCGGATCGTGAAGAAGCGTGTCATCGAGGAAGCCCATAAGCGGGTTTAGACCCCCACTAGGCTTCCTCGGTCCCCACGACAGTATGGAATTCCGCAATCTCATCGCGGTCTAAGCGCAGCTCCATTGCCGGATTGAACTGTCGCAGCACCAGTTCGGTTGAGGTCGCTTCGACGAACTCCTTGATCAGGACGGCATTGTCCTTCTTGTAGACCACTACGCCGTTTTCGCGCCGAGGCGGCTTGAAGGGGTTGATGTGCAGCAGGTATCCGGGCCGATAGCGCGGGGCCATGCTCTCCCCCACCACATAGATGGCATAGGCATCGCGCACATTCCGCAGCACGGGCGGACGAGGGCCGTAGTCGATCGGGCCATCTTCCAGGAACATCCGCTGCTCGTCCCCGCCGCGCGCTGCCGAGCGCACCGGAATAATGTCCTGATTTGGTGCAATTTGTGCCGGAGCGGGTGAGGGGGGAGCTGCCGTCTGAGATTCCGGCAGCAGATCCTTCGGCTCAACCCCGAGCGGCGGTGCAAGGCGCACCATCCAATCCACGGTTAAGCGACGCTCACCTTTTTCCAGGCGCAGAATCTGCTGATGGGAGGTTCCTGCGGCGTCGGCCAATTGTTCGAGCGTCAGGCCGCGGGCGAGGCGAAGGGAGCGGAGTTTGTTCTGCATGCCTACAGTTTAAGGGAAAAACTGATTTGGTGCAATAAACACCATATTGACAGATTTGCACCAAATCGGCACAGTTATGGCGTGCAAAGAAAGGCGCTGACCCAACCAACGGGAGTTGCTTCGTGCACGGTCAAAAGGTGAAGAGTGGGAGAGTCTCATGGTCGTTATCGTTGGAAAGAAACGGAAAAGCCCCATTTTGCAGCATCGCGCCATGAGCAAGATCGAGAGTGTCCGCCTGTATCGTAGTGACGTGGGGAGCGCTGCTTGCCCCGCCGGACTCAACCCTGAAGTTCCCCCGATTGTGGTGGAAGATGTCCCGCTCGCCGGGCGCCATGAATTGCCGCTGGATCGTTATCGGCGGCAACGGCTGATCTCCACAGACTATTGGCAGGCAGGACTGAAGCTCAGGGAAGACTTCGGCGGTGGCGAGTTCGAGCGGCTGGCCCGGTGCAACTACGATGGGCTACCGATACCGCCGCAGGGTGATGAGGATGCGGACCTGTCCGTCCAGTCGTGCCTTGCCCGCAAACGCTATGTTGCCGCCATGCGGTCGCTGTCGCCGAGACTCTCGCCAGTGATCGTGCATGTGTGCTGCCTCGGTTTGCCGGTCGAGGAGTGGGCCGTCCTGAAGCGCGTGGCAGAACCGGACGCGGTAATGCTACTGCGCCGGGGGCTTGCCCAACTGGTCGAGCATTACGGGCGGTAGTGGCAATAACCGTCATCCCGTGGCTTGACCACGGGATCTTCTCCGGGGGCGCTTCCACGTGGCCGCGGCAGGATTGGACATGCTCCCGGAGGAGATCCCGGGATCGAGTCCCGGGATGACGAGTGAGGTGGCGGCGGCCTCAAGTAGCGCGAAGCGCGGTAGGCCAACACAAACCGGCCTCAAGCAGCGCGAAGCGCGGTAGGCCAGCGTACAAAACCCACAAGACGCCTCAGCGTCTTGTGGCGCACACGATGGTGAGGTCGTCGTCGAGGGGGCGGATGCCTAGGTCCCGCAGGCCCGCCATCCAGACGCCCGGCACATCCTGCTGCGCGGCAAGGGCGGTCGAGCGGGTTGCCGACAGGTCGGCATCGGTGATCCGTTCGCTTCCTTTGTAGGCTTCGGACAGGGCGTCGGAATAGATCAGCAGATGGGCGCCCGGCTGAAACTCGAAATGGCTGGTGCGATAGCTTTCGTCGCTGGAAATACCGAGCGGCAGCCCGTCGCCGAACAAGGGGGTTTCACTGCCGTCCGGTGCATGGATCAAGGCGCACTCCCAACCGGCGGCGGCATAGGCAAGCGGCTTGCCCGGCTGGATGACGGCATAGGCGGCAACCGCGAACTGCCCAAGCGGCAGGATGTTGGCCAGGCGCTGATTGAGGGCGGTCAGGAAGACGCCGGGATCGTCCGCCACATGGGACAGGGTGCCGAGCAGGGTGTGCAGGCGGAAAGCATTCACGGCCGCTACCACGCCATGGCCGGTCAGGTCGCCCAGGAACAGGCCGACGCCATGGTCGCCCACCGGGAAGGCCGACCAGAGATCGCCGCCGACTTCAGACGAAGGCTCGAAGACGGCAGAGAGGTCGATGCCTGCACGCTGGCCAAGCTCGCCCCATTCATCGGCGGGTGGCGCCAGTTCCATCTGCATATGGCGGGCGACATCCAACTCGTCGGTCAATCGATCCTTGAAGTCGGTGAGTTCGCGCAGGAGGCGGCGGTTTTCGACCTGAAGATTGGTCGAATGGCGCAGGTTGCGCACAAAGAGATTGAGGATATTGCGGACAAGGCCGTTGGAGCCCTTGACGCTTTCCTCGAGAATCGAGCGCGGGAAGAGACGGCAGACGGTCGGCTTCAGCGCGACCACCGAAGCGCTACGCGGGCTGTCGTCGATCAGCGCCATTTCCCCGAAGATATCGCCTTCGCCCATGCGACCCAGGCGATGGGCGCCATCGGGGCCGGTCTTGGTGACCTCGACCTCGCCGCGCTCGATCAGGAAGAAGCTGTCGGCGGCATCGCCCTCGGCAAGGATGGTCGCTCCGGGCGCATAGGTGCGGCGTTCGACAAGATCGTCTTCAGGTAGGCTCATGGCTCGATTCTAGAATGCATTCAAAAAATACGAAAGCCGGGAGGGTTCCCGGCTTTCGCTTATTTCCAAACTCGTCCGCTAAAAGCGCTTTCGAAGCTTAATCGAGCTTCAGGCCATAGCGCACAAAGCCGTTCTCGCCATCGCCGATCTTCGAGGAGCCCTTGATGTTGCCGAGGTATTTTTCGGCCGTGGCGGAGCTGTCGAAGACGATGGTGACCGGCTTGCCGACCTTGGCGAAGCTCCAGTTCTTGTCAGCCGACGGGTTCACGGTTTTCTTTTCCGAGATGTAGTCGATCAGCACCTGACGGTTTTCGTCCGGGCTCTGCAGGATCACGTTCTTGCCGTCGACGCCGGGGAACTTACCGCCGCCCGAGGCACGGTAGTTGTTGGTGACGACGACGAACTCCTGCTTGTCGTCGATGGGCTTGCCGCCGAAGGAGAGATTCTTGATGCGGCGGGCATCGGCGGCCACCAGCTTGCCGTCGTTGTCATAGCGGCGGGCCTGGGTCAGGTCGACCTCATAGGTCACGCCATCGATGACGTCGAAGTTGAAGCTGGGGAAGCCATTGTCGATGACGTTCTGCGGCTCTGTCTTGGTCGCGTCGATCTTGTTGAAGATGCCGACCGACATTTCCAGCCATTCGCGCACGCCTGCGCCGTTCATGGTCACGATCTGCAGGGTGTTCGGATAGAGGTAGAGATCGTTGGCGTTCTTGATTGCGATCTCGCCGGCTGCGACGTCGGTGTAATAGTTGGCGCCGCCACGGCCACCGGCCTTGAAGGGGGCTGCTGCCGACAGGATCGGCAGGCTTTCGTACTTGGTGCCCTTCAGCGCCTTCTTGGCGTACCAGATCTGCGCATCGGAGACGATCTGCACGGAGGGATCGTCCTGGACCAGCGAGAAGTAGGAGAAGATCGGCGCTTCGATCTTGCCAAACGGCGCGCGGATGTACTTCAGCGTTTCCTCATGGATCTGCTTGGCCATCGCCATGACTTCGGCGTCATTCTCGACCAGCGGGACGATCTTGCGGTTTTCGTCGCGCTTGGAGATCGGGCGCAGGGTAGAGGCGGCATCGGCCACCGTCCATTTGCCGTCCTTCTTGGCCAGCTGGATGTCGATCACGCCGAGGTGGCTGCCCCAGAAGCCCGGCATCGACACCGGCTTGCCGTTCACAAGACCGCGGGTCGCATCGGTGTTGGGCAGATCCTTGAAGCCGCCGGGGAAGGAGAGATGCTGGTGGCCGGTCAGAACAACGTCGATGCCCGGCAGCAGGGTCAGGGCATAGCCGACGTTTTCGGCCATGTCGCCCTTCTTGGTGTCAGGAATGCCGATGCCGGTATGGGCAGCAACAATGACGAGATCTGCACCGGCCTGACGCACGACCGGCACCATCTTTTCAACCGCATCGATGATGTCGGTGGTGTTGAGCTTGCCTTCCAGATGGCCCTTGTCCCACTGCATGATCTGCGGCGGCACCGCGCTGATCACGGCGATCTTCATCTTCTGATCGGCGCCGGTGTCGTCCTTGAAGGTCCGCTCCAGCATGACGTAGGGGCGTGACCAATGTTCCTGGGTCGAACCCTTGAAGATATTGGCGGCGGAATAGGGGAATTTGGCGCCCTTCACGGCGTTTTCGATGAAGGGCAGGCCATAGTTGAATTCATGGTTGCCGAAGGAGGCGACGTCATAGCCGAGCGCGTTCATCGCGGCATACATCGGGTGAACTTCGCCTTCCTTCAGGCCCTTCACCTTGGCGACATAATCGGCCAGGGGCGTGCCCTGCAGCAGGTCGCCGCAATCGATCAGCAGGCTGTTCTGCACTTCGGCGCGGGTCTGGCGGATGACCGTGGCGGTCTTTGAGAAGCCGAAATCATGGGCTTCGGCATCTTTATAGTAGTCGTAGTTCACCAGATTGGTGTGGAGGTCTGAGGTCTCCATGATGCGCAGCTTGGCGGTCTGGGCGTTGGCGACGCCCGCCAGGAGCGATCCGGCGAGGAGGGCGAGCACAAGAGAGGAGCGGCGCATGGGAGGTCCATCCACTGGTTAAGAAATGGTTGCGATGAATTTTACGGTAGCTCGCCGTGATGACGGATACCAGCACGGAATGTGACGTTTTCATGACATGCTGACCGAATGGTCGGGTTTCCGCCTGAGGAACAGAGGAAACCCGACACTGGGCCTATCCGCCAAATAACGCGAAGAACTCTTCCGGCCCGTCGACTTCGACCAGCCGCTTCTTCTCGATCAGCCAGAAACGATTGGCGACGGTGCGCACAAAGCTGCGGTCATGGGAGACCAGCAGACAACTGGCCTGGTGATCCAGCAACTCGTCCTCCAGCGCTTCCTGCCCTTCGATATCCAGATGGTTGGTCGGTTCGTCGAGCAGGTAGAAGTTCGGCTCGGTCAGCCGGAGTACCAGCATGCCGAGGCGCGCTTTCTGCCCGCCGGAGAGATTGCTGGACGGCTTGGCCTGCCGGTCAACCGCGATGCCTGCCCCGGCCAGCAGGCTGCGTGCCCGCTGCTCACCCAGCGAAAAGCGCTTCAGCAGGATATCCATCGGGCTTTGCTGATCGGGCAGGGTCGCCAGCGCCTGATCGGCATATCCCAGCACCAGGGACGGGGTGACTTTGATGTCGTCCTGTCCCGTTCCCTCGATGGCCGTGCGGAGTTTGGAGACAAGGCGCGTCTTGCCGGTGCCATTGCGGCCCAGCAATGCGATCCGGTCACCCTGGCGGATGAACAGGCGACCGGTGCGGAACAGCGGCTTGCCGTCCGGTGTCTCCACCATCTGGTCTTCCAGGGTGATCAGGACCTTGGCGTGCGTTCCGCTATTGGCGAGCTTGATGGCCCCGGCGGATCGTTCCTGATGGGCGGGCCGCGACGCGGTTTCCAGCTTTTCCGCGCGCTCCTTCAGCTGCTTGGTCTTCACCACCAGCAGATCGCTGCCGGAATTGATGCCGATGTTGTTGAGCTTGGCCGCCTGTCTGCGCAATTGATCGGCGGTTTTCATATCCTTCTCGTAGCGTTTGGCATCGGCATCATCCACCTCCGCCAAGGCCGCCCGCGCCCGGCTGTAGGGCAGGGCGAAATCCTTTGAAGCCTCGGGCCGCAGGAACAGCGTCCGGTTGGTCACCGCATCCAGGAAGGCGCGGTCATGGCTGGCGATTAGTACCGGCAGTTCGCGCGGCAGGCCCTTCAGCCAGGCTTCCAGCTTGGCGATGCGGTCGAGATCCAGGTGGTTGGTCGGCTCGTCCAGCAGCAGGGCGTCGGGTTCCAGCACCGCGACGCGGGCCAGCAGGGTCGTGCGCTGCCAGCCGCCTGAAAGCTCGGCCAGCCGCTTGTCGTGGAAGTCGAGGGGAACCGAGAGCGCGTCGAGAATGACATCGACGCGCCATTCCTCCATTTCCGCCTGCTCGGGCGGCAGGGCGTCCAGGACGGCGGCCCGCAGGCTCATGCCCATCAGGCGATCCGGCACATGCTGTTCGACATGGCCGATTTCCAGGCCGCGCGCCTTGATAATATCGCCGGTGGTGCTTTCAGCCGTGCCCGCGATACAGCGCAGCAGGGTGGATTTGCCGCGCCCGTTGGCGGCGATGATGCCCAGGCGATTACCTGCATCGATGGAAAGGTCGAGGCCGGTGAAAAGCGGATTGCCCAGCGTTACGCCGAGATTGCGGAGAGCGATAAGAGTCATGGGGGGTATCTCTGGTCTGCCGAGCTTGAACGCTCGGTAAGGATCAAGGGACGCGTGGTAACGCGCCCATCAAAGGGCAGACCAGGGGAGCTTCTAATCCCGTACTCTGATCAGCCCTGCAAACGCATCTGCAGGGCGTGAACGGGGCCGCGCTGGCGATGGTGCCGGAAAAACGTCTTCATGTCGCAGCCCTCCTTTCCGTCTCGGGTTTAAAGTGAGCAGAGGATGCCATCGGGGAACCGACGGCGCAATGGTCTTGCAGACTGGGGCTACTCTCGGCCCGGTCGCAGCAGTTCGTACGGCTCGACACCCAAGGCCCTGGCGATCCGTTCGATGACGGCAAGCGTGGGATTGCGGACGGAACGTTCCAGACCGCCAATATAGGTGCGGTCGACCTGAGCCAAGTCGGCCAGATCCTCCTGGCTCAGCCCCGCCCCGGCACGGAGCATGCGCAGATTTTTGGCAAGGATGTCATGAGATTGCATGCCGAATGTTTTCGGCATATGCGACTGTCGGGCCACGGCTTATAATCATCTTTATGATGATTATTGTCATCATTCATCTTGTGATGGCATAGTCCGGTAATCGCATCAACCGGTCGTGCGGTCTTTCGGTATGTCACTCAACTCCCTTTCTGACTCTCTTGTCTTCGCACTGGCAATTGCGGAGAGACCCTATCTGCAAAAGTTGCAGCATCCCGGACATGCGGAGCTTTTGGTCGCCTGGGCGCGTGCGGTGGAGGAGGGGGATTTACCGGGTTTCGCGGAATTATCGGCAGGGGTCGGGCTGGAATATCGCGGCGGGCTGGGCGTGGTTCTGCCAGGGATTTCCCCCATCTTGGGGGGGCTGGCAGGGAGCCGACGCATCCAGGCACCCGATCTATCGGGAAATTCCGCTTGTGTCCGGCGGCATCGGGCTGCTCGGTGTCCCGATTCTGGACGAAAAGCGAGAGCAGCAGCTGATCGCCGTCGGCATTTTTGGCATCTCTCGGGCCTGGCACCCTGCCAACGACCTGCTGCCACGCTTTCCTGGAGCGTGATTCCAGAGTCGCCTGAGTGGCGGGCAACAAACAAAATCTGTCATCCCGGGCCTGACCCGGGATCCGGCCGAAGATGGGTGCAGACCTCCGGCGCCGACGATTGGCCATGCAGGCGGCCGGATCCCGGCTCGGAGACCGGGATGACAGCGAGGGTGAGGACAGGTCCCCGGAGGAGATCCCCCGATCAAGTCGGGGGATGACGACAGAAACGGAAAAGCTTGGAGATCCCCCGATCAAGTCGGGGGGTGACGACAGAGACGGAAAAGCTTGGAGATCCCGTGGTCAAGCCACGGGATGACGGTAGAAACCGGAAATCCAGCCCCTCTCTGGGGGTGCTTAATCATCAAATTAAACATGTATAACTTTATCGCATACCAGATCTCATTTGCTGATTATCCAAAATTTAACCGAGCGCGCCCATTTTCCAGGCAATCATTCACGAGGGTTTCCACATGTTGAAGGTGTATTTATCGGTTCCGCTCTGGCAGCGGGTGTTGGCGGGTCTGGTGCTCGGCGGCCTTTTTGGGGTTCTGGCACCGGCGACCGCGCAGCTGGTCGGCAAGCCGATCGGCGATGCCTATGGTGCGCTGATCCGTATGATCGTCACGCCGCTGCTGTTCGTCTCCATCGTCGTGTCGGTCGGGGCACTGCGTCACAGCGCCGGGGCGGCGCGCCTGGGTCTGCGGACGCTCGGCTGGTACGTCATCACGGCGGCGCTGGCGGCCATCGTCGGTATCGGCTTTGCGCTGGTGCTGGAGCCGGGCCATAGCGTCACCGGCCTTGCGCTGTCGGAAGTGAAGCCCAAGCTGATCCCTGGATTTGTCGAGGTGCTGGTCGGCCTGATCCCGGCTAATCCGGTGAAGGCCTTTGCGGACGGCAATGTGCTGCAGATCCTGGTGCTGGCCCTGATCGTCGGCGCGGTGCTGGCGGGCATGGGCGAGGCGGGCGACCGTCTGCGTGGCGTGTTCGAAGATGCCAACAAGCTGATCATGCGCGTGGTGCGCATCGTCCTACAGGTGACCCCCATCGGCACCTTCGGCCTGATCGCGGCGGTGGTCGGCAAGTTCGGCCTCGACGTGCTGGCGCCGCTGGGCGATTTCATCATCGCCATGTATCTGGCCTGCGCCTTCCATATCATCGTGGTCTATGGCGGGCTGATCAAACTGCATGGCCTGCCGCTGCGCAGCTATTTCCGGGGCATCTGGCCGGTGTTCCAACATGGATTCGTGACCTCGTCCTCCTATGCCACCCTGCCGGAAACCCAGCGCACCATGACGGATCGCCTGGGCGTGCCGAGCGACTATGCGTCCTTCGCCGCTCCCCTGGGGGCAACGATGAAGATGGATGCCTGCGGGGCGATCTATCCCGCCATCGCCGCGATCTTCTTCGCTCAGTACACGGGCGTGCAGCTTGATGTGGCGGGGTATCTGGCGATCTTCCTGGCGGCGACGCTGGGGACGCTCGCAACGGCCGGTGTGCCGGGTCCGGCGGTGGTCAGCCTGACCCTGACGCTGAATGCCGTCGGTCTGCCGATGGAATATATCGGCTATATCATCGCGGTTGATCGCGTCGTCGACATGATGCGGACCGGCACCAACGTCGTCGGCCAGGCCACCGTCCCGGTGCTGGTCGCGGCCGAGGAAAAGATCCTGGACCGCCAGGCCTTCGCCGAAACCCGTCAGCCGGTGGCGGCGGTCGCTACGGCGGCCTCGTAATCGCAGCAAGCATCAAACCCGCCCCGCCCCTTCAATCCGGGCGAGGCGGGTTTTTGTCGCTTGAAATTAGAACAAAAAGAGAACATACTCTTTAACTCGATCCATATCGGCTACGTGACCAGTGGGAATTATCCCGAATAATCTGGTGCAATTGATGCGCTGCGGCCGGGAGATCGAAACCTCATTAATTCAATGCTTTAGGAGTTATCATGCCTGTTTCTAACTGCTGTGTTTCCTTTTTTGATTTCGGCGCTGTCGGCGATGGGGTGGCGGACGATACGCTGGCACTTCAGGCCGCCCTGGCATCGGGTGAAAGCCGTGTCACCGGCCTAGGGCACAGCTTCCGTGTCACCGGTACCCTGACCCTCACTGCCGGTATCGAGATCGTCGATGCCGACATTATCTTCGAACTGGCCCAGATGCCGGCTTCTTCGGTCGTTGTGCCTCTGTTCCAGGCTGCAGGAACCCGCACGGTTCAAAGTCTTCTGACAGCAAATGCCTCCGCATCTGCCGCCACGGTAACGGTGGCGGATGGTTCTCAGTTTCCGGTCGGAAGCTATGTCATGCTCGCCCAGAACAAGCTCTGGGATATGCTCGATCCCCCCAAGGGGGCGACCTATGGCGAAATGCATCGCGTCAAGGCGGTCGCTGGCAACCAGGTAACCCTGGACGAGCCGGTGCTCTATGCCGCGACCGTCGCAGAAGGTGCCCGGCTGGAACGCCTGGATTTCCTGGCTGGTATCACTTTGCGGAACGTGTCGGCCAGCGGGCAGGGGCTTGGCTATAATCAGATCGGCGTCGATCTGTCGGTGTGCCGGGATATCCTGATCGAAGGCTGCTCGTTCGATCTGTTCGCTCACAGCGGCATCACCATCGGGACATCGGCCCATTTCCAGGTGCTGCGCAGTCAGGTGACGCGGGGGCGCCGTCCAGGTTTTTCCTATGGCGTGGCGATCCAGCATGGCAGCCATTGGGGTAACGTCACGGATTGTTTCTTCTCCGACCTGCGCCACGGCGTCTCCATCGGCGGTAGCCAGGGCGTCTGCCGCCAGATCGTCATCAAGGGAAACAACTGCTACGGCTGTGTCGAGGCTGGATTGGATAGCCATCCGGCGGGGGATTACATCGTGTTTGCCAATAACACCCTCTTCCAGGAGGGGGGCACCGATGGGATGACGATCCAGTGCAACAATGTTCAGGTAAGCGGCAATATGATCCGCGGCAGCCTGCGCCATGGCATTCTCTATCAGGCCTGTTCGGCGGGCGAGATCTGGACAGGGACCATTGAGGGCAACACCATCGTCAATGCTGGCGCGCTCGATCCGGATAGCACGCAGGTCGGGATTCTCTGCCAGCAGAGAGGGGCGATCGCCTATCGGGGGCTGATCGTTGCCAACAACATCGTGACGGGTGGATGGCATGACAGTCTGCTCGTCGAGACCATTGCTGGCCCGCTGCAATATCTGACCATCACGGGCAATAACTTCATCCTGCCGACACGGGATGGCATCCATCTTAAAACGGCGGGTGGTCATTCGATCTGGTTCGGCACGATCACCGGCAACGCGATCCGGGCGACGCGCTACAACATCCATCTTGAAGCGGGCGAAAGTCCCGAAATCCAATATTTCGCCGTGACCGGCAATACGGCCTCGACGGGTCAAAAAGCGATCCTGGGGGTGAATACCAACCGGATCGCTGCGGTCGGTAATGTCGCTGCCGTCAGCGGTTCAGGCGGAATTACCGTCGCGGGGGCCAATAGTGTCATGGCTGATAATGTCATTAGCTAAAGGCGTCTAGTCGTCGCTGTTATGGTGCGGGTCCGATGCGCAGGCATCGGGCCCGTTCCTTTATCAGGCGCGCCTATGTCTGTTGCCTCGCGCCTGCCCCTCCGCCACACTCCTTGAAAAAATAGAAGATATCGGAAGGGGTGGGCTATGGAGCGCAGGGTCGCGCTATTCGTGACGTGCCTGGTTGATCTGTATCGGCCGAGCGTGGGGTTTGCGGCGCTGTCGCTGCTGGAAGCCAATGGATGCGCGGTCGAGGTGCCGGAAGCACAGACCTGCTGCGGCCAACCCGCCTATAACTCGGGGGAAAAGCGCCTCGCCCAGGAGGTCGCGCTCCAGGTGATCGAGGCCTTTGAGGGCTTCGACTATGTGGTCGCGCCGTCGGGTTCCTGCGCGGGCATGATCCGGGAAGGCTATGCCGAGCTTTTTGCCGATGATCCCACGATGTTGCTGCGGGTCGAGCGGCTGGCCCATCGTACGTATGAACTGACGAGTTTCCTGGTCGATGTGCTGGGGGTCAAAGCGGTTCCCGGCAAGCTCGACAAGAAGGTCACCTATCACGACAGTTGCTCAGGCCTGCGGGAACTGGGCGTGAAGGCCCAACCGCGCCAGCTCCTGGCCGGGGTTGAGGGGCTGAGCCTCACGGAGTTGGAGGATGCCGAGGTCTGCTGCGGTTTTGGCGGCACCTTCTGCGTCAAATACCCCGAGATCTCTGACCGGATGGTCACCAACAAGACCGAGAGGATCGTGGAAAGCGGGGCCGATCTGTTGCTGGCGGGTGATATGGGCTGCCTGCTTAATATGGCGGGCAAGCTGAAGCGCCGGGGCTCCAAGATCGAGGTGCGCCATGTGGCCGAGGTGCTGGCGGGTGCGCTCGACAGCCCGGCCATCGGGGAGGGGAACTAGCGATGCATGCGACGACCCACACCTTCGTCTCCAACGCCCGTTCCGCCCTGGCCGACGAGACGCTGCGCAAGGCGCTGGGCAATATGAAGCCGGGCTTTGTGAACCGGCGCGGCGCCACCATCGCCAAGGTGCCGGAATGGCAGCAGCTGCGCGATACCGGCAAGGCGATCAAGGACCATACGCTCGCCCATCTGGACTTCTACCTCGACCGTTATGAGCAGGCGGTGGAGCGCGCAGGCGGCAAGGTGCACTGGGCGCGCACGGCAGCCGAAGCGCGGGAGATCGTGCTGGAGATCTGCCGGTCCGTCGATGCCAAGACGGTAACCAAGGGCAAGTCGATGATCGGCGAGGAGATCGCCATCAACGACTATCTGGAGAAACACGGCGTCACCCCGGTCGAAACCGACCTCGGTGAATATATCATCCAGCTGCGGAACGAGCCGCCGAGCCACATCATTGCCCCCGCTGTGCATCTGACCAAGGAGCAGGTGGCCGAGACCTTCCGCAAGAGCCACACCCAGCTCGATCCCGACCGGCCGCTCGTCGAGCATCGCACTTTGCTGGAGGAAGCGCGGGCGGTGCTGCGCCAGCAATATTTTGCCGCCGATGTCGGTATCACCGGCGCCAACTTCCTGATTGCGGAGACCGGGACCAGTGTCATCGTCACCAACGAGGGCAATGGCGATCTGACCCAGCTGCTGCCCAAGGTGCATGTGGTGCTGGCCAGCCTGGAGAAGGTGGTACCCAATCTTGAGGATGCGACCAGTATTCTGCGGTTGCTGGCGCGGTCGGCGACGGGGCAGGAGTTTTCCTCCTACACCACCTTCTCGACCGGGCCACGCCGGGCAGAAGACCCCGATGGGCCGGAGCAGTATCATGTGGTGCTGATCGACAATGGCCGCTCCGCCATGCTTGGCACCGAGTTCCAGGAGATGCTGCGCTGTATCCGCTGCTCGGCCTGCATGAACCATTGCCCGGTCTATGGCGCGGTCGGTGGCCATGCCTATGGCTGGGTCTATCCAGGGCCGATGGGGGCGGTGCTGACGCCGACGCTGTTGGGGGTGGAAAAGGCGGGGCATCTGCCCAACGCCTCCACCTTCTGCGGCAAATGCGCGGAGGTCTGCCCGATGCAGATTCCGCTGCCCAAGATGATGCGCCATTGGCGTGAACGGCAGGCCGAACAGGGGCTGGCGCCAAAGACAGTGCGCTGGGGCCTCGGCTTCTGGGGATATTTTGCCAAGCGGCCGAAGCTCTATCGCTGGATGGCGCGCATCGGTGCCTTCAGCCTGTCGAAGCTGGCTGGGAAGCAAGGGCGGATCGCAAAGCTGCCGCTGGCGGGCGGCTGGACTGATGTGCGCGATATGCCCGCGCCGCAGGGCCGCAGTTTCCAGGATCTCTATGCCCGTTCCAAGGGGGCGAAGCGATGAGTGCGCGTGACGAGATCCTCGGCTCCATCCGACGTTCCTTGCGCCGGGATGTGTTGGATCCAACGATCCAGAGTGCGCTCGACCAGCGTCTGACGGCGCGGGGGCGGCATGTTCAACTGGCGCGGATCGACAGGGATCACGACGGGTTGGTGCAGCTTTTCGAGGAGATGGCGCTGGCTCTGTCGGCGACCGTTGGTCATGTGGCAAGCACAGGCGATGTTCCGGCGGCGGTTGCCGATTATCTCACCAGCCAGAATCTGCCCGCGACCGTGAAGGCGGCGCCGGGGCTGAAATCCATCCCCTGGGAGACACGTCCGACCCTGGAGATTTCCTACGGCCCGGCCGTCGACAGCGATGCAGTCTCGGTGACGCCCTGTGTGGCGGCGGTGGCGGAAACTGGCACGCTTGTGCTGCATTCCGGTCCTGACACGCCCTCGACCTTAAATTTCCTCCCCGATACCCATATTGTCGTGGTACGTCGCAGCCAAGTGACCGGCTCTTACGAAAATGCCCTCGATGCCATCCGGGATCGGGGTGGCCAGGGTAGGGAGGGATTGTTGCCAAGGACCATCAATATGATCTCCGGCCCCTCGCGCACCGGCGACATCGAACAGACCATCCAGCTCGGCGCCCATGGGCCGAGGCGTCTGCATATCTTGCTTCTCGACGGTGAATAAGCGTCGCAAAGAGACGCTGACCGACGAAGACAAACGGCTCTGGCGGCAGATCGCACAAACGGTGGTGCCGATGCATCCGCTGATGCCGGAGGTTGCGCCCCCGGCCTCAAGCAGCGAAGCGGTAGGCCAACAACAAGAACCTCCGGTGCGGGATCTGGTGCTGTTGCCCAATCCGCCCCAACCGCCCGCCCCCGCTAAGAAGAAACCCAAGCCCAAGCCGCTGGTGCCGGGCGAGATGGTGGATATCGACGCTTCAACCAGCAAACGCTTCGCCAAGGGCAATATGGCCATCGATGCCCGCCTGGACCTGCATGGCATGGGGGCGGAGGCGGCTTATCTGGCGCTGCGGGGCTTTATCACCGGCGAATATACGCGCGGCAGCCGCTGCCTGCTGGTCATTACGGGCAAGGGTGGCGGCGGGCCCAAGCCCTGGATTGATCGTCTGGGCGAAGATCGCGGGATTCTGCGCCGCTCGCTGCCTCACTGGTTGAACGAACCCGCCACTCGTGCACGTGTTCTGGCGGTCACGGCGGCAAAAGGGCATCATGGGGGTGCTGGCGCCTTCTACATCCTCCTCAAGCGCCGCCGGGAAGACGAGCGATGACACCGTTCGGGGAAAAGCTGCGGGCCTTGCGGGCTGCCAAGGGGATTTCCCTTCGGCATATGGCCGCGTCCCTGCAGATTTCCGCAGCCTATCTGTCGTCCCTGGAAAACGGCCATCGCGGCCGCCCGTCGCGCGGGCTGGTGCGCCAGATCTGCGAATATTTCGACCTGATCTGGGACGATGCCGAGGAAATCGAACGCCTCGCCGACATCTCTCATCCGCGCGTCGTCGTGGATACGGCGGGCCTCGATCCGTTGGCGACGGAAGTGGCCAACCGCCTGGCGGAACGCATCGGCAGCCTCGACAAGCCGACTCTGGAGAAGATCCGAGGGCTTCTGGGGGATTAGTAGTCTCCTCCAACACAATGCCGTCATCCCCCGGTTTATCCGGGGGATCTTCTCCGGGCGCCTATCCAACTAGAAAAGCATCCTATAGAGGTCCTCCCAATCGGGATTTTCTGCCTCTATCAGGTTGATCTTCCATTGGCGCGGCCATTTTTTGAGGCGCTTCTCAAGGCGGATCGCTTCAGCGATATCGTCATGCTGCTCAAACCAAACGAGCTGCTTCAGCCGGTATTGCTTGGTAAAGCCTTCAACGACAGCTTCGCGATGTTCCCATATCCGGCGCGGCAGATTGTTCGTAACGCCGACATAGAGCGTGCCGTCGCGTTGATTGGTAACGATATAGACCCAGCCAGTCATGGTCGCAGCATAAGTGTGCTACTTTTACGTGTATAGATATTTAAAGCGGGCGCGCCGCCCCCCGGAGGGGATCCCCCGGAGGGGATCCCCGGATAAACCGGGGATGACGGTTTTTGAGAGGCTGTTGGCAAAACAGCTACCCCCTGCGCTCCCCAAAAAACCGTGTCAGCAACTCCGCGCCCTCGCTTTCCCGGATGCCGCCATAGACTTCGGGCCTGTGGTGGCAGGTGGGGCGGGTGAAGAAGCGGGCGCCGTGATCGACGCCGCCGCCCTTGGGGTCATAGGCGGAATAATAGAGGCGGCGGATACGGAACAGGCTGATGGCGCCCGCGCACATGGTGCAGGGCTCCAGCGTCACATAGAGATCGCAACCATCGAGGCGAGGGGAGCCGAGTTTGGCCGCCGCCTCGCGCATCGCCAGCAGTTCGGCATGGGCAGAGGCGTCATGCAGTTCTTCTGTCCGGTTGCCTGCTGTTGCCAGCACCCGACCGTCGGGGCCGACGATGGCAGCGCCGACGGGGACTTCGCCCCGTGCCGCTGCCGCTTCGGCTGCCTCGAAGGCTGAGAGCCAGGGATCAGCCATGCACCGACTTGAAGAAGGTCTCGCGCGGCATCTCCATCACCTCGACCGAGGTCTGAATGGTCAGGCCCTTGGCGTGCGGGCCGATATGTTTGTCGAGAATGGCGAGGATATTGGTGCCGATCTCCTGGCGCACTTCGACGGCGCGGCCCGCGATCAGCTTCAGGTCCACATGGAACATCGCCGACGGCGTGGTGCCATCGCCCTGGCGGGTGGCGGTCAGGCCATAGACGCGGCTTTTGCAGTCGGCGAGCTTGGCGGGCGGGCAGGTTGCCACCACGGCCTCGTGGATTTCGGCCAGGATCGGCTGAACATCGATACGCTGGAGGAGCGAGGGGGTGGCTTCGATACGGATCTGCGGCATGCTGGTTCCCAAGGATCTGAGCGGTTGTCCGACAAGTGAAATCCCTATCGCCATTATGCGGGTCTGTCGAGCGATCTCATGGCCTTGTCAGTAACGCGTATTGCGCATACTTTCAGCACATCATGAAAACGAAGAACACTCGGCCGGTCATCGGCCTCACCCTCGATTGCGAACCTGCTGGCGGCTGGTCCAAGATGCCCTGGTACGCGATCCGTCAGAATTACAACGATGCGGTGGCGGCGGCCGGTGGCCTGCCGATGTGCCTGCCACATGAGCCCGAGCTGGCGGATGCCTACCTCGATCAGCTCGACGGGATTCTGGTGACGGGCGGGGCGTTCGACGTGGATCCGGCGATGTTCGGCGCCACCAGCCGCCATTCGACGGTGACGACCAAGGATCGCCGCACGGCCTTCGAACTGGCCCTGATGAAGGGCGCCCTGGCCCGCAACCTGCCGGTCCTGGGGATCTGCGGTGGCCAACAACTGCTCAACGTCGTCCTTGGCGGCACCCTTATTCAGCATATTCCGGACGAAGTTCAGGGCGAAATCGCCCATGAGCAGCCCAACCCGCGCACCGAAGCGGGCCATGTGGTGAAGATCGCTCCGAACACGCTGCTGCACAAGATCATCCAAAGCGGCGAAGCGGCGGTCAATTCGGCCCACCATCAGGCCGTGCGTGACGTTGCCAATGGCGTGATCATCAATGCGACGGCGCCCGATGGCGTGATCGAGGGCATCGAGGATCCGCGTTACCGCTTCTGCCTGGGCGTGCAATGGCACCCAGAATATCACATCACCCCGGCCGACAAGGCGATCTTCGACGCGCTGATCAACGCGGCAGCCTGATCCGATGTCCGATAACGAGGCCAAAGGCGAACGGATTGCCAAACGGATCGCCCGGGCGGGCATCTGCTCGCGCCGCAATGCCGAGAAATGGATCCTGGACGGCCGTATCTCCGTCGATGGGCAGAAGCTGACCAGCGCTGCCTTCCTGGTGACGGACAAAAGCGTCATTACCGTCGATGGCAAGCCGCTGCCGGTGACCGAGCCGACCCGCCTCTGGCGCTATCATAAGCGGTCTGGCCTTGTGACGTCGCATAAGGATGAAAAGGGTCGTGAGACGCTGTTCGACAAGCTGCCTGCCGATATGCCGCGCGTGGTGTCCGTCGGTCGCCTTGACCTTGCGTCGGAAGGGCTGATCCTGCTGACCAACGATGGCGAACTGGCCCGCAAGCTGGAACTGCCGTCGAATGCCTGGACCCGGCGCTATCGCGTGCGTGTCCATGGCTCGCCCGATCCGGGGCAGATCGAGCAACTGGCCAAGGGCATTACGGTCGAAGGCATCAAATACGGCCCGATTATCGCGACCATCGACCGGCTCCAGGGGTCGAACTCCTGGCTGACCGTGGCGCTGAACGAGGGCAAGAACCGCGAAATCCGCCGCGTGATGGAGCATCTGGGCCTGCCGGTGAACCGGCTGATCCGGGTTGCCTATGGTCCGTTCCAACTGGGGTATCTGGCCGAAGGGCAGGTGGAAGAGGTTCCGGCCCGGGTGTTGCGCGATCAGTTGAAGGCTGGCGATGCCCCGGCCGTCGACAAGGGCGGTGTGGCGCGTGCCGGTCTGGTGAAGCGCGGCGAGAAGATGCCGCCGAAGGACGATGGCGAGATGCCGCGCAAGAAGCTGGTCTCCGCTGCCAAGCGTGCCGGTTCGACGGCGGAAAAGCCGCGCAAGGGCGCGACGGGTTCCTATGCCGAACGGGCAGCACGGGCCGAAGCTGGCGCCAAACCGTCTAGTGGGCGTCCTTCCCAGACAGGGAAACGGCCCGCTCCGGCAGGTAAGCCTGCCTCGGCTGGCGGTAGACCTCCTGCGGGCCGCCCTCCCGCTGGTAAGCCTCGGGGGCGTGGCTAGGTGCGGGTTGTTGGTGGTCGCTGGCGCGGCCTGACGCTCGATAGTCTGCCCGGTAAGGATATCCGTCCGACCAGCGACCGGGCGCGGGAAGCCCTGTTCAATATCCTGGCCCATGCTCCCTTCGTGCCGACTTCCTTGCAGGGAGCGAATGTGCTCGATCTCTTCTGCGGGACCGGGGCGCTGGGGATCGAGGCGGTGTCGCGCGGAGCGGCATCCGCCATCCTGATCGATCAGGATCTGACGGCGGCACGGGCCAACTTGAAGAAGGTCAAGGAACCGCAGCTTTTCCAGGCCATTCAGGCCGATGCCGCGAAACTGCCCGCCGCCAAGGCGCCGGTGGATTTCGCGCTGCTCGATCCGCCCTATCGCAAGGGGCTGGTGGGGCCTGCGCTGTTCAGTCTGGTGTCCCAGGGGTGGCTCAAGCCCGGCAGCCTGATCGTGGTGGAAACGGCCGCGGATGAGGCCTTGCACCCGGTCGAGGGGTTGACGCTTCTCGATAACCGTCGTTATGGCGCGGCCATGCTGTGGTTCCTGGAGCGGGCTTGACGGCGCTCGCTTCTAAAGCGGTTGCCGAAGTTGCCGAAGACGCTTCACGCGTTGCGAATATCGGTGCAGCAGATGACCATGTTCACCCGCTCGCCATCGGCGGAGAGGGGGAGTAGCAGGGTGCCGATTTCCTTGACCGGCCCGGCTTCGAACGAGGTGTCGCCCGTATCGGGGCCTGTCAGGGGATAGTAATCATAGATTGGCTGCCGCTTTTCGATCGCGAAGCGGTAGTTCAGGATGATCTCGTCCGGGGCAAAGGCGATATGATGGCCCAGGTGGTTCGAGATCACCGGCATTCCCGTTGGATCGCGGCCTCGCATGGCGACCTGTTTGGTGCCCACCAGCCGGTATATGAGATAAGGCGCCTCGTTCAGGACCTCTGTCAGCACGATATAGGGCAGCAGATCCGCAATATCGGCGGGATTTATATCCCCGCGCGTGGGCATGAGGCGCCCGTTCCGGCGACTCTCCCAATAGCTGTAGAAACGGCGGATTCGTGGCGAACAGACGTCCAAAAATTCAAGCGTGACAATGCGCGGATGGCCAGAGTTTTCCAGCGCCCCATCAAGGGGTGGGAAATCACCTGTCCACATAGGCGCCATGCGTCTTAAGAGTTGCCATAGTGCACGCACTATATGGCGCGTTGGGGGTAAAGGGAAAGACGCGGATGCGCGGATTTAAAGTCTTTTCGGGTATTGAGCAGTCACGATGTCGGCGCAGCAGAAGACCATATTTACGCTTACATCATCGTTTGAGAGGGGTAGTAGCAGCGTACCGCGCTCCCGCACAGGGCCGGTACTGAAGGAAGTGTCCTCATCGTCGGGACCAGTTGTCGGGTTGTAGTCATAGATCGGCGTCGCCCGTTCGATAACCAGACGATAGTTGAGGATGACCTCGTCGCCGGTTTCCCCTTCATGATGGCCGATATAATGCTCCCGGACCGGCAGGCCGGTTGGGTCGCGTCCTCGCACAGCGACCTGCTTGGTGCCGACCAGGCGATAGATCAGGTAAGGCGGGACAGCCAGCACCTCGGTCAGGACGATATAGGGCAGCAGGTCCGCGATTTCGGTCGGGTCGATATCGGCCCGGGACGGCATGCGGCGGCCCTGGCGCTTGGCGTCCCAATAGCGCCAGCAGCGGTCGATGCGCGGCGAGCAGATATCCAGAAAAGCGGGGGTAAGCAGCCGGGGGTGGCTGGAGCGGGCAAGTTCCACCTCGAGCGGTGGGAAATTATCCCCCCACATGGTGACCTCGATGGATGGCGCAACCCGGGAGGTTAATCGTCACCATGGGCGGCTTGCTCCCAAACGGCTTGCGCCATCGGGCTGGGCGTACTGGCTTGCAGGCTGACCCCGGCGGTCAGCGTCAGGATGAAGCCGATAAGGACGATATCCCGCAAAAGCATGGCAATCCTCCCCGAAAACCCTGTCAGGTCTGGCCCGTGTTATCAGGCTGGTTGGGGAGTCAACGAGGATTGCGGGCAAGGGTTCCGCGTGTGGGATAGGGTCTTCATCAGATCTCATGCCGACTAGAATAGAATATCTTCGAGCGATTGGTCGGTGGGCTTTTTCACAGGGCTGGTGATTGTCTCAGTCTCCCCCACGGTGAAGAGCTGATGGATCACCCGCTGACTTTCCATCGTATAGTGACTGCCACCCAAAGCTTTCAGATGCGCCTGGATCGTCTCGCTGGCTCCCTGATCGGGCAGCGAGGCAACGGCACTATCCAGATCCTGGGCTGCCCGCATCATCCCCTGGCTGAAACGCTGCTGATCCAGCATGGCGTCTGCCGTACGCTGTAAGGGGATGGCGGCATTCTGGCTGTTTCGCTCCAGCGTGCTGAGGGCCGTCCCGAGGGCGCTGGCAAGGCCGGAGAAATTCTCCTGTGTGGCCTGAAGGTCGGCGACGACGGCGTCGGCGTCCTTCTGGCTAAGCTGGGCCGACTCGTCCTCGCGACGATCCAGATCGCGGGCCTGACCTGTCAGTTGATCCAGATCGGTAAAAACGGTTTCCGCCTGTTGGGCGATCTGATCGGCATAGAGGCGGAGCTCCTGGGCAATTACGCTCAAGGCCCGCCCCCGGTCGCCGATACGGGAACAACGCAGAGTCGTGTTGAGGCCCATCAGGCGGATATCGGTTTCGATCGAATCCACCTTCTTCATATGTCTGCCCAACTCGTCGATATTCTGCACCACCGTCTGCAGGGTGGCGTCGATCTGAGTGCGGGCGCTGGCATAGTCGCGCAGCAGCCCTGCTGCCGCCGCGACAGTCGCCGTCAGGCGGTCGAAATTGGTGCCGCCGGATCCGGTCCCGGCAACGTCCTGGCCCAGGAGAGCGATGTCGCGCACCCCTTTGGCAAGGCTGCTCATCGCGCTGCCGAGGGCCTGCGCCTCGCGGTCGAAATCCCTGGCGGCATGGGTGAGTTGGCGGGATTGGAGACGGCAGGCGGCGGCCTTGACCGAGTCACGATCTGATGCGGCCAGTCCCTGCCACCAGTCGCGGGCGGCTTCGGGCAGTTTTTTGCCGCGCCCGGCATCGATCATCGAGCAGGCATGTTCGATCCGCTGGCGGGTGGCGTCTCCCACCTGAAGGGAGCGTACTGCATCGCCGATCTGACGCTTGGTTTCATCGGCACGGCGGGCGATTGCATCGCTGGCGCGCTGGACATCGGTCCGCTGGCTCTCAAGGGTTCCGATGCCGCGGCGCATATGATCCCGGGCATCCTGCATTAAGGCGCCGTGGCGCCGCTCGAAATCATCCTGGGTGCGCAGGGCATCCGACAGGCGGAGGTTAAGCTGCGTCAGATCGCGCCCGAAGCCGGCGATGCTGGTCTGGGCTTGATTGAGCAGCCGGAAGATTTCATCGGCGAAGGCGGAGAAATCGGTCCCGCCGTCGGAGATTCCGGCGGCAGCGATCTTGGCGTTTACGCTCAGAAAGCTGGCGGCCTTCAGGGTGGCATCGATCTGATCGATGCGTCTGGCAAGGGTGCCTGTAAGAGTTACCAGCCCTTGCAGATTGCTCCGGCTGCCCCCGATTTCGCGTCCGATCCGCTCGACTTTATCGGACGCCGCAGCGAGCGAAGATTTCGCCTGTTCTACCGTTCTATTGTCAAGACGGTTCAGAAAGGTAAAAAATCCGCTCTCTGTTTCTTGTATATGGTTGAGAGATTCATTCAAGTAGTTCCCAATAACAACAAAATCGGATTCAATTTTACTTGAAAAATCCGTTAGGTTGCGAACGATATCTTCTAATTCGGCGGCCATGCTTTGCTTCGCCTCTACAATTTTACGTAAAGATCTCGTCGGTCTGACCTGCTACCCAGGTAAGAGGTAGCCGAGAGAGTATACAGCGTACCATCGGGGTATTGCCACATTACCGCCTGAATCATGGATGGCGTTAATGTCCGATTCATTGAATCGCCTGTAGCATAGTCGTTGTAATCGGGTATGAAAAGGACTCGGTGTTTGGATTAATGGCAATCGAGTTGGAGTTTTGTCATGGAGGCGATCCAAGATTTTGATGGTAAATTATCCATTAACGTCAGCGCAACCATTCAGAACATAGAAGAAATTAAGGAAAAGTCCCTCAATATTTTAGATAATTCTGAATTTTTACTTATTGATTTCTCTGATTGCGGGCAGATCGATCTCAGTGTGGTTCAATGCATCCTGGCTTCCGGGAAAACCGCTTTGGCACTCGGTAAACGTGTGATGGTGAAGCCAGATTCGGCCGGGCTGCTGTTGAAAACGATGGCGCGGGCGGGGCTTGTGAATGCCGACGGCAAAGTAATCGTCGGAGAAAAACTCTTCGACTTCGACAAGGGGCAGTAAAATGAGCAAGACAATTCTTAGCGTCGACGATTCGGCGAGCATGCGGCAGATGGTGCGCCTGACCTTGTCTGGCGCGGGTTACACCGTTTTGGAAGCTGCCGACGGCACGGAAGGTCTGGCTAAGGCCCAGGGAAATAAAGTCGATTTGGTTGTGACTGACCTCAACATGCCAGGCCTTGACGGGTTGTCGCTCATTCGCGAACTGCGCAAGTTGCCGACCTATAAGGGCGTGCCGATTATTCTGCTGACGACCGAGAGCGACGCGGAGCGCAAGCAGGAGGCGAAAGCTGCTGGTGCGACCGGCTGGATCACCAAGCCCTTCCAGCAGGATCAACTGTTGAGTGTCGCGCGAAAGGTCCTGGGCGCATGAGCCTCGATCCGGCCGAAACCTTCCGTCAGGAAGCGCAGGAACTGCTCGAAGGGTTGGAGCAGACGTTGCTCGACCTCGAGCATACGCCGGATGATTTTGCCTTGCTGGACGCGGCCTTCCGCGCCCTTCACACCATCAAGGGGTCGGGGGCGATGTTCGGCTTTGAAGCCGTTGCCGCCTTCACCCATCATGTCGAGACCGCGCTCGACGCCCTGCGCCGCCGCAAGGGGGTGCCGGGGCCGTCGCTGATCGCTGCCGCCCTGGCAGCCAAGGATCATATCCGCGCGCTGATCAATGAGCCTGCTTCTGCATCCGAGGAGCAGGCGGCTGCTATCCTGCGCCTGCTGGACGAACCGACGGGACCGGCATCCGCACCCGAAGCGCCCAAGACCACGGCATGGCGTATCCGCATGCGGTTCGCCAAGGACGTCATGGAGATGGGGACCAACCCCCTCCTGCTGCTGGACGAGCTGCGCGATCTGGGGCAGGCGACTGTGGTGGCGGTGATCGACACCATACCGCCCTTGGTCGAACTGGTGCCAACCGAATGCCATATCGGCTGGGACGTCGTCCTGACCACCGACAAGGGCAAGGGCGCCATCGAGGATGTTTTTATCTTCGTGATCGACGATATGACGCTGGAGATCGAGGCGCTGTCTGCCCCGGTCGAAGCGCCCCGCATCGGCGAGATCCTGATCGATCGTGGGGACGTCGCCCCGGCGGCGGTGCGGGAGGCGCTTGCGCAGCAGGAGCCGCTGGGCAAGCTGCTGGTTGAGGCGGGGATCGTTAGCGAGAACGCCCTTACCTCCGGTCTCGCCGAACAGAACCATCTGCGGCGTGAAGCCCAGACCCCTAAGCCGGTCGCTGCCGCTGCTGCCTCGGTCCGGGTGCCGACCGAACGGTTGGACGAGCTGATGGACCGGGTGGGCGAACTGGTCATTGCGCAATCCCGCCTGAAGCAGCTGGCGCTCAACTCCACCGACAGCCAGATCAAAGCCGTGGCCGAGGATATCGAGCGGCTGGCGCTTGAACTGCGGGACACCACGATGGGCGTCCGCATGGTCCCCATCGGTACGCTTTTTTCGCGGTTCCGGCGCCTCGTCCATGATCTTGGCCGCGATCTGGGCAAGGAGGTCGAGTTCATTGCCCTGGGCGAGGAAACCGAACTCGATAAGACGGTGATCGAACGGCTGAACGATCCGCTGGTCCATCTGGTCCGCAATGCCATCGATCATGGGTTGGAGCCCCCCGATGTTCGGCTGGCGGCTGGGAAGTCGGCCAAGGGGCGCATCACGCTGGCAGCCGAGCATGTAGGCTCGCAGGTCATCATCTCGATCACCGACGATGGGCGCGGCCTCAATCGCGAGCGTATCCGCCAACGGGCCGAGGAACAGGGGCTGGTCCCGGCTGGTGCGAAACTGTCCGATGCCGAACTGTTCCAGATGATCTTCCACTCCGGCTTCTCGACCGCCGCCCAGGTGACCAACGTGTCCGGGCGCGGCGTGGGCATGGATGTGGTCAAGCGCACCATCGAAGCCCTGCGCGGCAGCATCGAGATCGGCTCCCGGCCCGGCGCAGGATCGGAAATCCTGCTGCGGTTGCCGCTGACGCTTGCCATCATTGAGGGGATGCTGGTGCGGGTGGGGGCGGGGCGCTACGTCATTCCGCTGACGGCGGTCGAGGAATGTTTCGAACTGTCCACGGCGGACGACGCGCGCTCCAAGGGGCGCAGCTTCCTCAATATCCGCGGGGATCTGGTGCCCTTCCTGCGCCTGCGGGACAGCTTCAAATGCACCGTGCCGCAGGACCCCTTCCAGAAGGTGGTCATCGTCCGCTCGGGCGAACAGCGGGTGGGGCTGGTCGTCGATCAGGTGATTGGCGATCACCAGACCGTCATCAAGTCGCTGACCAAGCTGCATAGCGGGGTCAAGGACTTCTCCGGCGCAACCATCCTGGGCGATGGCGAAGTGGCGCTGATCCTCAATATCCCGCACCTGGTGGAGAACAACCAGGGGCGCGACGACCGCCTGCGCATGGCGGGTTAGGAGAGAGATGATGTCCGCTACAGCCGCACCCTCGGCCCTGGAAGTCGTCACCTTCGATCTGGCGGGCGAGGTCTTTGCCATTGAAGCATTGCTGGTACGCGAGATCCTGGATCTCATCCCGGTGACTGAGGTGCCGAACAGCCTGCCCTGGGTCGGCGGGCTGATCAATGTGCGGGGCAAGGTCGTGCCGCTGGCCGATCTGCGGCTGATCTTCGGGCAGGAACGCACGCCATACACACTTGATACTCGCATCATCGTGATCGAGATCGATATCGACGGCGATCCGACCTATGTCGGCATGATCGCCGACAAGGTGCATGAGGTGACGGTGATCGAGGCGGCGGATATGACCGAAACGCCGCGCATCGGCCTCAAATGGGACAGCGAGCTCATCCGCTGCATCGGCAAATACAAGAATGATTTCATCGTCGTTATCGAAACCGCGCGCCTACTGGAGCGCGGCATCGATGGTGCATCGCTTTTATCAAGCCCGGGGGCGTTGGGGTCGACGCTCGAATCCGTCGGCTGAAACAAATTTGGGGATGGAAAAACATCATGCGGATCACCGTAAAATCTAAACTGGCCACCGCCTTTGGGCTTGTCATTCTGCTGACCGGGGCGACGGCCTGGCTGGGCGTTGATCGTCTGGCGGCGGCCAATGCGACGCTGGATTACATGAGCGACAAGGTGTCCGAACGGCTGCAGATCGCGACCGAGCTGCAGGTCGACATGGTCTCGCTGGTGCGGACCGAGAAGAACATGATCCTGGCCGATACGACCGAAGCCATCGAGCGCTATGACGCCGAACTGATAAAGCTGCGCCAGGACCTGATCGCGAACCGCAATGCCCTTGATGCCCTGTCCAGCACAGAAGGGAAGCAGCGTCTGGCTGCCTTCGATGCCAGCTATCAGCAGTTCATCGCGTTGCAGGACCGTGTGCGCGCACTGGCTAATCACGACAGCCTGACTCAGGCCGAAGAGATCGTCTTCAAGGAAGGGCGCCCGGCCCTCGAAGCGGCGGCCCAGGGGCTGCGGCAGTTGAACGATCGCTTGGGAGAAGGGCCTGCGACGGGCCTGCTGGTTCGTATGCAGGGGCGCATAACTGAACTTCAGCGGGACGAATCCGATTTCCTGCTGCTTCAGGATCCTGGCCAAGCTGAGGTGCTAACCCGTCGGATGGATGGCGCCATCGCCGACTTGCGGACCGCTCGCGAACAGCTGGCCCGTGATATTCCGGTGGGTGAACGCCCGGCGCTGGATCAAGTGGCAGAGCGGCTGGACCGCTGGAACGGGCTGCATAGCCGCGTTGTCGCGCTGGTGAAGGAGAATTCCAAGGGAGCCGCGTTCCAATTGTCCGCTACCCAGGGCCGCAAGCTCTTGGACGAAGCGGACGATAAGCTCGATGCTCTTGTTACCTTGAACGAGACGCAGAAAGCGCAGGCGAACGAGCAGAGCGATATTGACTATGCCAACGCGCGCTCGCTGCTGATTGGTGCAGTCGTTGGGGCGGTGCTGATATCGATTGCGGCGGCGGTCTGGATCTCGCTGAGCGTCAGCCGGGGTCTTGGCCGGGCGTCGAGCCTTGCCCAGGCAGTGGCCGAGGGCGATCTGACGCGCATCGTCGATAATCCGCCGAACGACGAAATCGGCGATCTCATCCAGCATGTGAATACCATGGTCGAGCGCTTGCGCACCGTCGTCGGTGAGGCCCTGTCGGCAGCGGAGAACGTGTCGGCGGGCAGCCAGGAACTGTCGGCCAGCTCAGAAGAGCTTTCGCAGGGTGCGACCGAACAGGCATCGAGTGCGGAGGAAGCCTCTGCTTCGATGGAAGAGATGGCGGCGAACATTAAGCAGAACGCTGACAACGCCGGTCAGACCGAGCGGATCGCCCGCCAGTCGGCTGCCAATGCCCAGACCTCGGGCGAAGCGGTGAACCGGGCGGTCGAAGCGATGCAGACGATTGCCGAGAAGATCACCATCGTGCAGGAGATCGCCCGCCAGACCGATCTGCTGGCCCTGAATGCCGCCGTGGAAGCGGCGCGCGCGGGCGAACACGGCAAGGGTTTTGCCGTCGTCGCCTCCGAAGTGCGCAAGCTGGCCGAACGCAGCCAGACGGCGGCGGCGGAGATCAATGCCCTCTCCTCCCAAACCGTCAAGGTCGCGAAGGAAGCGGGCGATATGCTGACCACGCTGGTGCCCGATATCCAGAAGACCGCCGATCTAGTCGAAGAGATCAGCGCTGCCTGCCGCGAGCAGGATATCGGCGGCGATCAGATCAATCAGGCGATCCAGCAGCTCGACAAGGTGACACAGCAGAACGCCTCGGCCTCCGAGCAGATGTCGGCGACTTCTGAAGAGCTGGCGGCGCAGGCCGAACAGCTTCAGGCCTCCATCGCCTTCTTCCGGGTGGATTCGGTCGCGGCTCCCCGTGTGATGGCGTCCCGGCCGGTCGCCCGCCCCGCCGCGCGGCCTGCCGCCAAAAGCGCCGTGGCGGTTACCCGCAAGATGAATGGTGCCAGCAAGCGAGGATTCTCCCTCGATCTCGCTGGCGGTTCGGATGCCAAGGACTCGGACTTCGAACGCTACTAATGCCGTGACAGGGCGGGGGTCGGTCTACCCCTGCCGCCGCTGAAAGGAACCCCGGATGCGCCTTACGATCAAAATCAAACTTGCCGCCGCATTCGGGTTCGTCCTGCTGCTGTTACTGATTACTGCCAGTGTCGGTCTGTTCAAGCTGTCGTCGACGAATGATACGGTCGTCCATATCTCCGATACAGTTGCCGAACGCCTGCAACATGCGCTGGAACTCCAGACCCGCGTGGTGGCCCTGACCCGGACGGAAAAGAACCTCATCCTGGCCGATACGCCGGAACTGACGGCCCGCTTCGATGGCGAGTTGCTGCGCCTGCGCGAAGAGTTGCTGGCGGCCCGCGCCAAGCTCGACGCGCTGTCCAGCACCGAAGGACGCCAGCGGATCGCGGCCTTCGACAGCATCTGGCAGCAATATATCGCGGTCCAGGACCGTGTCCGGGCGCTGGGCAGCCGCGATACCCAGGCTGAAGCCAAGGCTTTGCAGACCCGCGAGGGTATGCCGCTGGCCCGTCAGGCGGTGGAAGCCTTGCAGCAGCTGGCCGAACGTCTGGCGACCGGCGCCAATGTGCCTACCCAGATTGGCCTGATGCGGATCATCGACCGGCTGCAGATGGTGGAACGCGACGAGATAAACGCGATCTTGGCTAGCGAAGCCGTGCAACGTGATGCGTATATAAAACACATCGATGGACAGTTCAGCGAAGCCCGTACTTTCCGGGACCAGATCCGCCCGCAATTGACAGCTGCGGATCAGTCCGTTGTCGATCAGGCGTTCGAGCGCGTGGGCCGCTGGGTTGCTATCCAGGACCGGATGTTTGTGCTGGCCCGGGAAGACAGCCTGCATCAGGCCTTCATCCTGTCTGCTGGTCAGGGACGTCAGATCCTGGATCAAGTGCAGGAAAAGCTGAATGCCGTCGTGGAACTGAACAGCAGCCAGATGGAGCAGGCCAAACATGATGCCGCCAGCGATTATCGTGCGGCCCTGTGGTTGCTGATCAGCTGCGTCGTGATTTCGCTGATCGCTGCTGTTTCCGCGGCGACCTGGATCTCGCTCAGCATCTCTCGTGGTCTCGGCAAAGCCGGTGACCTGGCCGATGCAGTGGCGCTGGGCGATCTCGATCAGGAGATCAAGGTGACGTCGAACGACGAGATCAAGGATCTGGTCGATGCCCTGAACCGCATGACGGGCAATCTGCGCAAGACGGCTGCCCTGGCCGATGCGATTGCCGATGGCGATCTGACGGTCGAACCGCGCCCGCTGTCGGACAAGGATACGCTGGGCATCGCGCTGGAGCGCATGGTCGAACAGCTGCGCACCGTGGTGATGGATGCCCTGTCGGCGGCGGAAAATGTCTCTGCCGGAAGCCAGGAACTGTCGGCCAGCTCCGAAGAACTCTCGCAAGGCGCGACCGAACAGGCATCGAGTGCGGAGGAAGCTTCTGCGTCGATGGAAGAGATGGCGGCGAACATCAAACAGAACGCGGATAACGCGACCCAGACGGAACGGATCGCCCGGGAATCGGCGGTGAATGCCCAGACCTCCGGCGATGCAGTGAACCGGGCGGTCGAGGCAATGCAGACGATTGCCGAGAAGATCACCATCGTGCAGGAAATCGCCCGCCAGACCGATCTGCTGGCCCTGAATGCAGCGGTGGAAGCGGCGCGGGCAGGCGAGCATGGCAAGGGCTTTGCCGTGGTGGCGTCCGAAGTGCGCAAGCTGGCGGAACGCAGCCAGACGGCGGCGGCGGAGATCAACGCCCTGTCCTCCCAGACCGTCAAGGTTGCCAAGGAGGCGGGCGATCTGCTGTCGGATCTGGTGCCGAACATCCAGCGCACGGCCGAACTGGTCGAAGAGATCAGCGCTGCCTGCCGCGAGCAGGATATCGGGGGCGAGCAGATCAATCAGGCGATCCAGCAGCTCGATAAGGTGACGCAGCAGAACGCGTCGGCTTCCGAGCAGATGTCGGCAACCTCCGAAGAACTGGCGGCCCAGGCCGAACAGCTGCAGGCCTCCATCGCTTTCTTCCGCGTCGAAAGCGCTGCCCATCGCGCGGCGCCCATCGCCCAGGTGCCGCAGGTCCGTGCCAAGCCGGTCCGGGCGGGCAAGAAGATCGGCGCCAAGCCGGTTGCCGCCCCCTCGCGGATCGGGCGCAAAGCCAATGGCAAGAGCAACGGCAATGGCTTCGCGCTTGATATGACCCATGGGTCAGGCGATGGGCGCGATGCCGAATTCGAGCGTTATTAGGAAGGAGCGGCAGCCGTGGCCGATCAGACGCAATATCTGACGCTGGGCGTGGAAAACGAGACCTTCGCCGTGCCGGTGACGGCGGTGCGGGAGATCATCGACGTGCGCGAGATTTTCCGCCTGCCCGATGCTCCCCCCTATGTTCTGGGGCTGATCGATGTGCGGGAGCGGTCGGTGCCTGTCGTCGACCTGCGCCTGAAACTGGGTTTCCCCCAGGCCGCGAAGACCGAGAATACCCGCATCTGCGTCCTGGAGATCGACCTGGGCGAACGCTCGCTGGTCCTGGGGCTCATTGCCGACCGGGTCTTTGAGGTAACGGGCCTCGACGATAGCGCCATCGAACCCTCGCCCGATATCGGGGTCCGCTGGCGCTCCGATTATATCAGCGGCATCGGGCGGCGCGGCGAGAAGCTGGTCATCGTCTTCGATCTGCCCAGGCTGTTCTCCGCCGAGGAAACGGCGCTGCTGGCGCCCCACCTTGCGCTTACCGCCTGACACCATGCCTGACGGAGCCTCGCAGCGGATGCCCGATGCCGATCACCTGAGCAGCCGCGATCTGAGGCGGCTTGCCGACTTCGTCTATGACTATTGCGGCATCAAACTCCCCTCGACCAAACAGGTGATGGTGGAGGGGCGCCTGCGCCGCCGTCTGCGTGCGACCGGCAAGGCCAACCTGTCGGAGTACTGCCGCTATCTCTTTGAAGAAGACGGGATGGAGAGCGAGGCGATCCATCTCATCGACGCCATCACCACCAACAAGACCGACTTCTTCCGCGAACCCGAACATTTCCGCTTCCTGGTGGAGGAGGCACTACCCCAGATGATCTCGGACCGGCGTGGCACGCCGGGGCCGTTGAAGTTCTGGAGCGCGGCCAGCTCGATTGGCGCCGAGCCCTATACGCTGGCGATGGTGCTGGCGGACTATGGCTTGCGGGAACGCTCGCTCAAGACCCAGATCTTCGCGACCGATATTTCGACCAAGGTGCTGGCCCAGGTGACGGAGGCGATCTATCCCCATGCGATGATCGAGCCGGTACCGATAGAGATGCGCAAACGCTACCTCCTGCGCTCCAAGACCCAACCCAAGGAAGTGGTGCGGATCGCGCCCGAGTTGCGCGCGATGATCCGCACCGGGCGCCTCAATCTGATGGACGAGCGCTATTCCATCGACAAGGACATGGACGCGATCTTCTGCCGGAACGTGCTGATCTATTTCGACAAACCCACCCAGTCTGCGGTGCTGCGGCGGCTGTGCGATCATCTGCGGCCCGGCGGTTATCTGTTCCTCGGTCATTCGGAATCCCTGTCCGGCCAGGGGCTGCCCGTCGCTTCCCTCGGATCGTCGATCTTCCGCCGGGTCTGACGCCATGCAGCAGATCCGCGTCCTGATCGTCGATGATAGTGCCTCCGTCCGCCAGACCCTGGTGGATGTGCTGGAGAGCGAGCCGGATATCGCCGTCATGGGTACGGCGTCGGACCCCTTCGTCGCTGCCCGCCGTATCCAGGAGGAGGTGCCGGATGTCATCCTGCTGGATGTGGAAATGCCGCGTATGGACGGCATCACCTTCCTGCGCAAGATCATGGCCCAGCGCCCGATCCCGGTCATTATGTGCTCGGCGGTCATCGATGAACGCTCCAGCCTGCTGATCGAGGCGATGGAGGCGGGAGCGGTCGATGTGATCGTGAAGCCGCGTGTCGATACCAAGCAGTATCTGATGGAAAGCCGGGTGCGGATTTGCGACGCCGTGCGGGCTGCTGCCAAGGCGCGACTCACGGGGCTGGGGCGCCGCCATGCCACTCCCCGGCCGGTGCAGGAAAAACTGACCGCCGATGCCGTTCTACCGCCGCCTACCCCTCGATCACGGGATGTGGGGGAGACTGAGACGATCGTTTGTATCGGGGCCTCGACCGGGGGGACGGAGTCGCTGAAGGCGGTGCTGGAGGTGCTGCCCGCCGACTGCCCGCCGATCCTGATCGTCCAGCATATGCCGGAGAAATTTACCGAAGCCTTTGCCCGCCGCCTCGATGGTCTCTGCGCCATGGAGGTGAAGGAGGCCGAAGACGGCGACCTCGTGACGCGCGGCCGCGTACTGATAGCCCCTGGTAATAGGCACATGCTGCTTCAGAGGTCGGGTCAGCGCTATACGGTACAGATCAAAGATGGGCCGCTTGTCGCCAGACACAGGCCGTCGGTTGATGTGCTCTTTCGCTCCGCCGCCCGCACGGCAGGATCGAACGGGGTCGGCATCATCATGACGGGCATGGGCGACGACGGCGCGCGGGGTCTGCTCGAAATGAAACAAACAGGTGCCCATACGATTGCGCAGGACGAGGCGAGCTGCATCGTCTTCGGCATGCCCAAGGAAGCCATCGCGCTGGGCTGCGTCGACCGCATCGTGCCGCTCGATCTGTTGCCGGTGGAAATCACCCGGGCGGGCAACCGCTAGGATGATCGGTATCCACGAGAATGACACGCTGGCGGCGGTCTTCCTTAACCAGGGTGAGATCTACTGCACGGCGACGCCGACGGTGATCTCGACCGTGCTGGGCTCCTGCATCTCGGTATGCCTCTGGGACGGTCGGCGTGGCATCGGCGGCATGAACCACTACGTGCTGCCGGAAGCCAAGAACCGCGCCCGCTCCTTGCGTTATGGCGATGTGGCGGTGGCGGCGCTGGTGCAGAAGATGATCGATCTGGGCTCCGTGCCCGAGGATATCGACGCCAAGATCTTCGGCGGCGCCTCTGCCATTCCCAGCCAGTCACCTGCCGTGGGCGACGGCAATATCCGGGTTGCGATGGATGTGCTGGAGAAAGCCGGGATCAGCGTCGCCGCCCGCTCGACCGGCGGCCATGGCGGCTGCGTGATCCATTTCCACACGATCTCGGGCGAAGTCCTGGTCCGCCGCCTGCCGCCGATGGCGGTTGCGGTGGCGGAATAATTTTCTCGTTCGCATCGGCTGTTCCGCTAAGCTGACGGTTGCTGTGATGTGAAACGAGAGCCTTCGAGACAATGGTTGGATTTGTGCGGCCCCTTCTTCTCGCGGTCTCCGCTGTCGGGCTCCTGATATTTGCCTTGGTTTTCACTGTCAGCCTCCTGGATCAAAAAATGATCGCGGATTCTGCCAAAGGCTTTGTCGTGGCCGAAGCCAAGCAGCGATTAGCCGACCAGGGTGAAGCCCTGAAGGCCAACCCGATGGCGGAAAAAGCACTTGGCCTGCTGAAAGCAAAACTCGGCGCGCGTCTGGAAGGGTTGTCCGAAGAGACGAAACGGCTCGATCAGTTTCTCGCCGACTATCTCGCCGTGTTGTGCGGAAATCCGCAGTGCGATGAGCTCAGGAAACGTCGCGAGGAGTTCCGTCAATCTCTGACAAGCGCTCATGAATCCGGCACGCGCCAGCGGATCGGTGCGGCCCTGCTAACGGTCGAGGGGTTCTTGAAGGGGAAGACCGAAGAAATCCTCGCCAAGCTCATCATGGATGTGCGGATATTCTCCGGCACGAACCTCGCGACCTTTGGTCTTCTGTTACTCGTAGCCGGTCTGGTGCCACGTGATCGGTTGCGTCCCCTGATGTTGCCTGCGGGATGTCTGCTCGCGGCGAGCGCGCTGTCGATCAGCCTCTATCTCTTCGGGCAGAACTGGTTCTTCACGATTCTCCATAACCAGTATTGGGGCTTTGGATATTCGGCGCTTGTTGGCGGCATCTTCCTTTTGTTGCTGGATGTTGCCCTGAACGAAGCGCGGATCACAGGCAGCATCCTGGACGCATTCTGGTCAGTCATATCCAAGGCGCTCTCTCCGATCTGCTGAGATCCTGGTCCGTCATGGTTAGGACGGTTGCTGTGGGAAGTGCGGTTTGTCGTGGTCGAACCAGGCCCATTCGGGCGCAGAATCGGTCCAGATCGTGCTTTGCGGCGAGCCGATATCCCGATTATCGAGGGCGCCCAGGCGCACCACCAGATACTCCGGTTCGGCCAGGGCATCGCTAAACAGCGGCGTTCCGCAGGCCGGGCAGAAGCGGCGGCGGATGAGATTGCCAGCATCCGAAGCGCTGACATAGTCGGCCGTCGTGCCGCTGATCGTCAGCGCGCGCTGACGGAAGAAGACGCTCAAGGATGCATTGCCGGAGCAGAGGTATTGGCAATCCCGGCACCAACAAGCGCGGGTCCCGACCGGCTGCTCGGTGAGGCTGAAAGTAACGCCACCGCAGAGGCATCGTCCTGAATGTGCTGTCATAGTCCCCCCCTTGGCGCGCGATGAACTTGGGAAGATCATAGCAAGTTACTTTCCGACGCCGCGCTCTTGATTGGCGGATCTTACCGAGGCGACGATATGCAGTATCTCCAAGTGCTTACTATCCTGCGGGCCACTGCTGTCTTAATGGGGGCGATGACCATGACCCTCCCCGCCCTCGCGCAGCAGGTCGATCAGGTGCGTATGCGATCCCAACTGCGAGCTTGCATCGTCGCTGAAGCAGTTCATTGCGAGCTGTTACAGCAGGTTGAAAAGATCGAGTGGCATCTAAATGGCGCTCCTCTCATCGCCGAGATCGCAGGCTTGTTAGCGACGCCGGATGATAGAGAGGCTCTAGGTGTGGCCTATACTTTGGAAACGATTGGATTTCCTGCTCTGTTCACCGCGACAGAAATACGAGAATCCGCACTGAAGCGTGCGGGGCGGGACGGGATAGCCCCCGTGTTTGGCACCACGCCTTACATGATAATGTGGGAGCTTGCGCAGCGGATGCAGGAGCGCAGCCGTCTTGTCAGGCCGCCTTTTAAACCCTCTTCATCTCCGTCACCCGTCGCATCCCGTTTTCGTCCCGTTCGATGAAGATGACGAGATCGATGGTCTGTTCGATCAGGCGGCGCGGGGGGCTGTCGACGGCTTCCTGCATCAGATCCTCCAGGCGCTGCAAGGCGGCGTCGGCGCTGTTGGCGTGCAGGGTGGAGAGACCGCCGGGGTGGCCGGTATTCCAGGCTTTCAGCAGGTCGAGCGCACTGCCGTCGCGCACTTCGCCGACACAGATCCGGTCGGGCCGCAGGCGCAGGGCGCTGCGCACAAGGCGCCGCATATCGACGCGTGGCGAGGTGCGCAGCATGACGCTGCCCGGCTGGCGCACATGGAGTTCCGGCACATCTTCCAGCACCACCAGCCGTTCGCCCGGCCGATGCAGGCTGGCCAGGATGGCATTGGCGAGCGTGGTCTTGCCGCTGCCGGTGCCGCCGCAGATCAGCATCGTCCGGCGGTTGGCCCAGGCATCGGCCAGCTGCTGATATTGGGTTTGGGTGAGGGTTCCGGCTGCGACGGCATCTTCCAGGGTATTGATGCTGTCGGTACGGCAGCGGATGGCAAAGACCGGCATCGGCGCGATGGGCGGCAGCCAGCCTTGCAGGCGGGAGCCGTCGGGCAGCTCGACCGCGATCTCCGGTTCCTCTCTGCCGATCACCTGGCCCTGGAGCGAGGCCGCGAGGCGCAGCAAGGTTCCGGCCTGCTCCGGCAATAGGGTGAGGCCTGTTTCCTCGATCCCGACGCCCAGGCGGTCGATGCGGATGCGGCCGTCCGGGTCGAGCATCACTTCAGACACATCGGGCCGGGCGATCAGATCAGTCAGGGGGCGGCCCAGGGCCTCCCAGAAAAGCTGGACACCCTGCTTCATAGCGGTACGGCGCGATGGCGCAGGGCGGAGCGTTCGACCGGTCCGAAATAGCGGCTGTCGAAGGAGCGTGGGCCGTCGCCCAGCAGGAAGACTTCCCCCTCGGTCAGGCTGCGGCAGAGGGTTGCGGGCGGTGGGCCGTCAGCGGCTGCTTCGGCGGCGGGGCGGCCCGCGATGAAGACTTCCCGTCCTCTGATGCAGACCTCGTCACCGCCGTTGGCAGCGATGCGCTTGAGCAGGGTGAGGCCGGGTTTGCCGGGCGCGGCGAGGGTCACGAGGCTCCCCTTTGTTGCATGAGCCGCCGGGGTCAGGAGATAGAGGCCATGCGGCATGCTGTCGGTCGGCTGATAGGCAAAGCCATAGCCTGTAGCGTTCGCCAGACCGGCGAGGGCTGCACAAGCACCGACGGCCAGCAGCGCCGGGCGCAAAACGCTGGCAAGTTTGACCGCTTCAGTCCTCATTCCGCGGATCTTTCTCATCTTCGGTCCGCGCACCGGCGGCGATGGCGCGATAGCCCCGGCTTGTCCCATCCGTGCCGCCAAGCGATCGGCGCAAGGCATCGCTCACCAGACGCTCGATATTCGTGGCGGCCTGGGGAGCCTGCTGCGCGTTCCGGTCCAGGGAGGTGCGACGGCTATCCTCGCCGCGGGTCAGACCAGGGGCTGATGGTCCGAGGTTGACGCTGCTGCGTTGCCCCTCACCGATAGGGGGCGGCGAGGCGGTCGTGGCCGGGTCGCGGGTGGAGGAAAGGAGGGCGCCCGATGCCCGGCTGGACGTGCCGACGAGGGTGGCGGCGGCAGTGAGGCGCTCGGCCGGCAGGGACGATCCCTGCGGCACGAGAGCTGCCGCTTGCAGGGAGCCGCGCGGTGCAGGGGCAGTGGAAGGGGGGAGCGCGGTTTTGATGCTGGTTGATGCCGTTGCGGGCGTCTCTCCCAGACCGGAGAAATCGCCGATAACGGAAAGCGCGGCACGCGGCAAGCCCAGCAGCAGAACCAGCAGGCAGAGGCCGAGGCACAGTTGCGCCAGCGGCATGTCGAGTGCTCCTTGCCGGGTCAGCGGCTCCATCATGGCATCCAGCAGCGGGGGCAAGGGCAGGCAGATCAGCGTCACGATGGCAAGGCGCACCGTGGCGGTCAGCAGGCCGCGTCCCGCCCGTCCCAGCAGGGCCCGTCCCGGCGAGAAAAGGCCGATGGGCAGCATGACGAGCGCGACACCTGCCGTGACATGAAAGGCCGCGAGCTGATAGAGCAAGGCTCCTGCCGCCAGCCCGAAGGTCACGACCATGGCGATGGCGAGGCCCGACAGGCTCATGGACGCACCGAGCAACTGTTGGCCGCTATCGGCGGAGAGGCGCATCAGATCGAGCGACCCCGTAATGCCCACGGCCATCAACCCGACCGGGTCGGGCAATAAGGTTCGATTACCCTTGGCGAGATAGAGAGCGCTGTCGAACAGGATATCGATCAGATATCCCCCGTCGCGCACCAGCAGCAACACAACGCCGATCAGCAGCAGCTTCCAGATCCCCTTGGCCAGCAGGTTCCGTTGCCCCAACGCCACAGCAAGCCCGAACAGGACGAGATCCAGCACCGCAAATAGTCCCAGCAGAGAGAGGCCCGCCTGCTGGGCGGTTCCGATGAAACTGGACGCCGTTCCCAGAATGCCGTCGCTGAAGAGGGTGAGCCGTTCGGGGTCGAAGGCCATGGTGTCATTGCCGCGACGGGGGTGTGCGCCGCGTCGGCGTCTTGCCGATCAGATGACGCGCGTCGCTTCTGTCGAGCATGTCATAGAACCAGTGATCGGGACGATCCGGGCTGCGGGGTCTCATGGCAGATGGGGACACGGGGCCGCTGGTCCGATCCGGCAGGGTCTGGGCGGGCGGGGGCGAGGGTGAGGATGCATTGGTCTGCGCCTGAGCAACGGGCGCCAAGACCACCGGCAGCAGCAGGGCTATGGCCGCCTTCATTTCTGTTTCCAGGGTGGCAGAACCAGATCCTGGCCGACGATGACGCTGAAGGAGAAGCCGGGGGCGACGGTAATGGTCGGGGGCCTTGCCATGGCGCGCTGGGTGAAGGCATTGCCGACCTGCCCGGCGCCGGTTCCGGCAGCCGCGGCGGCATCCTGGCCCACTGTCGGATAGTCGCCGCGCACATTGCCGGCAGTGGAGCGGATGCCGACGTTCAGGAAGGCCGACAGCAGGGCGCCGACGACCATCTGGCCATAGTGATTATTGACCTGATCGGCGAGGCCGCTGGCGCCTGTGCCGTCACCGCCGGATGTGTCGGCCAGACGGATGGAGGAGCCATCAGGGCGGATGATCCGCTCGAACGTCACACCGACGCGATCCTCGCCGAACTGCGGGATTTCACCCAGCCGCCCGATCAGGCGGGCGCCTTGTGGGATCAGGAGATGGCGGCCCCTGGGGGTGTCATAGACATTCTCGCGCACCTGGGCGACTACAAGGCCTTTAAGGTCGGAGTTGATGCCGGTGACGAGGCTGGCGGGAATGACGGTCCCGGCGGACAGCAGATAGGGGCTCGGGCTCGGTTGAAATTCCGCCAGTGCGGATGTGTCGACACCGCCGCGGGGGGCTGCCCTGGCGGCTGGATCTCCGTCCGTCGCCTCCCCACCCCCGGTCGGCGCAAGACCACCCTGGGCTGCCGGTCCGCTGCTGCCAAAAAAAATGTCGGAGGCGACGGCACGCGCCTTGTCATCCTCTACCGGCGGCGGTGGAGCCATCTGCGTCATATCGGATGGCGGTGGTGCCAAGGCGGGGGGCTGTTGTTGCAGGGCCTCGATCCGCTCGTTAGCGAGGCGCAAGGCGGCTTCCAGTTCGCGGGTCCGTCGCTCCAGTTCGGCAGCCTGAGTGCGGGTGGCTTCGTCGACCGGGGCCGGAGGTGGTTGAGGGGGCGTGACCGGCAGGTCCGCGTAACTCGACGGCAGCCGTTCGAGACCGTTCGGCAAAGGGATCTGCGTCGGCAGTTGCACCCGCTCCGGGGGCCGTTCTCTCGCGTTGTCCGAAGTCGCCTGTTGGAGCGCTGCCATAATGAGACCTGCGACCACGGCGGCGCCGATGATAACGGGGCCTTTGCCGAGCCCCTTGATGCCGGTGGGGAGGTTGCGCCAACGGTTCTTGTCGGGATTGTCCGCCATCTAATCGGTCCGCCTGATGTCGACGACGGTCTGGCTCTGCTGACCGACGCGCAATTGGGCGGTCTCGAAGAGCCGGTCGACGATGTAGAGGTTCCCCTGCACCCGATAATTCACCATCTGGCTATCCTGCCCGTTCATGACATAGAGGACGGGAGCTTCCGTGGCGGCGAAGGCGGCGGGGAAGCGGATATAAATCTTGCGGCCGTCGTCATAGACCGCCCTGGGCATCCAGCGGGGAGGTGTGTCGGATTTCGACGTGACCTCATAACCAAAGGACAGATCGTCGGCATGGGGCGGAGCGTTTTCTGGCATCTCCGCCTCGGCCTCGAAGAGGTCGATTTTGGGATATTGCCAGCGGACGGCGACCATGGCGGTTTCGGCAAAGGAGCGCAGGCGGAGGTGATAGGAGCGTCGGCTGGTGGTCACGATCAGGGAGGTGTCGAGATCGGGGGCCAGCGGCTTGATCAGGAGATGTTCCTGGCGTTTGCGCCCTTCGCCGCTCCAGGTCTTTGCCACCTTCCAGCGGATGGTATCGCCAGCGCCGAAGGAGACGATGGTTTCGCCCTCTTCAAACCCGATGTCGGTGATGCGGGGCGGGGCGGTGTAGACCTGATACTGCACGCCCTCGACCCAGTCATAGGTCATAATGGCATTGATGAACTGCTCAGACTTCGGCCCTTGCTGAGCGGCAGCATTGGCCTGATCGACGGCCGCGGCGTCGCGCAATTTGGGAGTGATCTTCTGCGGCGGCGCGGGGGGCGGTTCGATCCGGGGCGGAGAAGCCAGAGGTTCAGAGACAATCGCGGTTTGAGCGGTCGCCAGGGTGGCCGGTTGGTAACTGGCTGTTGTGGTGACCGGCTTCGATTGCCCCAAAAAGCCATCCAGGTCTGTGCAGGCGGTCACCAGCGGCAGGAGCGCAAAGAGAAGGGGGCGAAGCGACCGGGTCATTGCAGCGGCTTACTTTCGGTGATCGTAAAGGCGGTGATGGAAACACCGAAGGGATTGAGTTTCAGTTTCTCGGGGTCCTGGGTATCCCCTGGAGACACCTGGAAGGTGCCGACCATCTCGCGGGATTTGCCTTTGTCCCCACCCAAGCCATAGAGCGTTTCGCGCCAAGCGACCTGGAAGGTCTTGGGGGTCTGCTTGAGAGTGTCCTGGATCATGACCTCCACCCGATCGCGTCCGGCGCGGCTGAAGGTCTGCTCTTTTTCTGCAAGCTGCGTGAGCGTCGTGCCGCCGGATTCCGACAAGAAGGCGTAAGCTTCAAGCCAGTTGCGGCGGAGCAGGACTGTATCCATCGGCACCGCCCGGATGCGTTGGACGAACTGATGGAGGGTGAGGGCGATCTGGGCGTCGGTTGGGCTGTTCTGACGAGGTAAAGAGGCGACATTCAGCACACGGCCGTTGGTTCCAACTTCCACGATGTAGGGCATGATCTGGGGTCGCAAGCTAAGAGCCACCAGACCGCCAGCCAGGATGACGCAGAGCAGCATGATGGCGAAGAAGGCCCGCCGCCAGTTGGCCGCCTGGGCGCGGGCGGATCCGATGCGGTCGTCCCATTCCTGGCGGGCCTGCAGATAGCGGCCTTCGGGCGCCGGGTCGGCGCGGAAATTCGGCGGGGTGCCGTCACGAAACCGCATGGTGCGTCCCCTCTCTTCCGAAATGCTCAAGATGGGGGATCAGGTCGGCCAGACCGCGTTCGGCGAGCCAGTCAGCGGGGAAATTTCCGTCTTTTGCAATTTTGCGGGCCTTCTGCCGATCCTCGGTCGATCCAGCGCCGCAGAAGGCCAGAGCCACTTCGCCCAGTCCCAGTTCGACCATGCGGGAGCCTTCGGGGGCGCGGACGTAGTAGTCGCGTTTGGGGACCGCCGTCGCCAGGGCCTGGATCTCGTGGTCGCCAAGGCCAAGGCGGCGATAGATCTCCTGGCTTTCCGGAGCTTCGGCGGCGGCATTGGGCAGCAGGATCTGCATCGGACAGCTTTCGACGATAGCCGTCCAGATATCGCGGTCCAGAATATCGGCAAAGGATTGGGTGGCGAAGATCACCCCGACGTTCGCCTTGCGGGCGGTCTTCATCCAGGTGCGCAGACGGTTGGTGAAGGTCGGATCGTCCAGCAGACGCCAGGCTTCGTCCAGGATGATGAGGGTCGGCGTGCCGTCAAACCTCTGGTCGATCCGGTGCAGCAGTACATCCAGGACGGCCTGGGCCAGACGGGGGCGATCCAGCAGAGTTTCGATCTCAAAACACAGCCAGTCGGCGGTTTCGATTCCGTCGCGATTACCGTCCAGCAGGGCGGCATAGGGGCCATCGCCGCTCCAGGCGGCAAGACCGTCGCGCAGGATCTGATCCTGGACCAGCAGCCGTAGAGCACCGATGGTGCGGCGGGCGGGTTCGAAGCGAGCAAGATCGGTAAGCGCAAGCCAGAGAGCCTGGCGCTGGGCCGTGTCGCAATCGATCCCGTCGCGCATCAGGATATCGGTCAGCCAGTCCAGCGCCCAGCGCCGCTCGTTCTCGTCATCGACCCCTGCCAGGGGCTGGAGTCCCGTGTCGGAGCCCTCGCCCAACCGATAGGCCTTGCCGCCGACGGTGAGCGTGGTGACGAGAGCGGATTCCCCACGCTCGAAAATCACCACCCGCGCGCCTGGATAACGGCGGAACTGGGCGGCATAAAACGCCAGAAAAGCGGACTTGCCGCTGCCGGTCGGCCCGATGACCAGCTTATGGCCGATATCGCCGATATTATGGGGCAGGCCGAAAGGATTATGGCCCTCGGTGACCAGCTGCATCACCGGCGCGTCCCGGAAATGCCTGTCGCGGAAAGCGCCCGTCCAGACCCCGGTCAGCGGTACAAGGTGGCTGAGGTTGAGGCTGTGGATCAGCAGGCCGCGCACGTTGGCATAGGCATGGCCGGGCAAGGAGGACAGCCACGCTTCGACCCCGTTGATCCGCTCCACCGCAACGGCTGCGCCCGCATTGGTGAGTAGCCGTTCAACCGTCTTGAGACAGGTGGCGCTGCGGTCGGGGTCAGGGTCGGTGATTGTGACGACGCCGGTGTAATAACCAAAGGAGACCAGATCGTCGCCGATCACGCGCAAGGCTTCGTCGGCATCGCTTGCCTGATCCAGGGCGCCGGTATCCACCAGCGGACTTTCGGACCGGGTCAGGCTTTCCTGCAGCAGGGTCAGAATGCCTTTGCGTTTGGAAAACCAATGGCGCCGATAGGTGGTGAGCGCCTTCTCGGCCTGATGACGGTCAAGCGGCAGCCAACGGGTCATCCAGCGAAATGAGAAAGCTAGACGGCTGAGGTCGGCCAGCAGACTGGGAGTTGTCGTGCCGGGCAGGCCCAGAATGGACAGGCTGCGCAGCGGACGCTCTCCCAGCCGGGGTTCGACCCCACCCACCAGGGCCTCGTCACCCAGAATGGCATCGAGATAGAGATACTGCTCGGCGGCCTTCAGGGGACGCGAGCGGCTGGATACGCAGTCATCGAGATAGGCCAGGGTGGCATCATCCCCCAGGGGCAGGACATCCAGCAGCAGGTCTGCCAGCCGTTCGGCCAGCTTGGTGGTGCGATCCTCGAAAGCCAGCAGTTCTGCTGCCATGCCGCCCTCCACGGCACCCCGACCAAAGAGCGAGCGGTCGAGGCGGTTGCTGCTATCGCTGGGGGGGAGATACTGCAGGGTCAGATAGCGTTCGGTGACGAAGAGGCTCTGGTCGCTGTTGAACTGGGCGTGGCGCTCCTGCTCGATCAGCCAGCTGGCAGGATCGGGGAAATCGTTCGAAGGCGTGCCGGGACGATAGGGGCGGCGGCGCATCTCGATATAGACGGCCCAGCCGTCGCCGAGCGTGCGCAGAATGGCATTGAGCTGGGCATGGATCGCGACCTGACGGCGCATATCACCACGGGCGATGTCGGGGCCTTCGAAGCGGAAACTGCGCTGAAAGGATCCGTCCTTGTTCAGCACGACGCCGGGCGCGACCAGCATAGCCCAGGGCAGAAGGTCGGCCAGCCGGTCAGGGTGTCTGCGATATTCGGCCAGATTGAACATGGCCTACCTGTCGTACCAGCGGGCCTGGCGCATGTGTCGCAGCAGGCAGTCGAAGAACCAGCGGTCCCGGCGGGCATATCGGACGGCAATCAGATGCAGGGCAAGACCGGGCAGGGCGGCCCACCAGACCTGAAGCCCCAGGGCCAGGGCGCCGAACACCGTGGCATTAAGGATGGTGAACTGCCGGGGTGCGCCTCCCAGCAGCGAGGGAAACATCACCGCGCGGTGTACCGGCACCCGATATCCCGCCACTTCCTTCATAGGCTATAGCCGCTGGCGACGCCGAACAGACCCAGCAGGAAACTCGACGCCGTGAAGGCAATCGACAGGCCCAGCACCACCTGCAGCAACCGCTTGACCCCAGCTCCCCCCTCGCCAAAGGCAATCGCAAGCCCCGCCCCCACAATCGCCAGAACCCCGATCCCGCGCGCAACCGGACCCGTCAGGCTCGCAATCACACGGTTCAGCGGCCCCTCCCAAGGCATGCCGCTGTCCGACGCGAAGGCAATATCCGGTGCCGTCGCGAGAAGGATCAAGAGGGGCAGCAGCCAGGCCCAACCAGTTGGCCGACCCCGCAGAAGAGCTATCTTTGAATGCCATGTCTTCATGATGCGTTTTCGAATCCAGAACAGTTTTGGCCCGTAAACGACACAAAGACTGTGTCGGCGGCTGAATCTCCTCGCCGGAGATGGTGATATGTTCTTTGTGTGTATTGCTCTGGCGACCCGTGACCGGCGCCCTCTGAATTGTTAGCGAAAGTATGAAGTGAAAAAAGACCGATCTGGGGCGGGCAAGGGTCTGAGCGACTCTTGTTGGAAAAAAATCACGCGCTTTGTAGCGGCAGAGGTTGCGCTGTCCAGGAAGGGCGCTTCGTTGAAAATTGTTGATATGTTATAAAGTAACAATTACCGTCCCGACCTCCCTATAAACGAGGTTAGCGATGCAGAACATCATTCTCCGTGCAGGTCTCCTGTCTTCCTTGCTGGCGGCGTCCACGCTGGCGCAGGCCCATGATCACCCCGTGTCGCGCGGTCGCCTGATTTTCGCCGATCATGAAAAGGCGGAGATCGGCGTCCTTGACCTTGATAGCTACGAGGTCACCCATCGGCTGCCGGTGCCGAAGGCGAATCCCGGTTTTGCGCCGGTCGAAGGCGGCCGGTATATGGTCGTCAAAACCAACGACCAGGACGGCACGCTGCTAGTCCTGGATACCGGACTGACCCGGGAATCCCATGGCGACCATGTCGATATCGACAAGGGGGCGGTGCGCCTGCTGCCGACGCAGTTTACGGGCGATAAGCCTGCCCACGTGGTGTCCGAGCATGGCTGGCTGGCTTTGTTCTATGACGGACAGCGTCCTTGGGAACGCAAGAGTGATCCGAAGGCGGTTCTGATCGAAACGGATACGCTCGGCAGCGACAAGCCGAAAGTCGATGTCTGGAAAAGTCCGGCGCCCCAACATGGGATCGCGATCCCGGTCGGCAAGGACGAATGGATTCTGTCGGTCCCGAACCCTGCCTATGCCAAGGGCGATGATCAGAAGGCCTCATCGCGCCCCAATGGGTTCGAAGTGCTGAACCGGGGCCAGGGTTGGAAGCAGGTCGCGTCCTTCAACGATGTCTCGAAGGCGGACCGTTCCTGCAAACTCTTCCACGGGCATGCCGCGCTGAAGGACGTCCATGCGTTCGGCTGCAATGCGCAAGGGGCGGAAAAGGACGGCGGGATCCTGATCCTGCAGCGGGATGCCAAGAGTGCCTGGACCTCCAGCAAGCTCGCCTATCCGGACGAGCGGCGGACATCGACCATTAAGGCACAGGCTACCGGCCGCTTCATGGTCGGGAACTATGGCACCGACGGCCGCCCCTATGACGCTCTGCTGCGGATCGATCCGGCGGTGAAGGCTTTGACGGGGGCCGACGCCTTCGTGGTTCCCGGCAACCAGCCTGTCTGCCAGTTCGAGATCACGCCGGATGGCAAGCGCGTCGCCAATCTGACCCCCGATGGCAAATTCCGCGTTTACGAGATCGCGCCGACCTGGAAGGAAGTAGCCTCCTTCGACGCGGTATCCGCTTTCGATTGCGCCTATGGCGCGCCGACTCCGACGCCGAACCTGGCCATCGTCGGCGATAGCGCCTTCATCAGCGACCCGATCAACCACCGCATCCGAGAGTTCCACCTGAATACCCTGAAGCAGGGTCTGGATGCGAAAGTCGATGGCATGCCCGCCAATCTGGCGGGTGGCGGCAACGGCGGCTGATGCGCAGAAACTGATTTGCGAGAGGCGGCCCTGGTTTCGACCGGGGCCGTTTGCATTTTGG